>JAWKJB010000001.1:600000-902509 GCA_041393965.1 Acidimicrobiia bacterium | reverse complement strand
GGGCAAGATCCGTGATTAGCTCCGCAACCTTCGATTTCGTCCGCTTCGGCCAGCGGTGAGAACGTGCCAACAGACGACTGCCAAGGATGTCGACCCAGCCTGTGAGTCGCTCGCGTTCACCCTCGTAGCCCTCATCGTGACCGTAGTCGCATATCTCGGAGTACCGTCGGAAGACGAAGGCGAAGATGTCCGCCGCTTGTACAAGTCCTACATGGTGTGAACGCGCGTAGAACGCTGTATCTGTGATCTGGTCCAGCGCCATCTGGTTCTTGCCGCGACCGTAGTAGTCGTCCGACCACCCCGGAGGATCAAACAGCAGCTCCGCGAGCGCATCGCCCTTGACCTTGTGCTCGTCGAAGACGAGGAAGGTCGCTCCCTTGTTCTTGCTTATCTGTTGATGGGCCTTCTGCGCTTGGAGCGCGATGTGAACGGCACCACTCATCCAGATGTCGAGCCCAGTGAGATCACGGAGGCCCGACTCGTCGAAACGACTCGTATCAAGCGCCGCCAGAGCCAGCGTGTGCTTTCGATCGGACACCCATGACACAGTCGAGCGATCGCGGCGTGCCGCGCTTCGCCGTCAACGCCGTTCCATCGACCATTGCCGTAGTAGACGCTCGAGCCCTTCAACTCGGCGATTGCCTTGCTTGGGAGCTCCGCGAGATCCCGAAACAGTTCCTCGAACTCAAGCCGGGTGCGATGAACCCTGGCGACGTCGGCAATCACGCCAACGAACACAACGAGCGGACTCGCGCCATCGGTGCCGGTCTCATCGAGGTAGCAGAGCTTCATCGGGAGTCATCGTAGGGTCGCATGTGCTACGGCAGGCTGATGCGCCGAAGTGGGCACGACCGTATGCGTCCCGTGGAGTGGTGGAAATTGGGGGTGGGTCCTTCGATGGATGGGGCCACCGTGTGATTCTCAGCGAGTCCAACCACGAGCTCGTAGAGGAGACCACACGATGGCCCATCATGATGATGCATCAATCTACGCCGATCTGTTGGCACGTCTTGGCGATGACGGCACGAAGGAGTTGTTCCGCCGCTTGTTGGAGCAGGCACTTCAGGATCTGATCGACGCCGAGTTGACCGCCCAGATCGGCGCATCACATCACGAACGATCTGACACCCGGTCGAACTATCGCAACGGTGGCCGCGGCCGGCTGTTGTCGACACCAGCGGGTGATGTCGAACTCAGGATCCCCAAGGTGCGGGTGGGGTCGTTCTTCCCGTCGCTGCTCGAACCGCGCCGCCGGGTTGACAAGGCGCTGTGGGCGGTGATCATGACCGCCTACATCACCGGCACCTCCACGAGGAAGGTCGATGATCTGGTCAAAGCGTTGGGTTGCGACACCGGGGTGTCGAAGTCGACGGTGAGCCGGATCTGTGCCGAGATCGACGAACAGGTCGAAGTGTTCCGTACCCGCCGGCTCGATCACCTCGGGTTTCCGTATGTGTTTGTTGACGCCACCTATGTCAAAGCCCGCGTCGACCACCACATCGTCTCTCGAGCGGTGGTCGTCGCCACCGGGGTGGCAGCTGACGGCAACCGGGAAGTGCTTGGTCTCGACGTCGGCGACTCCGAAGACGAGGTGTTCTGGACCCAGTTCCTCCGTTCGTTGAAAGACCGCGGCCTGGGCGGCGTGAAGTTGGTGATCTCTGACGCTCACGCTGGTCTCAAGCTCGCCATCAGCCGGGTGTTCCAAGGCGCGGCGTAGCAACGCTGCAAGGTGCATCTGATGCGAAACCTGTTGGCGGCCGTCCCCAAGAGCCACAAGGAGATGATCGCTGCCACAGTCCGCACCATCTTCGCCCAGCCCGATCCCGAATCGACCCGCCAGCAGCTGCGGCAGGTGGTCGGAATGCTCGAGATACGGTATCCCCAAGCCGCCCAACTCCTCGATGACGCCGAAGCCGACCTCTGCGCCTACGCCCAGTTCCCCCGGGCCCACTGGCGCAAGATCGCTTCCACCAACCCCCTCGAACGGGTCCACAAAGAGATCAAGCGGCGTTCCAACGTCGTGGGGATCTTCCCCGACGACGCCTCCGTGATCCGTCTCGTCGGTGCCGTGCTGGCCGAGACCCACGACGACTGGCAAACCACCGACCGTCGCTACCTCTCCGAAGGATCAATGCGCCTCATCGACCAGCCACAACCCAAGGAGGTGACCACCCCCCAAACACCCGAACTCCCCGCCGCCTAACCTGGCGAGGAGCCGCTGAGAGTCACCTCACATTTCCACCACTCGGCGGGACGCTGCCGCACGACCGCGGTACTCCTAGGATCGAACACATGTTTGGGCTATCCTGCAGCGCGCCATGGTCGAAGTCGCTGATACAACGGTATTCGTGGTCCACGGTCGAAACAGGACTGCTCGTGATGGGATGTTCGAGTTCCTGCGCTCGCTTGGTCTTCGACCTCTCGAATGGAGTCAGGCGTTACAACTGACGGGTACGGGATCCCCGTACATCGGCGAGGTGTTGGACCATGCCTTCTCGGCAGCGCAGGCGGTCGTGGTCCTCATGACTCCGGATGAGATCGCATACCTGCAACTCGACTACGCATCGAACCGCGACGACCCAGAACACGCTCCATCAGCTCAGGCACGGCCCAACGTACTCTTCGAAGCCGGCATGGCGTTCACAAGAACGGTGCTCGACGTCTACGGACACCTCTACGAGGGCGTCGACGAGGCCGCGATGGAGGGTCTCGATCGCCTCCGATCGGAAGCTCAGACGGACGCAGAACGGACGCTGGACGGCTCAAACGTGATGTCTATGCACACCGAGCCCAGGGATCGTCAATCTGTCTGATGCTCATCGATCCGACGTCGCCTCTCAATTGGCCTCTGACGAGGATCCGTGCAGGATCCTGAATGAGAATGGGGACGGGCACTTTCCACCGAAGCCATTGCTAGCCGCCAACAACTCGAACCCAAAGGTCCGCTTGCCACTCGATTAGACGAGCTTCACTCTTCGCATCTGGCGCCGATATCAGCGGGCCTCTGAATGCGGACAAAACGGGCTCCATGCCCACCGAAACCGCACCAAAAGGAGGTCTGACGAGGACTGGTGCAGGATGCTGAGCGTACGCCGTTGTCAGGGGCCGTTGAGTTCAGTGACGAGCCTTGGAGGTTCGTAGGTGGTTTCGGCGGTGATGGTGCCTGGGGGTATCCCGAGGCCAGTGTCGCCGTTGATGAGGGTGAGGGACTCGAGGAGTAGCTGCCCTGTGCCGTTGATGGTGATAGTGATGGTTGTCGGTTGAGGTCGATCGTATGTGGTGGTGAAGGTGCCGCCACCGTCCGGGCGGCGATCAACGAGGGTGAGGTCGAGATCGGCGATGACGCGCAGCGCAGCGGCTCGGAGCGGTGGCGGAGCGTCGGGCAAGCGGATCAGTGCCAGGGCTAGGTCGAGGATCTCCACGGATTCAGGACGGTCATATCCGGGTGGCAGTGATTGACGAAGGACGTCTTCGAGTTCGTCGGGGGTGGTGGGCCAGGTGCGTTCGTCGAGGATGGATGTGACGCCGTCGTAAGTCTCCGTGCTGACTACACCTACCTCGTCGATGAGGTCGAGACCGGCCGTGTAGTAGTCAGCTTCGTCGTCAGTCGTGAAAAAGAGCGGTGTGCCGGTTGCTGTGCGGAGCTGGACCGTGTCATCGGCGCCGGTCCAGGTCTCCCGGGTTTGGGGGAGAAGATACGCAAGCGGCCGCTCTCGCCCTTGTGGGAAAGTGTCGGGCGGAAACTCGCCGAGGACAACAGTGTCCGAACGTGTATAGGCGTATTCTTGGTCGGGGATTGTGGAGGGCTCGACCAGCTCGGCGGCAGCCGCGATTTCGCCGAGTGTGGCCTCAGCTGCTGTCGGGCGTGCGATCTGTACGGCAACCACAACGAAGGCGAGAGCAGCGATGACAGCCGAGGCGATCGTAACTGGGATCGGCCGGAACAGGCGAGCTTTCAGCCGTGGCCGACGCTGGAGCTCTTCGGTTCGGATTGCCTCGGATAGGGCGCGCCACGTCACCTGGCGGTCGGCCTCGGTCGGTTGAGGGTCCCCGGCCAGCTGTCGCACCACCTGGTCAAGCTGTTCGTCATTCATAATTGTGTGCCGCTATCTCGCGAAGTTCTTTGTTCGAGGTCCGGAATCAGTTCTCGGATGATGCGTCGGGCTCGGGCCATGCGTGAGCGGACGGTTCCGATCGGGATGCCGAGCGCGTCGGCGGTCTCTTGATAGGTGAGGCTCTCGACTCCATAAAGCAGAAACACGTTCCGGTCGCCGGTGCGCAAAGATCCGAGAGCACGGTTCAGCTCACCGCTGACTGCGGCGGCGGTGAGCTGGTCGTCGGCCTTCTGGTAGGGATCGTCGGGCTGGGGTTCGAGCCTCCCGGCAACTAGATAGATGCGTTGCTGGCGCCGGGACCGACGGAGGTCATCTCCGACAACGTTTGTTGCGATGCCATACAGCCAGGGCTGACACGAGCCACGGGACGTGTCGTATCGGCGCCGAAGCTTGAAGGCGCGGAGGAATACCTCAGAGGTGAGGTCCGCGGCCCGGTCGGCGCCTACCCGGCGGGCAATGTAGCGGAAGATCCTATCGTGGTGGCGCTGAAAAATGACCGAGAACGCCTCGGGTTCCTCGAGCGATCTGGCGATGACCTCAGCATCAGTAGCGGAATCCACATGCTGACGGTAGCTGTGCCTGGTGCGCAGCCGAGCTGTGATTGATCAGCTTGCGTGGTAGGACACCGACTCGGTCCGGTTGTTGAGGGAACCGAGATTGTCGGTGGTGCCGGCACCGTAGGTGTCTTGATACGAGCCACCCTTATTTGCGTAGTCGTAGTGGCGGAGACGACCACAGCCGTTGTGCGACGACGAGATGCGGTTGCGCCACGTGGTCCCGGTGTTCCAATAGCCGCCACTGCACGATGATCCGGCAATACTGATCGAGCTGCCGGATCCGTTGTAGCCGTCGTAGTGCGTGCCCAGCGTGAATGATGAGAGTGCCTCGGCAATGCCTTCGTCTTGGAACAGAATGGCTCCCGCCGCGCCGGCGGGTATGCGCACTACGCCATCGCTGGCATCGGAGACGGCCTCGGAGAACGTCTTGTAACAGCGGGCCTCGCTGAGGATGAGTTCGCCGTCGGGTTCTTCTCCGATCACATCGACGACGCAGTGTGTCTCGGTCGAATCCGGGGAAGCTTCGGCACTTGCTGAAGCGAGCCCGGACTCGACAATGAGAGCCAGCGCGACCGCTGCGGTGGCAGCAAGGGCGAGGGTGCGGGACGTAGACATGTCTCCTCCATCGGTGTTTGCTCTACCACCTCTGCTTTGTCCGTGACGATGATCCGGTTCTCGAAGGACTTCCTGAGTGTCGCCAGATGTCCGAGGTTTAGGCGTGCAGACTCGCCCTTTTTGATCCCGCGTCGAGAACCATTGCGACGACTCAGGCGAAGAACAGGCAGGGGGGCTGGCTTCGCCACTCGACCGAGTTCCGCGCCAGGCGTGGGGTGGGAGGTCGGCGACGGTCTCCTCCATCGGTGGCTGGCCGCCTCCCACCCCTCCTCCACAGTCGCTAGGCGTGCGATTCGCTCTCTGCTCTCCGGTGTACACCGGCCGCACGAGGAACGAACACCCTCCCGGTCAGACAGCGAGAGCGTCGCCACGACGATCAAGAACCGAGTGGCTGACGTGAACAAAGAACAGGATATGAACCGCTCGATCCCGAGCAGAGGAACCTCCGCAAGCAACTAGGAAGGGGAATGCACAGGGACGTCGCACCGGATCGGTCGCTACACAATTGGTCGGGATGAGCTTGCGTCAACGAAAGGAGAACCCATGTTGCGTCGAATTGTCGTCGTCCTAGCACTAACGGCTGTCGCGTCGTTCGGATTGGCTGCAGCCGCGAGCGCCCATGGAACCTGCAACGATACCAACGACCGCTTCTGCGCCTTCGACGGGTACTGGTACACGACAGAGCTGACGAACTTCGTGCCGGCAGCGGGCGGCGGCCCTTACTCGGTAACCGACAACAAGACGTCGTCGGTCGCCAACCACCACCCATCGCGAGCGGTGTGCGGTGTCGAGGCCGAAGGATGGCCCGATCGTACAGTCCTGCACGTCGGGGCGACCCAGCACATTTCGCAGCTCGGGTCTGGCTCAAACAACCAGATCGACCACTTCTATACGTGCTGAACTGTCGCTTGCCAGGCGGATGGTGGCTGCGCTTTGTGGCCTCCGCCGCCTGCTTGTTGACGTTGGCTGGATGCGCTGTCGCCGCTGGTGCGCCAACCGTGACGGACGAAGACCTCGACGTACTCCGACGACGGCCTCGTGAGCTCGCAGTCTTCATGCTCGAGGCCACCGTTGCGTGTCTGGAGCAAAGGGGACTCGACCCTTCGATTTACGTTGCCTTTCAGGCGAAGGCCGACATGGACCAAGAAGCTGGCTTCTATTTGGACGAACTTGTCTACTACTCGGGTCTTCTGCCGCCCTTGACACCGGAGGCCGCGGCCATCAGCGGCTATCGGACGGTCGTGCGACCCTACCCACCGGAGGGCAGCAGGACTCCGGAGTTGCCAGCGCAGTACTTCGATGCCCTCGTCGACGACGACTCGCCAATGGTGCAACTCGAGGTGCCCGGCTTTGGGATCATCGGCGCACCGTCCGGTGGCTGTGTTGCCAGTTCTGCGGAACAGGCTTTCGGTTCGGTCGCCGATTGGCTACTTGCCGATCAGTTTGTTGTCTCCGGCATCCGCCAGTTCGCAGCAGAAGCGCTGGAGACCGCTGAGGTGCGGACCGTAGCGGAGGCCTATGCGACGTGTATGCGCGACTCGGGATACGAAGTCGCGAACCCCGCACAAGCTGCACAGATCGCACGGGACAGATGGATCCAGCCCGGAACTGAAGCGGAGTCGCCCGGTCCAGACGAGATCGAGATGGCAGAGGCGGATGCGAAGTGCCAGGCTACTCATCCGGTCCTAGTCGTCGCCGAGGAGATGACTATCGACTTGGCGTCTGAGTGGGTTGCCGACAACCCTGAGGCCGTGACCGCCGCAGCGGCGGCGCAGCGGCGGGCTCTCGATCTCGTCGCAGCCACGGATCCGACGGACTAGTGGCTACCCCCACCACAGATCGGGCTCGGCTGGGGCCGGTGTTGCGCGCGGTGGGGCTGACAGTTAGTTACGGCACCACACGAGCCGTCGACAGTGTCGACGTCAGCATCGGCTCTGGTGAGATCGTTGCGGTCATGGGCCGCAGTGGCTCAGGGAAGTCGACATTGCTCCACACTCTCGCCGGGATACGTCGCCCCGATGCAGGACAAGTGTGGTACCGGGACCAGCGGGTCGACACGATGGCCGATCGGGGACGGACGACATTGCGACGCACTGAGTTCGGATTTGTCTTCCAGCACGGTCAACTCATCCCCGAGCTCACGGCCATGGAGAACGTCGCCCTACCGCTTCTTCTGAATCGCTCGACACGGCGCGCAGCCTATGCAACCGCGGCCGCGTGGATTGATCGTCTGGGGATCGCGGAACAAGCACACTCCCTCCCGGCGCAACTGTCAGGTGGAGAGACCCAGCGTGTCGCCATAGCGCGGGCCATGACTATTGAACCTGCGGTCGTGTTCGCCGACGAGCCGACTGGGTCGCTTGACTCGCTGAACGCCGCCCTGGTTATGTCCGAACTCGCTTCACTCGCCGCTGAGAACGGCACGGCCGTCCTTGTCGTCACACACGACGCACCGACCGCTGCGGTAGCGGGGCGATGCATAAGCCTTAGCGACGGACGGGTGATCGAGCAGTGATGACCCCCGTCGCCGTTCGGCTTTCGATTGGCCGCATCAGACGGTCGGCGGCCCTCACACTGTTCACAAGCATCGCCATCGCCGTGGCGACAATCACCCTTCTGATAGTGGCCTCGGCTGAGAACGCCGTGGCTGCTCGTGGTGTCCGGCAAGCCCAGCGACACGTCCCATCCGTGCAGGAACCAGGCACTGGCCTCGGGACGTTGGTTGCGTTCACCGAGACACAGCTCGGCGGCCGTCGTCTCACCGTTGTCGAACTCGCCGGGAGCGAACCAGGGGCAGCGGCTCCCGTCGGCATCGACACCGTGCCACTCGCCGGGACAGTCGTGGTTTCGCCTGCTCTCGCTGACGCTATCAGGACTTCACCCGACTTTGGTGTCGCCCTCGGCGAGATCACCGAGGGTCATATCGCCCGGGCCGGGCTCGTCGAACCCGATGAGCTGGTCGCGTACCGAAGCTGGGAACCACAAGACCTGGCCCGGATCGCTTCGGTGATCAAGGTGGACCACTTCCCGCTCACCGCCGACGCTGACGCGTGGTGGCAGTCGAAAGTTGCCGTACGACTCGGAATGCTGCTGCTCGCCGCCGGTCTCGTCGTCCCCGCCTTGCTGTTAGTTGGAGTGCTGGCAAGGCTCTCATTGAGCCAACGCAGGAGACTCGTAGCCGGACTCAGGCTGGTGGGCGCTACCGAGACGCAGACCGCGATCGTTGTGGCCCTTGAGGCCGGACTCGCCGGGTTGGTCGGTGCTTCCACCGGCCTACTGGCGTTCTTTGCGATTCGCCCGGCCTTAGCCCAGATCCCCATAGGCGGAGCAGCGTGGTTCCCGAGTGACATCACGCCGCCCGTCTGGGCCGTAGCCGGTGTCATCGTGGCGGTGCCCGTCCTGGCAGCCGCATCGGCATTGGTTGCGGCTCGGCAGGCCATCCTGAGTCCTCTGCCCGTATTCTCGAGGGCCGCGGCTTCACGCATGAGCCCAAGAGCAGCGCTAGCAGTCATCGGAGCGTCGACGGCCTGTCTCGCCATCGCAATGCTCGGCGAACCAGGATCGCCGATCTTCTTGGCCGCGGCGTTCATCGGCGTTGCCGCCACGATGGCCAGCCTGCCCATGATTGGGCCGACTGTGCTCGCTGCGATGAGCAGGGTCGTGGCACGCTCCACCGGGTCCCCGGCACTCCTGCTCGCTGCCAAGACAACCTCCTGGGACCCCAGCGCTTCCTTCCGGCCAAGTATCGGACTCATGGTCGCTGTCATGTTTGTGACAATGGTCAATGGATACGCAACCGGCAACATCGTCGAAGCCTCCCCAGATTGGCATGGCGGCAGCGCCGAGATCACCGTCGACATCGCAACAGGCGACCCGACGGCCGCTGCCGCGTTCCTACAGACCTTGACGGATCTCTCTCCGACCTCCGACGTCCTCCCTCTCCGCCAGGCAACTGACGACCGCACGGGCTTGTCCATCGCTGTCGTGGAATGCCAGAAGGTGAACCAACTGAGCATCGCGCACGCTCAGGACTGCTCGACAAACGAGGTCTTCCTAGCGCCAACAGCCCACGAGAACCAGATCACCGAGCTAGACGTCGCCGGCGTGCAACTCACCGTCACCCCCTCCACAACAGGGACGCTTCACGAGGAACCGGGAACCTGTTGCCTAGGCGCTGACGCCATCGTCTCACCCCGCGTTCTGCCCACTACTGTCGTCCAGGCTCTGCCTACGCGGCGAATACTTGTGGCGACCAGCGGTCACGAAGCCCGCGACGCTGTTCGGATCGCCGCGCTCCAGCATCTCCCCGGCGCACGGATCAGCACGCCAATCGACCTGACGACTGCGAGCAACCAGCCCGTCCGAGAGGCTAGACGCATCGTGAACGGGGCCGCCGCACTCGCCTTGGTTCTCGCTACGGCCAGCCTCTTGGCTGCAGTCGTTGGCAGGCATCTTGACCGCGCGCCCACCTACATGCGGCTGCGGGCGGCAGGGACAGCCGTTAGCACGATCGCAAAGGCTGTCTACATTGAAACATGCGTGTCCCTGCTGACTGCGGTAGCGCTCGGCAGCGCTGCCGGCCTGACCATCTCCAAGGCCCTCGTCACTGTGCTCGACGGGCGCTTCACACCCTCCGCAGGCGCACTGCTTCTGGTCCCAGCTAGCGCATGCGCTATCGCGGCGCTCGTCACGTCCGCGATGATGCTTCCCCTCGCTCGTGGCACCCGTCCGGATGGTCTCAGACCATTGTGACGCGAACTACTCAGGAGGCTCCGCTCACACGAGGACTATCGAAGCGGCATCCCGCTCTAGAAGGGGACACGGATGTCGGCCTCAACGCTATCGCATCAGATCGCTGCCTGTATCAGAAACGGTGGTTTTTGGTCCCAATCAGCTCCGATCGGAAGCTCAGACGGACACCAGACGGACAGTTGAGCCTTCCGACTTGGTGGAGCTTCGACCCTGATCGCCGGAAACCTTTGCCCCATAAGGGTTCCCGGTCGTGGGCGCTACTGGGATCGAACCAGTGACCTCTGCCGTGTGAAGGCAACGCAGACTTCTGGTGCGAGTCGATGGTTGGTCCTACA
The DNA here is from genome assembly GCA_041393965.1 of Acidimicrobiia bacterium. Taxonomy (NCBI): domain Bacteria; kingdom Bacillati; phylum Actinomycetota; class Acidimicrobiia; species Acidimicrobiia bacterium. Next base: position 892,135 of record JAWKJB010000001.1, on the reverse strand, counting down.
CCAAGCGGCAAGGGCGAACACCTTGCTCGGTACATCCTCAGTACATCGTGGTCGGTGTGAGGTGGTGGGGGGCGAACGAGGCGTGGTACGCCTTCCAGAGGCGGTAGTCGATCTCGGGGATGACGAGCTGCATCGAGTCGGCGCGGTTGGCGTTGACCGCCTCGGTGAGATCGGCGGTCGCCCATAGGGTGGCGGCCCTGATCTCGATCTCGTGATGACTGTCGCGGGGGATGATGACCCGTGCGTCGATCGTCTCGGCAAGCTCCGGGGAGTATTCCAGGATCCCCATCACCCGCAAGGCGACCGGGACGATGTAGTCGGCGAACGCGGTCAGTGCGCCAATATCGTCGAGGACCGCAGCACCGGTCCGGTGCAGACTCCACAGGCCGAGCTGGGCGAGCTTGTGAAACGCCACGGCATGACCTCGGTAGTCGCTCACATCGTTGAATCGGGGGAACTCCACGACGAGCCGTTCGAGCAGTCCATCGCCGTCGGCGTACGCCGCCGGTGCGCACGACTGGACGAAGCGATGAAATGCTCCGCCGTATCGGCCCACGAGCGTTGCTCCGATCTCGTTGAGGATCACCACCCGTTCGTCGAGCATCGGGATCTCAATCGTGCCGTCGAGAATGCGGGCAAGTTCGGCTCGCCCGACCTGTGCCATCCATGCCCCGTCGAGGACATCGATTCCCTCATCCAACGCTCGGCTGAAGCCCGCATACATGGCTTCGGCATCGGCCCAGGCCTGTCCCCGATAGCGGCTGTCGAACCGCTCAGCGGTGGTGAAATCCGTGTAGGCGAAGTTCAGTGACGCGGTGAGCATGGTCCAGTCGACCAGCCGATCCCCCGCCAGCCCGACATCGAACTGGGGGCCGGACGGGGGAACCGAGAAGTCCTCATACGCAAGCCATTGCGCCACCGTGTCGATGGAGTCAAGATTGATCTCGACATGCTCCGCAGCCTCAACCACCGGGACCACGGACCGCAGGACCGGATGATCCCACGCAGGCAGCGTGTGAGGCCGATCCGTCACCACACCGGAACCGATACGCCGAGATCCGCGACCTCGGCGCGGTCCGGATACGACGATTGGGTGCCCTGCCGGGTCGTGGACAGGCTCCCGCATGCCCCACCGAGGGACACGCAACCACGGATCAACATGCCCGCCGCGAGCCCCGCAGCGAAACCGCCGACGAACGCGTCTCCGGCCCCCGTGGTGTCGACGACCCGGACCTGGCGGGCCGCTTCTCTCCACGGCGCGTTCGATCCGTCGGCGACTATCACACCGTCGGCGCCGAGGGTGACGACGAACCCACACCCCCACTCCTGCGCCCATCGCTCCACCGCGGCCTCCGTCGGTGCGTCACCGGTGAGGAGGGCGAACTCCGTCTCGTTCGGGATGAGCCAGTCGGTTGCCGCCAGCAGCCGATCATCGAGGTCGGCGGCAGGTGCCGGATTCAGCACCTTCGTCGCACCGTGTGACCGGGCCCACTCGAAGGCGGCCAGCGTCGCGTCCTGTGGCGTTTCGAGCTGGCCGACGACAACCGCGGCCCGATCGAGACCGGCGAGGTGGCTCGTCACATGGTCCGGTGTGAGGGCGTCGTTGGCGCCGGGGATGATGAGGATGCGGTTCGTGCCGTCACGGTTCACCCAGATCGGTGCCACACCCGTGCCATGGCCGGCAAGGACCCCGATGCCGGACACATCGATGCCGGATTCGTCGAGGTTGTCGATGGTCGCCCGCCCGAGGTCATCATCGCCGACGCACCCGACGAACCTTGTCGTCGCGCCAAGGCGCGCCGCCATCACCGCCTGATTCGCGCCCTTCCCCCCGAACCCCTGCGCGTAGGACGAGCCGACAAGCGTCTCACCGTCCTCAGGAAACCGGTCGCAGTACGCGACCATGTCGATGTTCATCGACCCGACAACGACGATGCTTCCTGCCCCATCCACGCCGCTGAGCGTAGCCGCCGCCAGCCTGCGGCAGGCAGCCCGTCACGGAGCCGAATCCGGCTCCACCGGTGCGGTCAGGACGAGCTCGATCATCTCGCCTGTCTCGCAATTGACCCGTCCGATGCCCCCAAGTGTCGCATCGTCCTCGTTGCGGACCTCCACACCGAAGTTGACGACTCGGTCGCCGGTGCCGCCGTGATAGTCCTGATCGACAAGCACGAGCCTCGCCCCTCTATCGAATCGGTCCGACAGGTACTCGAACAGGGTCGCCCTGTCACGGGCATCGTCATCCACCCGCAGCGGCGGCTCGATGAAGCGGATGAACCCTTCGACCGAAACGACCGCATCCGCAGCCTCAGCGTCGCCGCGGGCCGTCGCTGTGAAGAAGTCCGAGACCGCCGCCCTCGTGACCGTCTCGCAATACGGCACGACCGTCGTCACAGTCGTGGCGGGAGCGGTCGTTGCCGGTTCCGTCGTCGGCGGAGCCGTCGAAGTCGTCACCGACCGCGTCTCGACTAGCCCATCTTGGGGTGATTCCTGACCCGTAGTAAGCCAGAGGACCGCACCGCTGGCAACGATCACCGCGACGGCAACCGCGACCGACCAGCGTGGCAGGGACGGGGAGGCATCGTCGGGTTTCCGGCCGATCGTCTGCCGTTCGTGCATACCCGCGAGCATATCCGGCGAAGCCGATGGCACCACAGAGAGCCCGACGCCCAGACTATTGGCCGGTCACCAACGGTGCGAGGATCCGCTGCGCCTCGGCGAGGTCCTCACGGTTAACGGTGATACGCACCGAGCGGTCACCCAACATGCCCGGATCCGTGACCACCGTTGCGGGGATCTCCGCGTCGGCCAACAGCGCCCAACCCTCCTCGGCCCGCTCGACGGTGTCAAACACGGCCGCTGCGATCTCCGGACCGAGGATTCCCATCAGCAACCTCGCGCCACTGGGGAAGGCCCACGGTGCGACCCGGTCGGCGGGTACACCTACGGCGCCTTCTTCACACGGATCGACGCCGCCGCATCCGCCGCGAGGTGGATGCGCCCGCTCGTCGTCCCCAACACGATGCTGCCGTCGGGTGCCGCGGCAAGCACCGACACCACCGATCCCGGGTCCGCGCCATGGGACGACAGAAATGAGTCATACGGTGGCGCCGCGTCGAGGACCACCACCTCGGCTCCCGGCGGTGCGTGGGCGACCTGGATCCCGTCAGGGCTCGACGCCTTCCCCTTCCCAGGGATCGGCTTGCCGGTCGGGCCGAACCCCGGATTCCCGAGAAACGACGCAAGCTGATCCGCGACATCGTCTGGGGTCACATGTTCCATCTCGCAAGCAACGGTGTCTGCCCGCTCGGGGGTGAGGCCGAGATGCTCGGCGAGGAACAGCCCCCACAGGCGACGATTCCGCAACACACCACTCGCAAGCACCGAACCCTCCGCGGTGAGCGTCACCCCCTTGTACGGGGTGTACTCGACAAGGCCGAGCCCCTGGAGCTTCTTGATCATCTGGTTTGCCGACACCGACGACACCGTCAACACCCTCGCGATGTCCGACACGGCGATCGGGGGCGTCGACCCGTCCTCGACCGCGCGGGCGATCGTGATGAGGTACATCTCTTCGGCTTCGGTGGTCACATGGGTGTCGGGCATCACGGAACCAAGCGTACCGGCGCCGATCCGGATGCTCACCGACACTGATACCGTGGCACGATGGACAACACGCTTGTCGGGACATGGCGTCTCATTTCGTGGACGGTCACCATCGGGAACCGAACGGTTCGCCCCTTCGGCGGTGCCGCCGTCGGCCTGCTCACCTACACCGGCGACGGGCGCATGAATGCCTCGCTGATGCGCGAAGACCGCGACCTCCTCGACACGCACTCGTTCGCCCAAGCGCACGCCCTCGACCGGGCCGCGGCAGCCGTCGGATACATCGCCTACGCAGGGACCTATGTCGTCGATGGCGACCAGGTGCACCACGATGTGGAGCTGAGCCTGTTCCCTGACTGGGTCGGCACCACCCAGTCCCGACAGATCACCTGGGTCGACGATGCCGAGCACGGCACCGTGCTGGAGCTGTCATACATCCAGCCGGGGAACGGAAGAGAAGCCGCCAATACACTTCGGTGGCACCGAATCACCACGGAGGACACGACATGACGACCCTCGCCGAATGGACAGAAGCCGCCGCCTCGGTGGAACCCCGAAACCGGCTCCTGATCGACGGCGAATGGGTCGACTCGGTGTCAGGTGCGACCTTCGACACGATCAACCCCGCGACCGGCACCGCGATCACCGCCGTCGCAGAAGGCGACGAAGCCGACATCGACGCCGCGGTGCGGGCCGCGAGAGCGGCGTTCGATGACGGAAGGTGGGCGAACCTGTCCCCTCGTGACCGCGGCCAAGCCCTCATCCGGCTCGCAGAACTCATCGATACCAAGGGTGAGGAACTCCAGCTGCTCGAAACCCTCGATGTCGGCAAACCGATCCGCTACTCGCGTCGGGTCGATGTCGCCCAGGCCGTCCACACCTACGCCTGGTACGGGGAAGCCGTCGACAAGCTCTACGACGACATCGCACCGACGGGTCCCGACGCGCTCGGGCTCATCACCCGCGAACCGATCGGTGTCGTCGGAGCGGTCACACCGTGGAACTTCCCGATGATGATCAGCGCGTGGAAGCTCGCCCCAGCACTCGTCACCGGCAACTCCGTTGTGCTCAAACCGGCCGAACAGTCACCCCTCACGGCGCTGCGGATCGCAGAGCTCGCACTCGAGGCAGGGATCCCGCCGGGGGTCCTCAATGTGGTTCCCGGCTACGGCGAGACCGCAGGGCGCGCACTCGGCATGCATCCCGATGTGGACGGTGTCGCCTTCACCGGCTCGACCGAGGTCGGGAAGCTGTTCCTCAAATACGCCGGCGAGTCGAACATGAAGCGCGTATCGGCCGAAACCGGCGGCAAGACGCCGAACATCATCTTTGCGGACGCACCCGACCTCGACTTCGCGATCGGTGCCGTCGGATTCTCCATCTTCTGGAACACGGGCGAGATGTGCATCGCGGGGTCGAGGCTCCTCGCCCAGCGCGAGGTCTATGACCAGGTGGTCGAGTCCGTCGGGGAACTGTCGGCGGGCTGGATGCCGGGAGACCCGCTCGATCCGGCGACGAAGGCGGGACCGATCGTCGACGAGGCCCAGCTCGACCGTGTCTGCAGCTACATCGACCGGGGCGTCGAACAAGGGGCACGCCTCGTCGCAGGCGGGCACCGAACCCTCGACGAGACCGGGGGCTACTTCGTCGAACCGACGGTGTTCGCCGATGTGCGCAACGATATGGACATCGCACGCGACGAGATCTTCGGCCCGGTGCTCGGCATCATCCCGTTCGATACCGAGGACGAAGCTCTCGCCATCGCGAACGAGACCCGGTTCGGATTGTCAGCCGCCGTGTGGACCTCGAACCTCGGGAGGGCCCACCGGCTGTCGGCAGCGCTGCGAGCGGGGACCGTCTGGGTGAACAACTTCGACACCTCAGACATCACCGCCCCCTTCGGTGGCTACAAGGAGTCGGGCTTCGGCGGCAAGGACAAGTCGCTCCTCGCCCTCGACAAGTACACGAATGTCAAGACCACCTGGATCAACCTCGGCCGCGGCGGCAGATAACCCTCCTGCTTGGTGTTCAGCCTCGCTGGCTCGGCGGTGCAGACGAGACGCCCTGACGCCCGTCGATGTGTCAGCCGCCCAGCGTCTCGAGGATGTCCTTCATCAGCAGGGCCAGGTGCAGCCCATCGGTCGGCGAGTTCTTGGTTCGCTTCCTACTGAGTCGGGAGTGGGTGCATTCGCCGACGCCTGTCCAGGGCGGAACCAGCAGGTGGGTTTACAGGATGAGGGCGATCTGTTCCCAGGTGCGCCACAGGCCGGTGGCCGTCAGCAGACCGAGACAGGCGTAGCCCGTCGGACGGAAAAACCGCACGATCCAAGCGGGCATGCGATCGGTCGCAGGCGCGATGAATGCAACAACAGTTGCGGCCCACAAGACGATGAACAAGGCAGCGATGCCCCGTTGGGGTTCGCAACCACAGAAGCTCTCGAGCGAGAAGAAGGCGAGCGTGGCGAGCGCGCCGAGCGTCAGCGGCGTGAGCGCGACCATGTAGAAGATCATCACTCGTTCCCCCTCGACCGGCAGTCGTGCGTCGAGGACCGCAGCGATCGCAACGACTCCGATGGCAAACAGCACATGGAGGGCCACGAACATCGCCACATTGAGTGCCCTCGGTTCGAGGATCAAGAAGTCGATCGACTCGAACCCGCCAGCGGCGCCGCCTGCTGCGAGCACAACCAGCGCGAGTCCAACGACACGGAACCGCCCCATCCACGCCAGCCACGGGTCGGACCCCACGACGATACCGGTGCCGACGAGCGCCATCAGTCCGCCGACGAAGATCATGATGGCGATCGTGCCCTCCAGCGTGAACTCGCCGATCCGATTGCCGTTCTCGGTGAGCCGCCTGAGCATGTGATCCGGAGCGGCAAGGGCCGAGATCCGCATCACGATGCGACCGCCGACACCGCCGACAACCACGCCAGACACGAGCGAGGCCATGACCAGGATCCCGATGCGACGAATCGTCGCGTCTGCGACAGCCCAGTCGGCTACCTGGGCGTCCGTGGTCATGGTCGCTCCTTGGTTCTAGGTCGCTGGCTGTGGCTCGCTTGCGATTCGCCGGTAGTTGCTTGCATCGATGAACGCCGCCACCGATGCCGCGAGCAAGACAAGCGCCAACAAGATAAACGGCGGGAACCACCAGAACGCCAGAAGGGAAAGCCCCCCAGGGATCAGGCCGATGCCGATGAGGCGGCTTCCGAGCACGCGCCGTTTCGGCCGGATCACCAGCCCAGCGAGGATGGCCAGCGACGCTGCGAATTCGATCGATACAAAGACCAGTGTCAAGACATCGAAGGGCTGATCCCCTTCGAAACCCATTCCGAATCCGAATCCGCCAAGCATGACGAGGCTGATCACAGCTACGGCCAACCACCAATTCTTCTTGAAACTATCCACGGCTATCTCCGTTCGTTCCGAGAGCGCCGATGTGATCGTGTCACCAACAACTTCAAACCAGACCTTGACGGATCCAATCCCGCCACCTTCGTGTGCAAGCCGATCACGCAGGAGCTGTACCATGGGTTCGCCATATTCAGCGCGGTGATCCGACGGAAACACAAGCAAGAGCGACCGATACACCCGTTCGTGCATGGTCATGTCATGTTCCTTCCAACCCGGGCTTGAGCTGACGCTTGGTCTGCTTCGCCTGGGCGGTACGAACGAGCCGCTCCAGCCGTTCCGTTTCCGCAGCCAGCACGAGTACTCCAGCACCAGTGGCGCGGTAGTACCGGCGGCGTTCGTCGTCCATCTCGGGGTCTGGTCGTTCATCGGTCTCTTCGACAAGACCGGCGCTCAACATTCGTTTGATCGCTCCGTAGAGCGTTCCGGGACCCATCGTCACCTCACCATCGGTGATCTGCTCGACTTCGCGCATCACGGCATAGCCGTGCTTCTCCCCGTCGGCGAGCGCCAACAGGATGTGAAGCTGCGATGCGGGAAGCGGCAGGAATCCCTGTGGATCGATGGTTCCTTCGCTCACGATGCGATCTCCTTGTACGCGACTGCCGTGGCCACGGTGTGTCGTGCATAGATATATCGTATGTCGATATATCTGTCAAGGGGTCAGATCATCAGATGTGCTCGGCTACCGGACCTTGGCAAAGCCTCGGTTCACATACACCAAAGGCAGCGCGTCCCCGACCGTGCCGCGGCGGACAAGGCCGTAGAGCACCCAGTGGTCACCCATCTCGGTGCGCTCGATCGTCTCGCACTCGAAGACCTGAAAGGCGTCTGCAAGCACGGGGCCCGCATGTGGGGTCTCGGGCTCGGACCATTCCACCGAACCGAACTTGTCGACGCCCGGAGTTGCGAAAACCATCGCGATGTCGTCGGTGCCCTCTGGCATGAAGTTCACGGTGTAGCCGTCCGCTGCGATCATCGCGTCGAGTGAGCCTGCAACCTTGTCGATGCACACCAACACGATCGGCGGATCGACGGACACGGACACGAACGCCGACACGGTGATCCCGACAGGGCCATCCGGTGTCGTGACCGTCACGATCTCAACCGAACCCGCATAGTGCGCCATGGCGTCCTTGAAAGCCTTGCCGTCCATCACCGTGTCTTGCATCGATCCTCCAGCACGCGAGAACGCGAGCCTACCGGTATCACCGGGAACCCCGGAGGTCGTCACCGGTCCATAGACTGCGACCATGGTCAGCCAACCGACCCCGTCCTTCATCGACATTGTCGAGGTCGGTCCGCGCGACGGCCTCCAGAACGAAGCGGTCATTCTCACCACCGACCAGAAGGTCAGCCTCATCGAGCACCTCGTCGACGCAGGCCTTCGCCGCATCGAAGCCGTCTCCTTCGCCCACCCCGACGCCGTTCCGCAGATGGCCGACGCCGAAGCGGTCATGGCAAGGGTGCCGACCGTCGACAATGTCTCGTACATCGGCCTCGTCATGAACGAACGGGGCTGGCAGCGTGCCGCGTTGACCCCCGTCGACGAGATCAACCTGCCGGTCTTCGCCACCGACACCTTCAACCGCAAGAACCAGGGTGTGCCAACCGACGAATCGATCGAAGCGGTGTCGCACATCGCTGCTGAGGCGTCCGCTGCGGGTCTCGGCGTGACTGCGACGATTTCCGCGGCCTGGGGTTGTCCCTTCGAGGGCGAAGTCGACATCGACCGCCTCGTCGACATCGCAGGCAGGCTCGCCACGGCCGACATCCACGAGCTTGCGCTCGGGGACACGATCGGTGTGGCCGACCCGTGGGCCGTCACCGAGCGCATCACCGCCGTGCGCGCCGCCACAGGGAACCTGCCCATCCGCGTCCACTTCCACGACACCCGCAACACCGGCATGGCGAATGTCCATGCAGCGATCGGGGCCGGGGTCACGATCATCGACGCATCGGTCGGCGGGATCGGAGGCTGCCCGTTTGCGCCAGCAGCCACCGGCAATATCCCGACCGACGACCTCGTGTACATGCTCGATCGCGCCGGGTTCAGCCACGGCGTCTCCCTCGAGGCTCTCATCGGGATCTCGCACGAACTCGAGGACGCACTCGGCAAGCAGGTGCCTGCCATGCTCCCGCGAGCCGGAGGGTTCCCTCCCACATGATCCGACACATCGCCATGTTCACCTTCAACGACGGCGTGGCACCCGACGCCATCGACGCCATCGACTCACGACTCGCCGAGCTGCCCGGACTCATCGACGAGATCGTCGAATATTGCTTCGGGCGCGATCTGCGCCTCACCGACACGACAGCCGACTACGCCGTCGTTGCGGACTTCGCAACGGAAGCCGACTACGCCACCTACTCGGCGCATCCCGCCCATGTCGCAGTCGTCCGGGAAGTCATCGCACCCGTTGTCGCCGCGATCTCACGAGTCCAGTTCGAGATCGACTGATCCAACGAACAGCGCCACGACCGAGCCGACCGCAACCGCAGCGACTGCACCACCAACCGGCGCGATCGCCCAGAAGGCGTCGACACCCCCCACGAGCGCCGCAACACCCACAAGCGACGCTGCCGAGAGCCGCGACAACCGCACCCGTCGAACCTCGATGCTGCCACCGGCGCGGTCGGTCGGCGACACCGCCACCACACGAATCATCGACAACGCAGCCGCCACCAAGCACCCGGCAGCAATCAGTGCCGTCTCGCCGGTGATCGTGACCGGAGCGAGATCCGCGCGGTACCAACCGGTGACGAACGACACCGTCAACACGCCGACCGCCCACCAGCGCAGCGGACCGAACTCGGGCGCCGACCTCAACGCGGCGAACGCCACGATCCCGATCGGCCACGCCCACAACGCACCACCGGAACCGAAACCGACCAGCGCAACGAGGAGAAGATCGGTCGGCCCGAGAAAGCGCCCGACACTCCCGGTCACCATCCGCAAAGTCAGCAGCGCAGCAGCACACACAAGAACATCGGGCCGAGCGACGATGGCACCGGTCGCCGCGGCGAGCATCGCGAGCGACGCGACATGGGCACGGTCCGGGTCGAGTTCGCGCCCGATCGCCCAGCCGATCCCGACGGCGAAGGCCGACCCGACCGCCTCGAGGTACGACAGGCGGCCGCCGATGGCCGCGGCGGTGACGAACCCGCCGAGCGCGACGAGGAAGCCACCGGCGACGATCCGGTTCGATACAAACCGCATGTCCATGCCGCGCCCGAGACCACGAAACATCATCCACCTACCTCGAGGTGACGCTACAGCGACTTGAGGAAGTGAAGCAGGACTCGCCGGTCGTCGGCGTCGAGCGCAACGAAACGGTCCCGGGACGCAGCACCCTCGCCACCGTGCCACAGCACGGCTTCTTCGATCGATCGAGCCCTCCCATCGTGCAGGAAACCCGCCTCCGGATTGACCGCCCGCACCATCCCCAGACCCCACAGCGGCGCGGTCCGCCACTCCGTCGGGCCGGCCACACCATCGGTTCTGCCGTCACCGAGCTCGGGGCCCATGTCGTGGAGCAGGAGATCGGTGAACGGGTAGATCGTCTGGTTCGCAAGTGCCTCGACTTCGTGACTCGCGGTGACCCAACGCTCGATGTGGCATGCGTCGCATCCGATGGTGTTGAACAGGTCCCGACCTTCGACAACCGACTCGTCGTCGGTCCCGGTTCGTGCAGGGACCGCGAGCGTCTGGCCATAGAAGACGACGGCGGCGAGGCGCTCCGCTGAGATCTCGGGGCTCCCACCGGTGGCAGCCCGGACGCACGCAACCTGTGGATCGGGGCAGTTCTCTTCCGGGTAGCGGGGCGATGTGATCCCGAGGTCGAGGAGGTACGCGAGCGCCGTCTGGTCGGCAATCGTGGCGATATTCGCCTTGAGCCCGAAACGGCCGAGCATCTCGACCCCCGACAGCGAGGCCACGACCGAGGCCCTTCCCGAAATCCCGTCACCGTCGGCGTCGTCGGGATCGGTGTTTGCCCTGATGTCGGCAGGGTCGATGGCTTCGAGGAGACCGAGCCCGATCAGCCCGGGACCTGTCCGGAAACCCGACGCGTGACGGCCAGCAAGCGACCCGAATGCCTCGTCGGTGACGCGCACCTCGGGCGTGCGGAGCGTGTACGGCGTCCCGTCGGGATAGGCCTGTTGCGTCTCGTTCCATGTGACCTCGATGGTTCCCTCTGCTTCCACGCCGTCGACCGACGCGGTCTGGAGCTGGACGCCGTAGTCATCGAGCGCGACACCGGCACCGTCGGCGTCGACGAACCGCAGGATCGGAGCAGCGTCACCGGCACCGGGGGGTGCCGACCGCCCGTCGGCGGGATGGCACGACGCACACGACGAGGCGAGGAAGGTTGGTCCGAGGCCGTCCTGTGCGGATCGGCCCTCCCCAGGAACCGACCATGGCTCGGTGAAGAACCGGTCCCCGATGCGGAACCGGGCGACCTCGGCTTGCGTGAGGTTCGCCGCCGGTTGGCTGAACGCCCCCGCTCCCGTGATGCGAACGGTGCCATCCCCCCCGGGGGCCGACGGCCCGCTACCGCCCCACGGGGCCGACAACCCTTGTGAACAGCCCGACACGGCTGTCACGAGGGCGACCGCTGCGACGAGATGCGAGGCCCGGTGCATCCCGACAGCGTACGGGATTCAGGGGGCACGACCCATGGTCGGGTCGTGCCCCTTTCCCTTGCGATCTGCTCAGCGGCCACCGATCAGGCGGACAAGACCGACTGTTCGGCTGACGCTTTTCGATCCTCGTGCTCGGCTTTCCTCTGTGCGATGAACGCATCCCATTCCGCCTGGGTGATCTGACCGTCCTCGAGGAGTTCAGCGAACGGGCCGTCCTCGTTCCTGAACGGGTGCCGCTCGGGCAGGTCAGCGATCTCATCGGCGGAGATCACGCCATCTTCGAGCAGGTCCGCAATCTGTCTGTGGAGGTGCCTGCGCATGTGACGGCGTCGGTGGTCGACCCAACCGGGCCGTTTCTCGCGCAGCTCCTCGCGCTTGGCCTTGACGGTCTCGAGGATCGTGTCGGCCTGGGCTTGGGTGATCGTCCCGTCATCGACGAGGTCGCTCAGGGCTTGCTCGAGTGGCGGCACGAAGTCGGGACGGTCAGCCTGTTCGGTCGTTGTGCCGTCGTCCTGCGCAGACGCAGGGGAACTGATGACGGAAGCGGCAACGACGGCTCCCGTGACGAGAACGCCAGCCGCAACGACGCTTGCGATGATCCGTTTCATGGTCTCTCCTTTCGATCGACGCCCCCACAGTCTCCCGAGCCGGCCTCAGGGGGTTGTGTGGGGAGGCTGAGAACCGGGTGAGAAGCGTCGGTCCGACACCGTCACCGATCAACGACCGGGACGGTGAACCCGACTTCGGCGCCTTGCCCGTCGGACCGGTTCCGTGCAAAGACCGTGCCGCCGTGGTCGGTGACGATCTGTTCAACGATCGACAGTCCGAGACCCGATCCGTGGGTTGCCCGCGCAGCCGTCGAGCGGTAGAACCGTTCGAAGACATGGTCGAGGTCCTCGGCGTTGAATCCCTGCCCTTCGTCACGCACCGTCACCGTTCCGGCCGCGACATCGATGGTGATGGTCCCGTCGGGAGGCGACCACTTGTCCGCGTTTGCGACGATGTTGCCAACGGCACGCTCGAGTGCAGCCCGACGACCGCGCACCGCGGAGTCGTCGGTGTCGACGACGATCCGTCGCCCGCTCCGGCGCACGAAGCGCCCGGTCACCTCATCGACGACATCGGCGATCGCGACGACCGACAGCGGCTCGGTCTGGTAGCGGTCCGTTGCGAGGTCGACGATCTCCGTGACGAGCGCTGACAGTTCCTCTACTTCTGCGTGCGCGGCGTCGAGCATTCGCTCCCGGTCGGCCTCTCCGACCCGGTGGCGTTGCAACACCTCCAGATTGGTCCGCAGTGCCGTGAGCGGCGTCCGCAGCTCGTGACCCGCGTCGCGTACGAGACGCGCCTGCTGGTGCCGTGCCGTTTCGAGCTCGTCGAGGAGGTCGTTGAATGCCTGCGCGAGGTGGGCAACCTCGTCGGACCCCTTCACCTCCAACCGTGTCCCGAGGGTTCGGTCGCCTGCGACCCCTGCGATGGAGGCCTCGAGATCGGTCAACGGTCTCACAGCCGTGCGGGCAACCACGAGGCCGAGGCCCGCTGCGAGGACGACACCAAAAGCTCCGGTGAGCACCAGCATGAAGGCGAATCGTTCGAGGGTCTCGTCGGCTTCCGTGAGGGGCCGACCGACCTGGATGATCGTGTTGGTGGCGTCGCTGTGCACGGCCGCGATGCGCAGGTGGACACCGTCGACCCACACCGACCGGAAGGTGACCTCGCCGGACCCGACCGCCGCCGCTTGCGGATGCGGCAAAACGAGGTCACCCTCGCCGACATTCACCACACCGGTTCGGCCGATGAGCTGCACATATGCGTCGTCGAACTCGGCCGACGAGCGCGGTCGGAACAGCTCGAGCCAGGTTCGCGGAATCGCCGTATCGATTCGTCGCAGCGTGCCGTCGGGGTTCAGCCTCACGACGCCTTGGGTCGGCAAGGAGGGTGCCTGATCGTATCGCTCGACCCGCACGGCAAGGCTGTCATCGATCGGTCCAAGCACCCTTGAGCGGGCGCCGAGGTACACGACGACCGAGATGATGACGACGGTGACCGCAACGGCCGACGCCGACACGAGCGCGATCCGGCGGGTGATGCTCATGGGTCGGCGCGCAGCACATACCCGACGCCCCGCACCGTGTGGATCAGGCGGGACCGACCGCCTTGTTCGGTCTTGCGGCGGAGATACCCGATGTACACATCGAGGGAGTTCGACGAGGTGATGAAGTCGATACCCCAGATCTCTTCGTAGATCGTGTCGCGGTCGAGGACGATGCCCGGTGACCTCGCGAGCAGCTCAAGAAGGTCGAATTCCGTCTTGGTGAGCCTCACGGCATCCCCCGACCGACTGACCGAACGAGCACCGACATCGATGACGAGATCATCGAATCGGAGGACCTTCGAGACATCACCGGCCGACCGACGCAGCAAGGCGCGGATCCGTGCGAGGAGCTCGTCGAGCGAGAACGGTTTCGTCACATAGTCGTCCGCACCGGCATCCAACCCGTCGACGCGGTCGCCGACCGCGGTGCGAGCGGTCAACATCAGGATCGGGACATCGTCGCCGCTGGCACGGATCCTGCGGCAGGTCTCGATCCCGTCCACATGGGGCATCATGACATCGAGAACGACAAGGTCGTGACCGCCGTTGCGGACCATCGAAAGGGCGACACCGCCGTCGGGAGCGGTGTGCACCGTATATCCCTCGAAGCCGAGGGCACGCTCAAGGGCGTCCCTGACCGACGGGTCGTCCTCAACGACGAGGATCGATGCTTCCTTGGAATCCATTGGCAACAGACTACGGCGGCACGATGAGAGTGCCGTGAACAACACATGAGACGCCTCTGAGAGGAAGCCCACCACAACGGCTCCGATTCCGGCGCGGCCGGTCGGTACCATCGCAGACCATGACATGGGACATCCGCGACCGCACGGTGCTGGTGACGGGCGGCAACAGCGGATTGGGGAAGGCAACCGCCGAGGCCCTCGCCCGCCACGGTTCCCGTGTGGTGATCACGGCACGAGACGAAGCGAAGGGCGCCGATGCCGCTGCCGAGATCGGCCACTCGACCGGATCGGGCGTGTCGGTCATGCGGCTCGACCTCGCCGACCTGGCGTCCGTGAAGGCTTTCTCCGACGAGTTCACCACCAACCACGGCGACCTCGCGGTCCTGGTCAACAATGCCGGAGGGGTCTTCGGATCCCGATCCGAGACCGTCGACGGCTTCGAGACGACCTTCGGCACCAACCACCTCGGGCCGTTCCTGTTGACCTCCCTCCTGACCGACCTGCTGGTCGCGTCGGCCCCCGCACGGGTGATCAATGTCGCCTCCATCGCCCACACCAACGCAACCGACGGCATCCGCTTCGACGACCTGATGTTCGAAGAGGGTCGCTACCGGCAGATGAAGGCGTACGGCCACTCCAAACTCGCCAACATCCTCCACGCAAAGGAGCTGAACCGACGCCTCTCAGGGCGAGGGGTGACGGCGTACTCCGTGCACCCCGGACTGGTGCAGACCGACCTCGGCCGTGGGGAGAGCCTGCTCATCACGATGGCGATCATGTTCGGCCGGAGACGGCTCGTGTCACCGGAACAGGGCGCCTCGACCGCGGTGTGGCTTGCAACGGATCCGAAGGTGACCGACAACGCAGGCGGCTACTTCGCCGATAGGGCGCCCTCGAGGTCGACCCGCCACGCCACCGACCCTGACCAGGCTCGCTGGCTGTGGGAGGTCTCCGAGTCGCTCGTCGAGCGCGACCCGCCTGGGCAGGACTGCCGCCGATGACCGATCAACACCTCCTCACGGGCGGAGACGACGCCGCAGAGTATGGCCAATCGGTGCCCGTGCGTGCCCACCAACCCTTGTGGCGAAGAGTCCTTTCGGTCGCGATCACGGTGGCAGTCCTCGTCGTTGTCTTCGGTTTCGTGCTCCCGAAACTCGCCGACTATGACGCCGTTGTCGGCTACCTGTCGGATGTCTCAGGGATCGAATGGGTTGTGCTCGGTGCCCTTGCGTTGGCCTTCCTCGCCGCGTACCCCGTCGTCCTGATGCAGACGATGCGCTCCCTTCGGTTCCCCGAGGCCTTGGTCAACCACCTCACCGGGACCGCAGTCACGAACGCTGTCCCGTCGGGAGGTGCCATCGCGCTTCCGCTCAACTACGCCATGTACATGTCGTGGGGATTCACGCCTGGCATCATCTCGGCGGGCATGCTCGGAGCCGGGGTGTGGGATTGGCTGGCGCGGATCGCGCTCCCGGTCATCGCGGTATTCGTCGTTGCGCTTACCGGCAACGCGGTTCCGTGGATGTGGGCGGTATCGATCGCGGGGGCAGTCGTCGTCGCTGCCATGGTCTTCGGTGTTGCACGACTGCTCGCGTCGGACCGCGCGGCTGAAGGCATGGCCGGTTTCACCGATCGAGTTGGTGGCTGGGTTTTCGGCGTCGTTCGCCGTGACAATCCGGGGATTCACGACATGGTGATGCGTTTCCGCACCGATCTCAAGCGCATCGTCGATCACCGGATCCTGCGCCTGTCCGCAGCAACCGTCGCGAACCACGCCGCGATGGCGGCGCTGTTCACTGCCTCCATCTACGCCGTCGGCGTGTCAACCGATGACATCACCGTGGCGTGGGTCGTTCTCGCATTCACGCTCGGCCGCTTCCTGGTCATGATCCCCGTCAGTCCCGGTGGTCTCGGCCTTGTCGATCTCGGATGGATCGGCATCCTCACTCTCGGGTGGCAGGCCACCACCGGTGTTCCCGTCGACGCCGACCGCCTCGCTGCCGGAGTGCTGCTGTTCCGTGCGCTCAGCTTCCTCCCACCCATTCCCATCGGGATGGGCACATGGCTGTTCTGGCGATCAAACCGGAGCTGGCGCCAGCCATGGCAGGTCGTCCGCCGGGGCACAAGCCAGGATCAGCCTCCCGGCTGATCGGTATGCTCGGCGGCACATTCACCCCAGAGCGGCGCGGGCGGCGTGGTAGCCACACATGCCGTGGACACCAGCTCCCGGCGGCGTGGCAGACGAGCAGAGAAAGATGCCACCACCGAGATCGTACGGACCGGTTCTCCCGATCTGGAGCACCTTCCGCAACCCGTACGCACCACCTCCGATGTCGCCACCGACGAGGTTCGGGTTGTACGCCTGATACTCCGTCGTGGTGCGAGTCGCTCGGGCCAATACGAGGTCTCGAAAGCCGGGAGCAAACCGTTCGACCTGTTGCTCGATGGCCCCGGTCATGTCAGCTCCGGAACCGTTCGGCACATGGCAGTATGCCCAGGCGGTATGTTTGCCTGCGGGGGCCCGACGGTCGTCGAACAGCGACGGTTGCGCAAGCAGCACGAAAGGTCGATCGGGGTGCCTGCCTTGCGCCACGGTGTGCTCTGCCAGCCGTACCTCGTCGTAGCTCCCACCAAGGTGCACCGTCCCCGCACCGCCACTGATCGGATCCGACCAGGGTATTGGGCCATCGAGGGCCCAATCGACCTTGAATACACCCGGTCCTGGCCGCCAACGAGCCAGATGTCGGATCACCGACGGCGACAGACGATGCCGCGCCATCGCGAGTGCCGCAGGGGGCATCACATCGAGCAACACCAGGTCGGCTGACAGCTCATCCACATCGGTGACCCTTCGCCCGAGCTCGATTGCCCCGCCAAGAGCGACGAACCGCTCCGAGAGCGCCCGCGCAATTGCCCTGGATCCTCCCCTCGCGAGCGGCCAACCGTGCGTGTGCCCGATCGCCGCCAGCATCAGTGCAACCGCAGATGTTGCTGTGACATGGAAATCAGCGATGGCATGCGCGGCCACTCCGGCCAGCAGCGCCCTCCCACTGTCGGTACGGAATCTCCTTGAGAGAACCGACACCGGAAGGCCGCCGATCAACCCGAGCCGGGTAAAGGTACGCAGGTGTGGCGGTGGGATCGTCACCGGCCCAAAGGCCACGCTCACCGACTCATCGATGCGCTCGACGAATGGGGTCATGAGCCTGCGGTACGGTTTCCCGTCGGTACCGAGTCCAGCTGCGGTCTCGGCGACGGAACGACGGAGGCCTGCGGCTCTGCCTCCGTCGAGTGGGTGGGCAAACGGGATCGGGGGCTGGATCCAGTCCACATCGAGGTCGATCTCGTCGAAGTAGGGGGAAGCCACGGCCGCGGGATGAATTGCCGAACAAACATCGTGATGGAACCCCGGCAAAGTGATTTCGGCCGTTCTGGTTCCGCCGCCAACTTCGTCTGCCGCTTCGACGAGCAACACCGAGCGGCCCGAACGCGCAAGTTCGATCGCCGCGGCGAGCCCATTGGGACCCGACCCCACGACGGCTGCGTCATACTCGCTCATGACCGGGAGGTGGGAGTTGCTATCGCCGACAAGCTGGCGCTTGATCCCGCGCGGACGGATGTGCCGATGCCGGGTTGCGACGGCATCGAGGCACCGCGGCGTCTCTTCCTGACCCAATACACGCTATCTGCTAGCTCGGAAAGGGCCATGATGGATCCAGGTTGAAGTCGAGCACGATGTTGAGCAGAACCGTCGTCCCGAGCCACAGGCCCCACCCGATCGCCATCGTGGCGATGGCTTTCGCAGTCGAGATGTCGAGACCCTCCCGGAAGGCGACGACCGCGGCGACGAGCATCCACGCAGCTCCCGGGAACCCGAGCCAAGGAACGATGCCGATCGCAAGCGGGGTGAAGGCGAACCCGATGACGCGCAGCATCGCACCAAAGGTTGCCTCGCCTCCGAAGACTCGCGTCCCGATCAGCCACGATGCGAGGCTCCACAGAATCCAACCAGTGATCCCGGTGAGAACCCCCCCAGCAACGGTCGCAACGACACTGGCATCGTCGAGGGCAACGGCCGACCCGACCGCGGCGAAGCCCGAGGCGACGATGACGATGAGACCGGCCTGCCAGGTGACGCGGGTGTCGATCTCGGCGCGGTTGTAGAAGTCGACATCCAACAGGA
This sequence comes from Acidimicrobiia bacterium, assembly GCA_041393965.1. Classification (NCBI taxonomy): domain Bacteria; kingdom Bacillati; phylum Actinomycetota; class Acidimicrobiia; species Acidimicrobiia bacterium. The sequence continues at coordinate 873,507 of JAWKJB010000001.1, read as the reverse complement.
CGGCCCGAAGGGCGTTGCGTAGCACGATGCGAGGATAGGAAACAACACCTCCGCTCTTGGAACCACAACCCACCAGCGGGGTGAGTCGGTTACAGGTCGTCCCGCCATCGGCGGATCGCCGCCGCGATCTCGACCGGTGAGTCCTCTTGGATGAAGTGGAGCCCCCGCACGGTGACCTCGGATTGGTTCGGCCAGGTCCGGCAGAACTCCCGCGGTCGCCCTGTGAGGATCATCCCCGGATCGGCGTTGATGAACAGCTTCGGGAGGTCGCTCGCAGCGAGCCATGCACCGTACTCCTCGACGATGTCGACGACATCGGCAGGTTCGCCATCGATCGGAATCTCGCGGGGCCATGTCAGGGTTGGCCTTCGTGTCTCTCCCCCGTCGACATACGGTGCGCGGTACACCGCAAGGTCGGTCTCCGCGATCGGGTCGAGCACGGAGGCGGGGAGGATCCGTTCGACGAAGATGTTCTTGTCGATCACGATGGACTCACCTGCGTCGGATCGCATCGCCTGGAAGATCGAAGTCGCAGCATCCGGCCAGTCGTCCCACGACACCGGCATCACGAGAGCCTCCATGTAGGCGATACCGACAACTCGGTCCCGGTGGCGGTTGGCCCAGTCGAATCCGAGTGCGGACCCCCAATCATGGACCACAAGGGTCACCCGATCCCCGAGATCGAGGGCCTCGAGAAGGCCATCGAGGTACTCGCGGTGCTCAACCAAGCGATACGACCCCGGCCCCGCGTCGTCGAGCTTGTCGGAGTCCCCCATCCCGATCAGGTCAGGGGCAATGCACCGGTAGCCGTCGGACAGGTGTGGGATGATGTTGCGCCACAGATGCGACGATGTCGGGTTGCCGTGGAGGAACACGATCGGTTCCCCATGTCCGGCCTCGACATAGGCCATCGCCTTCCCGTTGACGGTCGCCCGCTGCTTGTCCATGGCTCTCCCTTCCGCCCGGTGCACCCTACCCCGTCGGCGGGGGCCCGTCGGACGGTGAGTGTGCGACACTCCCGGCATGATGATCCACCACCTCGCAGGAATCGAAGGTGCCTCGGCCGCAACGGGCACCGCGGTCGTCGTCGACACCTTCCGGGCTTTTGCGACCGCTGCGTTCATCCAGGCATCCGGGGTCGAACGCCACTACCTCACCGACACGCTCGACCGTGCGAGGAACCTCGCCGGGGGCATCCCGGGGGCGGTGTTGTGTGGGGAGGAACGGGGCCGGCGTCCCGACGACTTCGACCTCGGCAACTCACCTGCGGAGGTGCTCGAGGCCGACCTTGCGGACCGCGTCGTGATCCAACGCACAAGTGCCGGCACCCGCTGCGTCCTCGCCGCCATCGGGGCAACTCCCGAGCCGGTGTTCGCTGCAAGCCTTGTCGTTGCGACAGCCACCGCGAAGGCGGTCCATGCGGCGCCGGAGATCTCGATTGTGGCGAGTGGTCGCAACGGGACGACGCCGACCGACGACGACGACCTGACCGCCGCTTTGCTCGCGGACCTGTTGGGCGGCACCGGCGACCCCGCCGCCGTGGCTCAAGCCGTCAAAGCGGGCGCCTCGGCAGCCCGCCTCCGGGATGCTGCGTGGTCCCATGCCGACGATGTGGAGCTGTGCACCCAGGTCGATCGCTTCGCCTTCGCAATGCGCGCCACACCGTGGGCGGAAGGTGTTGCCCGGCTGCGCCGCGTCGACCCGTCCACATCAGACCCAGAAAGGCATGCGTCGCAAGCAAGCACATGAGTCCCAGGAAAGAATTCGCGCCCTTCCGGGACCGCTCAAGGTGAGCCCGATCTCCTCCGATAGAACCCTATGAGGCTGTTCAAACGCGATTCCGAGGACAGGAAAGCCGATCGCGCCTACGACGACAATGTCAACGGCCGCATGAAGTCGCTGCTGTCCAAGGACACCAAGTACGAGGATCCCGACACCGTCGAGGCCCGTCTGCGGAACATGAACTACGGCACCTCTCGCAAGTAGGGGTCGTCATCGCTCGCCAGGTCGATAGAACACCGCGAGCTGCGCAAGCGCCACGGTGACACCGACCGCTGCGGCGCCAAGCCCATACCAACCGTCCAACAACACATCCACACCCCACGCGTGGTCGAGCGATACCTCCCCCGGACCGATCATCGCCAAGGCCGCGGCCACCACCGCCAGCGTCAGCACATACTCGTAGCCCTCGTCGGGGCGTGCCGTGATCCAGAAGCCCGCTGCGCGGTGCACCGCGACAAACGCCACGGTCATGATGCCGATCAGGCCCGCAACCGCCAACGATGTGCCAAAACCGACGATCAGCATCACACCGACACCGATCTCGGTGACCGTCGACGCCAACCACTGCATCTGTGGTGACCTGAATCCGATGGATCCGAACCAGCGGCTGGTCTTGACCCGACCCCGCGCATGTTTCACCCCGTGGGCCAGCATGACCACACCGAGTACCGACCGCAGCATCAGCGCGGCAATGTCGAACGGCTCCATCACGCGACCTCCGATTGCAGCAACCGACGGCTCGACCGGTGCATTCCGGAGGCATTCCGGGCGGGTTTCATTCGCGGCGTGCATTCCACGCGGCTCCGGTGGCCACGGTCGACACGGAAGAGGCTACCTGAGCCCTTTCAGCACGAACCGGTACATGTCCGCGGCGAGGTCTGCTCTGCCGAGCCTTCCGTTGTCACGGAACCACCGCTGGACCGCATTGAGCAACGACAGCACATAGATCCCCGAAAGCGTCGGATCCGCATCGGCGCGGAATACCCCCGATTCGACCCCGGCGGCGATCGTGTCCCTGAACACCGCCTCGTAGGTATCTCGTACCCTCGTGATCCGTCGCCGCGCGGGTTGTTCGAGGAAGTCGGCCTCGCTGAGAAAGGTTGCCGCTTCGTCGGCGTGGTCCACGAGCACATCGATGTGGCCCGAGATGAGCAGTTGCAGCGTCTCGGCAGGACCGCCACCGGCCTCGACAGCGACCGCCGCAGAGGTGCGGAACAGCTCCGACGCGCGCTCGACCACGGCAACCAACAGCTCCTGCTTTCCCCCAACATGGGCATAGATCGACGAGCCGAGGATGCCGAGATCGTTGCCGAGGTCGCGCATCGAGGTTCCGTGGTATCCGTGGGTGGCGAAACGCCTGCCTGACGCCACCACGATGTCGTCGCGGGTGAGCCTGCTCACAGGTCGTAGGTCAGCTCGACGACATCGGTGACGGGATGTGCCTGGCAGGTCAGAATGTGTCCCGCTTCGACCTCGGTTCCTGAGAGGCTCCAGTTGCGGTCCATGCGCACCTCCCCGCGTATGACCTTCGCACGGCACGACGCACACGCGCCCGATCGGCACGAGTACGGACCGTCCGGCCTGATCGCAAGCACATGGTCGAGGATCGGGGCGCCGTCGGTTGCAACGATCGCCGTCGAGGTACGCCCACGGAGGGTGAACCTCACCGACGACCCCTCTGCGTCATCGTCGGCGACAGTCGATTCGGTGACCTCCCCCGCATAGAACAGCTCGTCGTGGATCAGGTTCCCTGCAACGCCATGGTGGCCGAGAACCCCCGCTACGGTGTCGATCATGCCGCGGGGGCCACACAGGTACCAGCCGGCAACGGCAGGTGCATCGATGATCGTCGCGAGAAGTCGCTCAAACTTCGCACCGTCGATGCGGCCCTCGAACAGCTCGACTTCGTGGCTTTCGCGGCTCAGGACATGCACGAGCGCGAAACGATCAGGATGCCTGCCTTTGAGCGCATCGAGCTCATCGAGGAACATCACCGAACCGCCGTCGCGGTTCCCGTACACGAGCGTGAACATCGACATGGGCTCCTGCGCGAGCACGGAGCGAATCATCGACAGGACCGGTGTGATGCCGCTCCCGGCAGCGATCGCGACATAGTGGTTGCGGTTCGCAGGGTTCGGGACGAGCACGAAGTCGCCCGTGGGCGGCGTCACCTCGACCGTGTCCCCCACCTTGAGGCGCTCGTGCACATAGGTCGAAAAGACGCCCCCTTGGAGGCGCTTGACACCGATGCTTGGCGTTGCCGCACCCGGCGTCGAACAGATCGAGTAGCTCCTGCGAACATCCTCACCGTCGATCACCGCTCGAAGAATGAGGTGCTGGCCCGGCACATGGTCGAATCGGGTCCTCAGATCGTCAGGGATGGCCAACGACACGGTCACCGCGTCGCTGGTCAGCGGCTCGATGGCTGCCACCACAGCGGGATGGAATTCAGCGCCGACCGCGGTGACCGTCATCAGATCGCCTTGAAGTAGTCGAAGGGCTCCCCACACGAGGTGCAGACCCACAACGACTTGCAGGCCGTGGAACCGAACTCGGAAACCTTCGTGGTCCCCCCCGACGAGCACTGTGGGCAGAGCACCTCGGGCACCACGGCGAGGACCGAGTCGGGTGGGGCGATCCCGAATCCCGCGAGTTTGCGTTTGGCATCGTCCGTGAGCCATTCGGTGGTCCACGCCGGGAAGTGGCGGACCTCGACCCGCACATCGTCGATCCCAGACCGGTGGAGTGCCCCAACGATGTCCTCCTCGATGACCGCCAGTGCAGGACATCCCGAATAGGTGGGTGTGATCCCCACGACAACGGCACCGTCGTCGCCGACCGAAACCTCCCTGAGAATGCCGATGTCGGCAATCGTGAGGACTGGAATGTCGGGATCGACGACCTCGTCGAGGATGCGCGCGACCTCTGAAACGGTGGGAACCACCGTCACCACGACGCCCCCGGATGCGACCGGTGAAGCCACTGCATCTCGGTCAGGAGGTGACCGAGATGCTCCGTGTGCCTTCCGTGCCGCCCTCCGGACACCTGATAGGGGTCGGTCGGGATGTCGAGGGTTCCCTCCACCAACGCATCTTCGACCGCAGCGTCGAAACGCCCTCGTTGTGCGCTGATGTCCCCGATCATTCCGGCATCGACAAGGGCGGCGTCACTGTCGACCGGTTCGAACATCTCGGCGGTGAACCGCCACATCTCGTCGATGCCGGCCTGCATCCGGTCGTGGCTGGTCGCCGTCCCGTCCCCGAGGCGCACCACCCAGCTCCGCGCGTGCGTGACATGGTAGGTCGCCTCCTTCAGCGCCCGCGCCGCAATCCCTGCGAGTCGGTTGTCGGATGATCCCCCCAGTTGCTCCCACAGGAGCTTCTGGTAGACGCCGAAGAGAAAGCTCCTCGCGACGATGTGCGCAAAGTCGGTGTTCGGCTGTTCGACGATGAGCAGGTTCGTGTAGTCACGCTCGTCGCGCAGCATCGCGAATCCGTCGACCGACGCGTCCCCACCTTCGAGGTCCGCTGCATACTCGTAGAGGTGCATCGCGACGCCGATGTGGTCAAGGGCGCTGTTGGCAACGGCGAGATCCTCCTCGAGCTCCGGGGCGGACGAGACATACTCGGCGAGGCGTTGCCCGATGACGGTGTTGTCGTCAGCGTGCCTCACGAGGAACCCGACGAGGGCCGTGTCGGTCGCCACGGTCACAGCTGCCCGACCTCGTCCGGGATCTCGTAGAAGGTCGGATGTCGGTAGGGCTTGTCGTCGGCAGGATCAAACATCGACGACGGGTCATCGGATGCGTGGATGGCGCTCGACGGCACCACCCACAGGCTCGCCGTCCCGCCGAGGCGCGTGTAGGCATCGCGGGCATTGAGAATCGCCGATTCGGCATCGGCGGCGTGGACGGACCCGCAGTGGGTGTACGCGAGGCCGCGCTTGGGGCGCATGAACACCTCCCACAGCTGCCATCCGGTCACCTGGTGTTCGCCGGTCGAGATGTCCTCGATCGTTTCGCCTTCGGCGAGCGGTACCTCGTAGCTCATTGCGGTCCTCTCACGCGACCCTCGTCGAAGCGGCGGCACGCTTGTCGGCGTAGGCGCTCGCAGCTTCGCGCACCCACGCACCGTCTTCCCATGCCTTGTTCTTGTGGGCGATCCGTTCACGGTTCATCGGGCCGTCACCGGTGACGACAGCCCAGAACTCGTCCCAGTCGATCTCGCCGAAACGCCAATGTCCCGATTCCTCGTCGAACCGCAGTTCCGGATCAGGAAAGGTCACCCCGAGGTAGTCGCCTTGCGGAACCGTTTGATCCACATAGATCTGGCGAAGATCGTCGTTGGAGATCCGCTTGATCTTCCATTCCATCGATTGCTCCGTGTGGGTCGACTCCGAGTCGTGAGGGCCGAACATCATGAGCGACGGCCACCACCACCGGTTGACGGCGTCCTGGAGCATGGCACGCTGGGAGTCGGTGCCTTTGGCGAGGGCCATGAGGATCGAATAGCCCTGCCGGGCGTGGAAGCTCTCTTCCTTGCAGATGCGCACCATGGCTCTCGCGTAGGGACCATACGATGTGCCTTGGAGCATGATCTGGTTCACGATCGCCGCCCCATCGACGAGCCAACCGATTGCGCCGATGTCGGCCCACGACAGGGTCGGGTAGTTGAAGATCGACGAGTACTTGTGGCGGCCCGAATGGAGCTTTTCCTGAAGCTCGTCGCGGGACACGCCGAGGGTCTCGGCGGCCGAGTAGAGATAGAGGCCGTGGCCGGCTTCGTCCTGGACCTTCGCGATGAGGATGGCCTTGCGCAGCAGCGTCGGGGCCCTCGTGATCCAGTTGCCCTCCGGTTGCATCCCGATCACCTCCGAATGCGCATGCTGTGCGATTTGGCGCACGAGCATCGATCGGTAGGCGTCTGGCATCCAATCGCGTGGTTCGATCTTGTCGTCGGCAGCGATCGTGCTGTCGAACGCTTCTCGCTGGTCGGATCCCATGTGGTGACCTCCTCGACGCCTAGCCTAACAAACGGTCGTTGGTCAGCCGGCGCTGGGTCGTCATCGGTGTGAGAAGGCTCCGCCGATCAGCGCCCCATGGCGATCTGGGTCAGGCGGCGAATCGCGATCAGGCCCGCCGAGACATCGTTGATGCCGTCGCGCTCAAGCCAGGAGAAGAGGCGGTCCCGCCGCGGAATCATCTGCGGGAACCGCTCGAAGTGAGCTTCGAGCGAACCGCCGGATTCGTCGAGGATGAAGGCGACAACCGATCGACGCATGTGCTGGAGATCGTCTAGCAGCGATTCGGCTGCGAGACGCTCGAAGGTCGTCGAACCGGGAAGGTCACGGATCTTGCGCTCGATCCAGTCCACGCGGAATTCGTGGCTGACCTGGGTGTAGATGCCCGCGATCTCCATAGCATCACGGCCGTGGCGTAGGGCGAGGTCGATGATGTCAGGGGCTCGACGCAGGGCTCGCTGGAAACCGTGGGCGAGCGCAATCGGTTCCGGAACGCCGCGGGCGATCATCTCGCTTGCCATCGCCTCGTATGGCTCGCGCCACTCGGGAGGGTCGAGGGTCGGCATTCCCTTCGCGAGCGCGGCGAACTGGTCCTTCGACAGCGCGATCTCATCATCGATCGAAGTCGGGCTCACCGGCTGGTTGAGATACCACCGGGTGATGATCGACACGAGACGATCGACATCCTGGAGGAGTTCCCGGTACACATCCGGATCGACCTTGCCGGCGAGACCCTCGATGGCGAGCCAGCGTTCCGACGCGCCGGTGATGGCCCTCGCAGCTCGGAACGCCCGCACGATCCGTGCGGCAGGGTCGCCGGTGAGGGTGCGCATCCGAGAGTAGAAGGTCGAGCCGAGCGCGTTGAGCACCTGATTGGCAACGATGGTCGATATCAGTTCACGACGAAGCGGATGCACCTTGATCTGGTCCGCAAAACGCTCCGAGACCGTTGGCGGGAAGTACGCCATCAGGTCGGCCTCGAAGTGCGGATCGTCCGGGAGATCCGAGTCGACGAGCAAGGCGGTGAGGTGCCGTTTGGCGTAGGCAAGGAGCACGGCGAGCTCGGGGCGTGCCATGCCCGCACCGTCCCTTCCCCGCTGGGCCATCTCGTCGGTGGTCGGCAAGAACTCGATGTCCCGGTCGAGGATGCCTTCACGCTCGAGGCGATCCATGAGGTCGCCGTACTGCTCGATGGTGCGGGTCGACACGGCGGATTCCTGGGAGAGGATCTGGGCCTGGAGGAAGTTGTCGTACAGGATCGCGGCAACGACATCGCCCGAGACGCTCTCGATGATGTCGTCGCGCTCGGCGCGGTCGATCAGCCCCCCTTCCTCTGCGATGCGAAGCAGAATCTTGAGGTTCACTTCGCGGTCGGACGCGTGGACACCTCCGGAGTTGTCGATGAAGTCGGCAAACACCTGTCCCCCGTTGCGGTCATATTCGACACGGCCGAGCTGGGTGACCCCAAGGTTGCCCCCCTCACCGATCACCCGGGCCCTGACATCACGGCCGTTGATGCGGACCGCATCGTTCGACCGGTCCTGGACCTGTTCGGATGACTCCGATCGGGCCTTGATGTAGGTGCCGATCCCGCCGTTCCACAACAAATCGACCGGTGCCTTGAGAACGGCGCGGATGAGGTCGTTCGGGCTCACCGACTCGGCCGTCGTGTCGAGGGCTGCTCGCATCTCTGGCGTCAGCTCGATGCTCTTGTCGGTGCGTTCGAACACGCCTCCCCCGGTCGAGATCAGGTCCGGGTTGTAGTCCGCCCATGACGAACGGGGGATCTGCGAGATCCGCTTGCGCTCGTCCCAGGCCACGGCTGGGTCCGGTTCGGGGTCGAGGAAGATGTGCCGATGGTCGAAAGCAGCGACCAGCTTGAGGTGCTTCGACAGCAGCATCCCGTTGCCGAAGACATCCCCAGACATGTCACCGATGCCCACTACCGTGATCTCGTCTGTGGCAATGTCGACGCCGAGGTCGTAGAAGTGCCGTCGGACCGATTCCCATGCCCCGCGAGCGGTGATCCCGAGCGCCTTGTGGTCGTATCCGGCCGACCCACCGGATGCGAAGGCGTCGTCGAGCCAGAATCCGTAATCAGCGGCGAGCTCGTTCGCCATGTCCGAGAAGGTCGCCGTTCCCTTGTCGGCGGCGACGACGAGATACGGGTCGTCGCCGTCGTGGCGGACCACATCAGGGGGTGGAACGATGGCGCTCCCGACCCGGTTGTCGGTGAGATCGAGCAAGCCCCGGATGAAGATGCGATATCCCTCCTTGACCTCGTCGAAGCTCGGTCGGGCGCCCGTGGAGCGGCGAATCACGAACCCTCCCTTGGCGCCGGTCGGGACGATGACAACATTCTTCGTGTTCTGGGCCTTCATGAGGCCCAGCACCTCGGTTCGGTAGTCCTCCCGCCGGTCAGACCACCGGATACCGCCGCGAGCAACGGCGCCACCCCGCAGGTGGACGGCCTCAACCTCCGGCGCCGACACATAGATCTCATACAGCGGTTTCGGGCTCGGCATCTCGGGAACCTGCTCGGAGCTGAACTTGAGCGCAAGCGATTGCCGATCCTTCACATGCATGTTGGTGCGCTGCGTCGCGAGGACCAGACCGAGGAAGCCGCGCAGGATGCGGTCCTCGTCGAGTGACGCCACACCGTCGAGTCCCTTGCGGATCCCTTTGGTGATCTCGCGTTCGGCATCGGCGTCCGGTGACTTGCCGAATCTGGCATCGAAGAGCTCGATGAGGGCCTCAGCAATGTCGGGATGGGCGGCGAAGGCGTCATCCATGTAGCCGACCGAGAATGCCGGTGTCACGAGACGCCAGTAGTTGCGGTAGGCGCGGATGATCGAGAGCTGGGCATGGTCGAGCCCACTTGTCACAAGGAGGCGATGCAGCGAATCAGATTCGGCAGTTCCGGAAAGCACCGCTTCGATCGCGGCGGACACACGATCACGGATCGCGTCAACATCGAGTTGGGCACCGCCGGGTGCAACGACGCCGAAGTCGTGGATGAAGGTGTCGTCCTCCCCCTTGAGCCTTGTGGGAACCTCCTCGACGACCACCACACCGAGGTGTTCGAGCAGCGGCATCATCGCGGACAGGTGGAGATTCCCCGTCGAGCGATAGACCGTGATCCTTGTCAGCGGCTCCGATTCGGACGGCCCCTTGCCTCCCATTGCCTCGTTCTGGAGCCCGACGACGAGGTCGGCACCGGATTGCTCAAGCCGGTCGAGACACACGATGTCGCCCACCGACAGGTCGAGCGCGGTCGATGTCTTGTAGTAGTCGGGGAACGATGATGTCCATCGGGTCGCGAGACGATTGGCTTCGGACTCGCCGACGACCGCGGCGAGCGCATCGACAATCCGGTCCTCCCAGTTCCGGGCGAGCGCGATGACCTGCGCTTCGAGGCTCGCGAGATCGACATCGATCGGCGCTCCGCCTTCGGTCCACACCGAGAAATGGATTCGCGCATCACCCGACTCGCCGAGCGAGAGGCGATAGTCGATCGTCTTGCCGTGAAAGGCCGCTTTGAACAGCTGCTGGAGTTGCTGGCGCAACGCGGCGTTGAAGCGGTCCCTCGGGACGGTGACGAGGACACTCACCGAGCGCTTCAGCGCGTCCCTTCGAACGAACATCCGGACATGCTCGGACTCCTCGGCATCGACGAGGTGGCTGAGGGTGTCGTTGAGGTCCTCCACCGACATCGCAAAGAGGTCGTCCTTGGGGAAGCTCTCGAAGAGCTGGACGAGCACCTTGTAATCGTGGCTCCCCTCGATCATGTCTTGCTCGTCGAGGATGCGAGCAAGCTTCCTTCGAAGCACGGGGATGTCGCTCGGCGTCGCCATGTAGGCCTTCGATGTGAACAGGCCGATCAGGCGGTATTCGGTCGTCGTGCGCCCCTCATCGTTCGTCTCGCGTATCCCGATGTAGTCCATCCGCGCGTCGCGGTGCACGGTCGAATGGCGATTGGTCTTGGTGATGACGACGAGATTGCCCCCGAAGTAGCGGTCGGTGACATAGTTCGGAAGGTCCGACAAGGCGATCGGTGTCACAGCCCGTCCCGGTTTCGACAGCACGCCAAGGCCGCTGCCGGCCCGTGATTGGATGCGGAGATCGCCGTTCTCGCTGATGTCGTACACCTTGTATCCGAGGAACACGAAGTTGTCGTCGAGCAGCCATTCGAGGAACTCAACCGTCTCGTCGATCTCCTCGTAGCCGTACCTGGAGATGCCCTTCTTTGCAATTGCCATCATCTCGCCGACCGCGTCGCGCATTGCACCGAAGTCCCGCACGGCAAGGGCCACATCGCCGAGAACCTCGTCGATGGCCGCGGCAAGGACTTCGCGCTGGTCGTCGTCAAGGGCCTGATCCAGTTCGAAGTACTGGACGCTCTCGGTTCGGTCGGCAGTCCGTGCCGGGGCGATGTCCACGAGCGAACCGTCCTCGTCCCGGATCGTGCCGATAAGCGGGTGCAGATGTCGCTCGATGCCAGCACCTTTCACCGCCACCACATTGGCCACCGAATCGACGAGGAACGGCATGTCGTCGACAACCACTTCGATGACGGTCCCGACCGTTTCGTACCCCGAAGTGTCGACCGTCGGGTTGAACACGCGCACTGCGTGGGGCCTCGATCCCCTGCTGTCAACGAACCTGAGCAGGTCCGCGATCTCGGCATACAGCTGGTCAGGGGGAAGGTCCGGAAGGTCGGCTTCGGGGATTCGCCGCACATACGCAGCTGCGAAAGCCGAGAACATCTTCGCCCATTCGGGGGATTCGTCAGAAGGGATCGCTGCGATCAGAAGGTCGAGCATTGGCGACCCTGCGTCCTCCGTTGCACCGTTGTGAGGCATATGCGCGAAGGCTAGACCGATCTGCCCCACCAAGGCACCGTTTCTTCGGGTGCCCCAACGGTATCCTCCGGTGTTGTCAGCTCACACTCCTACCGCTCGGAGGACCATGGCGAACCCCACACTCCAGAAGCAGTTCGGTGCCCTCCCGGCCGCGAACGCTGCCGCGGATCAGACCCTCTCGACGGCCACGACACCGGTCACCATGGGTGCCGAGGTCCCCATGACCCTCGCCGGGACTGCCATCAAGACGGCCTTCCTGCTCGCGCTCGTCCTCGGCGCCGGGGCGTGGGGTTGGACCCTCGTCGACCCTGACGCCGCGACGATCGCCATCCCCGGCTGGTGGTGGCTGGTCCTGATCGGAGCGGTGATCCTCGCCATCGTGACCTCGTTCCGACCGCAGCTCGCCATCGTCACCGGTCCTCTGTACGCCGTAGCGCAAGGTGTCGTCGTCGGCGCCATCAGCCATATCTACGAAGCCGAGTTCGAGGGCATCATCATCCAGGCGCTTCTCGCAGCGGCGAGCGTGTTCATGGTGATGCTGGTGCTGTTCGTGACCCGCACGATCCGCGTCACCAGCCGCATGCGTGGCGTGATCATCGGCGCCACGGCAGGTATCGCGCTCTTCTACCTTGTGAGCATCGTGCTTGCGCTGTTCGGCGTCACGATGCCGTTCGTGTGGGACAGCGGCCCGTTCGGGATCCTGTTCAGCATCCTCGTGGTCGGCATCGCGGCCTTCAACCTGATGCTGGACTTCGACCTGATCGAGCGAGCCGTCACCGCTCGGGCGCCGCGGGTCATGGAATGGTTCGGCGCGTTCGCCTTGATGGTGACGATCGTGTGGCTCTACATCGAGATCCTTCGACTCATCGCGAAGGTACGGGACTAGTCGTCGGCCGTGAGGTCGCTCCTCCGTGTCATCCACCTGTGGTTCCGAGTCAGTGTCGCGGTCGTGCGGCGGGTCATCCGGCGTCTGCTGCTGGGTCCGACGCTGCCGTCGTGGATGTGGCGAACCGACATCGTGGCTGCCGTTGCGCGTGCAGCGATCGACTACGCCGCGACCGTTCCCGATGATCGCCTGATCAACCAGTTCGGCCTCCGTGTCCGCGCCCCTGTCCCGTGGGCACTCCGCAACAAGGTTCGCGTCAGGCGACGAACCCTCGCAGGGCGTGATGTCGATCGATATGTCCGGGTCGACACGACACCGGACGCGGCGACGATCCTGTACTTCCACGGTGGCGGGTATGTCTTCGGGAACCCCGGCACCCATCGACAGCACCTCGCCCGCCTCGTGCACGCGACCCGCACCACGGCGTACGCCCCGCGATACCGACTCGCTCCAAGGCATCCGTTCCCCGCAGCGCTCGACGACGCCCGTGATGAGTATCGAGCGCTGCTTGAGGCGGGAACGGACCCCGCCGATGTCATCGTGGCAGGCGACTCGGCCGGTGGAGGGCTCGCCGTTGCACTGCTCATGTCCCTCCGAGACGGTGGCGAGCCGCTTCCGTGCGGTTCGATCCTCTTCTCGCCGTACACCGACCTTGAGCACCGCGGCCACACGATTGTCACCAATGCCGACACCGACTACCTCCCGATCGACGAGCTCAGCGGTCCCAACCGCTACTACGCGTCCGCGGAGCAGCTTCGCGACCCGCTTGTTTCACCGATCCACGCCGACCTGCACTCGCTCCCACGCATGCTGATCTTCGCCGGAGGTGCAGAGATGCTCCTCGAGGACTCGGTGCAGCTCCATGCACACGCCCAGCGCGACGGCGTTGACTCGACGCTGGTCATCGAGCCGGAGATGATCCATGTCTGGCCGGCTCTTGCACCGTGGGAGCCCGCCTCGCGTCGTGCCCTCGAGGCCGCGGCAGGCTGGCTGGCAGCAGGCGGCTGAGGGGTGATCGTCACCAGCATCTGATGGGCATTGGTGGGTCCGGACCGCCAATCCGGCCATCTCGGTGGCATAATGCCTCGGATCGTCGAGGGAACCGTTCGTGACCACCAAGCAATCACCGGCAGAGATCGCCCAGATGCAGCGGTCCTGGTACCGGATCTGGATCCCTCGCCTCATCATCAGCACCCTCGTCGTGATGGCCGTCGCCTTCGGGGCCCACTGGATGTTCACGAGCATCACCGACTTCGTGATGACGATGATCGTGTCGTTCTTCGTCGCGTTCGCCATGCTTCCCGCGGTCGATCGTCTCTCGGGCCGGGGATGGAAGCGGGGTGTCGCGACGGGCGTCGTCATGGTCGTGGGGGCCCTGATGGCCGGCGTCTTCGCCTTGGCCATCGCGCAGCTCGTCGTCGACCAGATCCTCGAGTTGATCGACTCCCTGCCCGGCTATGTGCAACAGACGATCGACTGGGTCAACGCGAGCTTCGATACCACCTGGTCCGTCGATACCCTCATCGAGGAACTGGGTGGCTACCAGACCGTTGCGAAGGAAGCGGCCGAGACCCTGTTGTCCGGGGTGCTCGGCTTCACCTCGTCGGTCCTCGGGATGGTCTTCAGGGCGTTGACGATTGCCCTGTTCGTGTTCTACATCCTCGCCGACTTCCCACGCCTCAGGAAGGCGCTCCTGCACAACCTGCGACCGAGCGTCCAGCTCCATGTCGACACCTTCTTGTCTATCACGGTTCAGAAGGTCGGTGGCTACATCTACAGCCGGCTCCTGCTCGCAGCCGCATCCGCCGCATTCCACTATGTGGTCTTCCTGATACTCGGTCTCCCCTACGCCCTTGCATTGGCGCTCTGGGTCGGTCTGGTCAGCCAGTTCGTGCCGAGCGTCGGGACCTACCTCGCTGGAGTCGTCCCTTTCCTCATCGCACTGCTCGAGGATCCGGCTGCCGCCATCTGGGTCCTCGTGGCCGTTACCGTGTACCAGCAGATCGAGAACTACCTGCTGTCGCCCAAGATCACCGCCAACACGATGGATCTGCACCCCGCGGTTGCGTTCGGATCGGCAATCGTTGGGGCGTCGCTCCTCGGCGCCACCGGGGCCCTCCTCGCGCTCCCCGTGGCTGCAACGATTACTGCCCTCGTCCAGACCTATGCCGACGACTACGAACTCGTCGAGAACGAGATGATCGAATCGCCGGACGAATACGAGGCGCGAATGAGAGCCATCCGGGAGGCAAAGGACCGCAAGAAGGCCGAACGGAAGGCCAAGCTCCATCTTCCGATCGGACGGTCCGAAACACCCGACGACGATTCGGACGCCTGAAGAAGATGCGATCCCCCGGGCTGGTTTGGTCCGTCGACGCGAAGCGTCAGCCCCAGAGGCGGTCGAGTACCTCACCAACCCGATCCGCTCCGCCGACGAGACCCGGAGCCGTGTCGTCATCGCAAGGTGTCCCGTGCGCGGACGCCACGAATGTGTCGACTGCGGGGTCGAGGAAACGGCTCGGCAGAGCATACGAGTGTGCAGCGTTGGATCCGTGTCGATTGTGGTAGAACCGTTGGGGCACGGTGACGGCGAGATGGTCCTTTGCACGCGTGAGCGCCACATAGAGGAGCCGGCGTTCCTCTTCGAGGCCGCCAGGCTCAGACAGCGCCATGTCCGAAGGGATGTTCCCGTCCGCAGCATGAATCACGGTCACCGAGCGCCACTCGCCGCCTTTCGCCGAGTGGATGGTCGACAAGATGAGGTAGTCGTCGTCGAGGTGTGGCGCGTCCGCGAGGTCGGTCGTGCTGTTCGGCGGGTCGAGTGCGATCTCGGTGAGGAACCGGCTTCGTGACGGATAGTCGGCTGCGAGCGACGCAAGGTGCTCGATGTCGCCGAGCCGTGCGGCAGCGTCGTCGTAGCAGCGATCGAAGACCGCTTCACAGAAGTCCCTGAGTCGGTCGATCTGGACCGACGGCGGCGGTTCGCCGCCTCCGGTCCCCATTGCATCGGACAGCACATCCCGGAGCAGCCCAAGCACCTCTCGCGTCTCGTTTCCGACCGGAAGGTCGTAGCGAAGGAAGGCCTCGAGGGCATCGAGATCGCCAGCGGCACCGACCTCGACGAGATGGTCCATGATCTTGGCTGCGGTCGCTGGCCCGACGCCCGGCAGCATCAGAAGGACACGATTCCACGCGAGTGCGTCCTTCGGGTTGTCGAGAATCCGCAACAGGGACAGCAGGTCCTTGACATGGGACGCTTCCAGGAACTTGAGCCCCCCGAACTTGACGAAAGGGATGTTCCGGCGCGAGAGCTCGATCTCGAGACCGCTGCTGTGGTGACCGGTGCGGAACAACACCGCTTGATCGCGCAGGTCGATTCCCTGTTCGCGCATGGACAGGACACGGTCACAAACCCAGTCGGCCTGCGCTGGCTCATCGAAGCAGGTCACGAGCTCTGGCATGGGACCATCGCTGCGTTGCGTCCACAGCACCTTGTCGAACGCCACGGGAGACGCGGCGATCACCGCGTTGGAGGATGCAAGGATCTGGGGAGTCGACCGGTAGTTGCGCTCAAGCGTGACCACGGTGCAACCTTCGTATTGGTCCGCGAACGACAGGATGTTGTCGACATCGGCTGCACGAAACGAGTAGATCGACTGGGCGTCGTCGCCAACGACCGTGAGGTTCCCACCGGGACCGCACAGGCTCATCAGCAGATCTGCTTGGGCCCGGTTCGTGTCCTGGTACTCGTCGACAAGCACATGGTCGAAGAGCGCGCGAACCGTGGCGCCCGCATCGGAATCCATAAGGGCCTGCCAGTAGAGCAGGAGATCGTCATAGTCGAGGGTGTTGTGTTCCCGCTTGCGCACCGTGTAGTCCTTGAACAAGGTGGCGATGTCGTCCACATGCTCGCGGCACCACGGGAACCGTTCCTCGACCGTGTCGGCGAGAGGGATCCGGGAACTCACCACGCGTGCGTAGATCGATGCGATCGTCTCCTTGCGCGGGAAGCGCGTCTTGGTGGTTCCGAAACCGTGCTCACTGCGTACGATGCCGAACAGGGACTCCGTGTCGGCTCGGTCGAGCACCGTGAAACCGTCCGAGAGCCCGCACGCGTTCGGGTACCGACGCAAGAGGCGGTTGGCGACCGAATGGAAGGTCCCTCCCCATACCTTGCCTGCGGACCGGCCTTCGATGAGCGATCCGGCGCGTCGGAGCATCTCGGACGCGGCCCGTCGGGTGAAGGTCAGCAGCAGGATCCGCTCGGGGCTGACGCCGTCGTCGATGAGCCGGGCAACACGCGCTGCCAATGTCCGGGTCTTGCCGGTGCCCGCACCGGCAACGATGAGCAGCGGACCGCCTCCATGGGCAACCGCCCGACGCTGGTCGGGATTCAGGTCCTCAAGGTACTTGGCAACGGTCTCAGTATCGAACATGTGTTCGACCCTAGCATATCGATTACATCACGGTCGACCACCCGGCGGCGGCGGTGCGCGAGTGCAATGGGGCGGGGCGCAAACGGGGCCTCTGGCTCGCCGCGGCGGCAGTATCGTAGGCCGCGGTGTCGAGTGTCCTCCCTGAGCCGGGCCAGATCCGTGCCGTCGTGCCCCGAAACGGCGCCGGCCACGCCGCGACGCCGCAACGGTGCCCCGGTTGCGTTCGATGTGGTGCAGGGGCATGAGCGCGACCCGCGGCAGCTTCCACGCGCTCAAGGACCGCCGATTCGGGCCGTACCTCGCGGGCAACTTTGTCTCCAACACCGGCAACTGGTTCCAGAATGTCGCCGCGGGGATCGTTGTCTACGAGATCACCAACTCGAACACCCTTGTGGGGTTGGTGAGCGTTCTCCAATTCCTCGCGACACTCGTCCTGTCGCCATGGTCGGGGGCACTGTCGGACCGGTTCGACCGCCGGAAGCTGCTGATCATCGCCCAGGCGATCTCGGCGGCCGGCGCCGTCGGCCTTGCGATCTGGATCGGTCTCACCGGCATCGATGGACTGCCGGGGATCTGGCCGGTGATGGCCGCGAGCGGGATCATCGGACTTGGATACGCCGTCGGGACATCGGCGATGAATGCCCTCATTCCGGGCCTCGTCGAGCCCCCGGATCTCGAGGACGCTATCGCGCTCAACTCGGCGAGTTTCACCGTTGCGCGGGCCGTCGGGCCGGCTCTTGCCGGTCTCATCGTGGCAGGACTTGGTGCCGCTTGGGCATTCGGCATCAATGTCCTCACCTTCGTCCCCCTCATCGTCATCCTCGCGCTGATCCGGCAGCGCCCCATGGAGCGGTTCAGCACCGATCGGTCGGTGCGGGCGGGGCTCACCTATGTCAAGCAGCGACCGGCGATGCTGTGGCTGGTCCTCACGACGCTGACCGTCGGATGGGCAGGCGACCCGGTCAACACGCTTGCGCCGGCGTACGCCGACATCTTCGAGCGGGGTGAGGGGTTCATCGGCCTCCAGGTGACCGCCTTCGGGACGGGATCGGCGATCGCCTCGTTCTTCGTCGGGCGTGTTCGCAACCGATTCGGCGCAGTGACCACGACCAAGATCGGAATCGCGCTCCTTGGCGGGGGCCTCGCTGGCTACGCAACCGCCCCGGTCGAGGCGATGGTGCTTGCGTCGCTGTTCGTCGCGGGGGTGGGGTTTCTTCTCGGTGTAACCACAACGAACGCCAACCTCCAGCGTCGCCTCGACGAACATATGAGGGGGAGGGTGATGGCTTTGTGGAGCATGGCCTTCCTCGGGTCGCGGCCCCTCGCCGCCATCGTCAGCGGTGGGGTCGGGGACCTCGTGTCACCGAGGATCGGAGTTCTCACGGCCACCGTCCCGCTGGTGGTGGGGTGGTGGGCGATGGGCCGGGTGCAGCCGCTCGACCGGGCAGGCACCCCCATCGGCATCGAACGCCCCGAGACTCTCCCCTGACCGTCAACGACGACCCCGAGTCGCCCGGTCTCGTCGGCGAGGCTTTCGCTGGCGCCAGGTGCGCCGATCGAACTCAGGTTCCGCTCGCCGTCGCTGCAAGTTCGCGGTCGAACCGAACCCTGATCTCGGTGAAGCGGTTCGCAAGCGGAACAGCGTCGTCGTCGAACGAAGCGAGGGCCCGCTTCTGCGCCTCGTAATCGGTGTTGGTGACGCCTGCCTTTGACTGGAGCATGCGCCACGCCCGACGCCGCTCGACGCAGAACAAGACGACTTGCCGCGACAGGGTCATCACACGAACCGACCCGTCGGCGTCTTCGGTTTCGATGTACACGCCGAAGTCCGGGACATACGACCGATGGGTCGGGTCGAACACCCGGCGTGCCACCACATCGCGTTGGTTCACGAGCAGCAGCATGTCGTCGAGGTGGATGAGGCCATCGGTGGTCGGGACCTCCCGCAAATGCCGCCGGAAGCGCGCCTCGGTCGCGGCGAAGTGTGCAACGGTGTACTGGAAGGTGCGGTCCGTCAGTTTCGAGGTGATCTCGGTCCAGTCGCGGTCACGGTTCGGGTTGCCGGAGATGTCGAGAGCCTCTTGGTAGGTCTCCCCGAGCTGCGGGTTGAGCACGAACTGGGGCATCCCCCTCGAGTCACGGACGAGACCCGCCTGGTGGGTCGACAGATCGTCCGCGACACCGTGTTCGGGCTGGCAGGTCGTGTACGACTGGATGAAGGCGGTTCCCCGATAATCGAGCGCATCGAGGAGGGACTTGTAGAACTGTGCTGTGTTGGCCATCGACACCTGGGCAACGAACGGCGAGCCATGGCCGGAGATGAACGACTCGGCGACTCCCTTCTTCTCGGTCATCTTCCCCTCAGAAGCAGGACCGAACTGGTTCATGTCCCCACCGCCCGGCATCGGCGTCGAATCCGAGTTCTGGCCACCGGTGTTCGAGTACACCTGGGTGTCGAGCATCAGCAGCTTGACATTGGGACGGTTCTGGAGCACCACCTTCGACACATTCTGATACCCGATGTCGCCCATGCCCCCGTCGCCACCGATGGCCCACGCCTTCGGGAGTTCCCGAATCTCGCGGTCGGTCATGACACGGTCGGTCATGTGGAGCATCTCGAAGTACTCGTCGTTCGACAGGCCGACACCGAGGCTGATGTAGTCCGCGAGGCGCTCGGGGATGACGGACCGCCTCGCGTGATCGGCGATGAAGCTCTCACCGAGGAGCCATGTGACGGTTGCGCCGTCCTGGAAGAGCGAGTTCATCCACGGATAGGGATGCGGGTTGTTCGGCGGGGTTGATCCGTACACGGTGTTGCACCCCGTATGGGCCCCCATCGCCATCACCGACATGCCGTTCGGGATGGTCCCGTCGAGCGCCTGGAGGTCGCGGTGGTTGAACGCGTCCTGGCGCATCGTGACAACAAGGGCGTCGATGAGCTCCTTGTCGGTGGGGTCTCCGTGCGCTGCGATTCTCGTCGCGGTGTCGTCCGCCGTCTCGCCGCCGAGTCCCATGATGGAGTGGACGATCAGTGTCTTGATGCGAAGATACGAGTCCAGGTCGAGCGCCGCGACCTCAGAGAGCATCTTGAGGCCGTGCTCCTCCAATGCGAGCGCTTTGTCGTCGAGGCGATCGGCCTTCGCGTGGAAGAGCGGACGCATGTACGCCTCGGTCAGGGACGCAACGGCGTGCAGCACGCTCTTTTCGCCGCAACCTGCGCACGCACCATCACCGCTCACGAGGGCCTCATAGTTGGACTGCACCATCAGGTGGTTCTTCAGATGTGCTGCCGTCGATGCGATCGGATCGTCCGGATCGAACCGCCCGAGGTACTTGGCGGGAGTGTCGGGGATCATGTCGAGGAAGTTCGTTCCCGACACATGGTCTGCGTTGAGTTCAGGGGTCTCGGGAGCCATCTCGAGTGCCTCCCACGGGCACTCGAAGACGCACTCGGCGCAGCCCTTGCACAGGTCCGACACCATGATCGCGAACAGCCCGCCCTCCCCTGGCGTGGACCGCTCCAGCGAACGGAACAGGTGGGAGGTCTTCGTGTAGGCAAACGGGACTCGTTCGAACAGGGCCATGAACTCGTCCTTTGCGACCTCACCCACGGTGTCGATCGTTGCGACATGCTTGCGGAGGATGTCAACGAACGGGACCGACTTCTTCGCCTTGACGACCTCGAGCATCTCGGCACGGATCGACGCCTCGAGCCCGGGAAGGGCTTCGACCATCTTGGCGCGCTCATCGAGATCGAGGATGTACGCGCGGGCAGCCGTCCCCAACACGACATCGATGTCCGCAGCCACATTGGGGAGCGCCGTGTCCGGACATGCCGTGATGCAGTCCATGCATCCCGTGCAGTTCTCGGCGATCCACACCGGCGTGTCGCGGCGTGCCACATACTTCGACGCCGTGCGTCCAGACCCTGCGGCCATCATCGACACCGACGAAAGCGGTGTGGAGGGCTGGTTGTAGCCGAGGCCCGCCTTGAACTCCTTGTTGAAGGTCGAGGCAAGCGTGAGGGGGATCCTCGTCTCCTGCTGTTTCGGCGCGACGGCGGCGGGGACCTCGACGCTGCACGAACCGCACGCCGCCAGGGCGGAAAGTCGCATACTGGAGCGATCCGGGGCATCGGGATCACCGTGTTCGATCTCGACGACTTGGTCGAAGCCGTCGGTCATGACCTTCATGTTCGATTCGACGACGGCATCGCCGAAGCGACCGAACTTCTTCGTGTACTGGTTGCGCACCAGCTCTCGGAAGCGGGAGTCCGACACATCGTATTCCTCGAGGATGCCCGACACACGAAAGAACGCTCCCAGAAAGGCGTTTCCCTGCATGCGAAGCTGGAGGTCGGGGCGGTCCGTTGCTTGCCGTGCGATGCGGAACCCGGCGAGCGTCACGACACGGATCTTCTTGTCGATGATCTCCTTCCGGTACGCAGGCGGGATGCGTTGCCAGACCGTCTCGGGATCCTCCTCTGACTCCCACACGAAGGTGCCACGGTCGTTCATACCGACAAGCGGGTTCGTGTGGGTGAAGATCTTCGGGTCGCAGCACAGCACCACATCGACATGGTGCAGGTCGCAGTTCGGATGGATCCGTTTCGGCGCCGCAACGAGGAAGTACGAGGTCGGGGCGCCCTTCTTCTCGGACCCGTATTTCGGGTTCGCGGACACATGGATGACCTCTTGGAGCCTTCCGAACTCGTCGGTTTCGGTCTGGTGCGCGAGGAGGTCATCGCCGATGGCACCGATCACCTCCGAGAGGTTCTTGCCGGTGGTGATCATCCCCCAACCCCCGATCGAGTGGAACCGAACGGCGATCGCGCCGTCCGGGAGAAGCGACGGGGTCCGGTCGGCGACGACGGCATACGGGTGGTCGATACCGAGCGTGAAGTAGGTTTCGCCGTCGGTCACTCGGCGTCCATCCTGCCGGGCCCGGGTTCCCGTTGCGTACTCGTAGGCGCCGATAATCGCCTCAGGTCGGAAATCGCGCGATCCGAGCCCGTATGAACCCGACAGGATCAGCGGCATGTCCTTGTCGGTGAGGGGCCGAAGGTGGGACGCGAATCCGGCGAGACCCGCTTCGAGGGCCTTGCTGAGAACGGCTCGCAGCTCCCGGGTCAGCTGGTTGTCGCCCGAAAGCCCGTCGTCGACCCGTTCGAGCACGATGACGCGCTTCTTGCCTGCCAAGGCTTCGACGAGCGCGGCTTCCGGGAAGGGCCGCAGCACATTGATGTGGACGGAACCCACACTGGCGCCGTCTTCGGCACGCAGATAGTCGACCACGGCTTCGATGTTCTCTGCGGCCGAACCGAGCGACACGAAGACCGTCTCTGCATCCTCGGTTCGGTACTCGGTGACGAAGCCGTAGTGACGACCGGTGAGAGCAGCGAAGTCCGTGTAGGCCGCATCGAGCATCGGGAGGATGTCCTCAGAGAAGTTGTTTCGCCGTGCAAGAACACCGTTCATGTAGTGCTCCTGGTTCTGCACGGGACCGAGCAGCATCGGGTTTTTGAGGTCCATCATGATCGGGACCCTGCGTCGGGTTGCGCCGAAGAGAGCTCGCTGGGCCGCGGTCGGGGTGTCGATGATGTCGTCGTGGGCGCCGAGGTACTCCCTCAGGAGTTCGCTCTCGTGCTTGTAGAAGGTCCGTTCGAGGTGTGATGTGAGGAAGCCGTCCTGGATGTTCATGCCGGGATTGAGCGACCGTTCGGTGACCCGCCTCAGGATCAGCGCCTGGTCGGCTGCCTGTTGGGCATCTTTTGCGAACAGCATGATCCAGCCGGTGTCCATCGCCGAGTAGATGTCGTCGTGACCGCAGTGCACATTGAGCGCATGCTTGGTGAGTGCACGGGCTGCAACCTCGACCACCATCGTCGAGAGCTTCCCCGGGGCGTGGTAGTACTGCTCGAGCCCGTAGACGACCCCTTGACCCGAGGTGAAGTTCACGGTTCGGCGCCCGGTCATCGAGTAGGCGATCGCACCGCCTTGTGCTGCGTGCTCGCCTTCGGCTTCGATCGCGATCTTGGAATTGCCGAACACATCGAGGACGCCCTCGGCGTACGCGAGCTGGTAGCTCTCACCCATCTCGGTCGATGGCGTGATCGGGTAGAAGACACCCGCTTGGGTGATGCGGGCTTCGGTGTGGTAGGAAACGAGCTGGTTGCCGTTGGTCGTGATCCGAATCCCGGGGTACTTCGGTGTTCCCATCTCGGCAGCCACCTCGCTCAACATGCGCGTTTCTTACCCCCACATGCTAGTTGACGGAGCGACACCGGAGCCCGACTCCGGGCGCGATCACCGCGCCGATCCGAGGTCGACGAAGGTGGCGATGGCCCGTCGCATCCGCAGGCCCGTGTCGATGAACCACTCGATGTAATCCCCGTGCTCGTCCGTTCGCGAGATGTGACCGTCACGGTACTCGGCGATCCGTACCGCACCGCGCTCACGGGCTGGTTCTTCGAACTCGAGTGGCCTTCCGTAGACGGACTCGATCGCTTCGCGGTGATCACGGATCCGGTGCAGCATCGCGACGCTGGCTTCACGCGAGCCGCGGCTGATGGAGAGCCCGTGGCGAAGCAGCCGGTTCCGCGCGAAGGACGCCTCGAGTGAAGTCCCCTTGATTCGCGACGACATCGTGAAGGAGTTCCTCGGCTGGGGTCGGCGGTCATCGACCCATGGCAACCCTCGGTTGGAGACCTTGGTCGCGTAGTCGTCCCAGAACTCGAGATACGCAGCGGTCCGCAGCTGTGGGCCGCGCCAATCGCCCGAATTCCGGGTCTCGTGCGGTCTGTGTTGCGCGCTTGGCTGAGCGAGCTTGCGTGCAAGAGCCACAACCGTTGCGGCATCGGGCGGACTGAGGTGTGGCAGCAGGACCCGGAGTTCCGCCTCCGCCGCCGACGGACTCAGGACCGCTGGCGCGTGGTGTGTCTGCGGCTGGTGTGGCCGACCCGCACCCTCACTGATCCGGTCGGACCCAACCGCGCCGGGCTCCGTTGGGGAGCTCGGTTGAGCCGTGATGTCCGAGCCGACCGCACCGTTGGCCGCTGCGAGAAGGTCGATCGCGGACACACCGAGGACTTCGACGATCGCAGCTTCGACGCGAGGGCTCGGGAACCGGTCACCCGATTCGATCGCAGACAGGTACGAGTAGGAGATGCCAGCGTCGAGCGCCAACGAGCGGCGATCGAGCCCGCATTGCAGGCGGAGTCCTGCGATCGCCTCGCCGTACGCAGCGAGAAACCCGGGATCGGTCCTCGGCAGGGTCATCGTGCCACGATACCATGGGGATTACTCTGCCCGGTGTTACTCTGCCTGGAGGAGTTACCCCGGTGTCTCGGATTGGAGGATCATCGGCCCTCGTTGCAAGCGGTTGATGCCCTCCATCCCGGCATAGAATTTTCGTGCGGCGTCCATCCACCCGTGCGGATCACCGCTGATCTTCCTTACCGGGCCGAAGCCGGTCGTCTTGGTTGCCGCATCGACGAAGCCCATGTACACGGGAAGATCGAGCGCATCGGCGATCCTCCAGAAGCCTGACTTCCACACCCGCGCCTTGCCCCGGGTTCCCTCCGGTGTGATGACGAGCAGTACCTCGTCATGCGTGTCGAAATACCGAGACACGGAGTCGACCATCGCACGGGGACGGGAACGATCGACCGGGATCCCACCCCAGCGACGCATCAGAACACCCAGCGGCCCTCGGAACAGCGAATCCTTGCCGAGGAATCCGACGCTGAGCCTGAAATGTCTCGCGACGGCACGGAACACGAGGAAGTCCCAGTTCGAGGTGTGCGGGGCCGCGACGATCACCGCCTTTGGCTCCTCGGGAGGTGATCCGACGAATCGCCATCCGCGCAGCAACAGATACCAACGGGCAAGACGGGACATGACCCCGAACGCTAACGGATCGCGTCGGCCTCGCGCGCTATGATCGTGCCGCTGGGCATCAGTCTGGGCACGACCTCGGGAGGTACGAATGTCCGACAATGTCCACCGATCCCCCTACTGGCCAGCAGCGCGCATCACCTTCGTCGCGGCGCTCGCCATATTCGCGGTCACGATCGTCATCGGGATACTGAACGGGCTCGACCTGTACGAACCCGACCACGACACCCTGATCACCCATGTCCATGCCGGAACGCTGGGGTGGATCACCCTGGCCACCACCGGCGCGGCCCTGCTGATGTTCTCCGACGCGCACAACGACACCGAACAGGACCGGCGTAAGGCACGCACCCTGTCTTGGGCGATGACGGTCGCGATAGCGCTGTATGTACTTGCCTTCTTCGCCGGTGACCGGATTCCCGGCGATCGGATCCAGCGTCCCATCTTCGGGACCCTCCTGCTGATCGTCGTGGTGTGGTTCGCCGTGTGGCTCTTTGCGACGAACAAGCGGGTGGAAACCAGCTCGGTCGCACGCCTCGGACTTCTCCTCGCATGGATCTCCCTGATGATCGGCGCCATCTTGGGCGTGCTGCTCGGGATCTACACCTCACAGGGTGAGATCCCCGGTCTCGATGACGACACCGCAGCAGCCGTGAGCGAGGGACATCCTCCTGCGATGGTGATCGGGTTCTTGATCCTCGCGGCGATGGCCGTCATCGAATGGTTGTTCCGAAACCACACGCCGTCGTCGGAGGATCGCCTCGGAACTGCCCAGATGTGGATCCTGTTCCTCGCTGGCCTGCTTGCGAATGTGGGATTCCTCGCCCAGCTCGAGGAGGAGCTGCTCGGTCCGGCGAACCTTCTCATGATCGTCGGCGTGATCATTCTCCTGATCCGATACCGCAGCGAACTCCTCCCGTCAGGTTGGAGGGATGCCGGTACGGGTGCCTATGTGCGCCTGAGCAGCCTGTTCCTCGTCGTGTACCTGATCCTCGGCACGATTCTCATCATGGGCGTCGTCAGCGGGAGCATCGACATCGATGCCATGACCGAGTCACAAGAAGGGCTCATCCTCGGCTTCGACCACACCATGTTCATCGGCGTCATGACCAACCTGCTGTTCGGTGCCGTCGTGTTGGGTGGGATGCAGCGACCTGCGCTGTCGGGCACCGATCGAATCGTGATGTGGGGCGTCAACCTCGGCATCGCCGGGTTCGTCATCGGATTGCTCACGGTGAGCCCGGTCGTCAAGCGCATCTCCACGCCCGTGATG
Organism: Acidimicrobiia bacterium; assembly: GCA_041393965.1. Lineage (NCBI taxonomy): Bacteria > Bacillati > Actinomycetota > Acidimicrobiia > Acidimicrobiia bacterium. Next base: position 847,354 of record JAWKJB010000001.1, on the reverse strand, counting down.
GGTTTCGCTCTCCTGGTTGGCATCGTCGCATACATCGCCGAGATGAGCAGAACCGGCGCGCTCGAAGGGGGAGCGAGACACTCAGCCTGACGAAGTCTCCACGCCGCATGCATCGAGCGTGATCGCCTCGTCCGCGTTTCCGTAGAAGACCCGCTCGTATGCCGCAACGGCGGCGATCTGGGCAGCGGTGAGGGTTCCGCCTTGGCCGGGCATCACATCTTCGATCGGTGCGTCGTTGGCGCCGTAGGTGTCGCCGTGGACGAGCTTCCACTCCTCGGAGCCGAGCGTCACCCACTCGATGTGGTCGTCACACGACGGGAAAGTCTCGGTGACGGCGCTGAGGGAGGGCCCGATTCCTCCCTGACCGGTCGAACCGTGACACGCGGAGCAGATATTCCCGTAGACCTCCCTCCCCTGTTTGAGGGGAGTGTCGTTCGAGCTGTCACCGCCACAGCCCGCCACCATGGCAAAGGCGAGAACACCCACAACAATGTACAGACTCCGCATCGCCGAGCGATGCTACAAGTCCAACGACGACCATGCCGCGATCATCACCCCGCGTTGCCACACCTCGTGGCGCTACCGTCTTCCGCCTGGAGTGGCGATGATCGACATCGAACAGACGAGGAGCGGCTTCCCTGCACTTGCCCGCGAAGTGAACGGCCGGGTCGCCGCGTACCTCGACGGACCCGGAGGAACGCAGGTCCACGGATCCGTGATCGCTGCCATGGCGAACCACATGCAGCGCGGGGGCGCGAACCTCCACGGCGCCTTCGTGTCATCGGTCGAGACCGACGCGCTGGTCGGCGCAGCGAGGGACGCTGTGGCGGATCTGCTCGGCTGTCGACCCAGCGAGGTGGTCTTCGGCCAGAACATGACATCGCTCACCTACGCCATGTCCCGAGCGTTGGCGCGGACCTGGCCGACGGGCACCAACATCGTGGTCACGAGGCTCGATCACGACGCCAATGTCGCACCGTGGCTCCAAGCCGCGGCGTCGGTCGGCGCGGAGGTCCGCTTCGCCGACTTCGATCCCGGCAACGGATGCAGCCTCGATGTCGACTCGCTTCGTGGCGCCATCGACCGCAACACGGCGCTCGTGGCATTCACCCATGCCTCGAACGCCACCGGAACAGTCACACCGGTCACCGAGATCGTCGACATGGCACACGCCGTAGGAGCCCTGACCTATGTGGATGCTGTGCACTATGCCCCCCACGGGGTCATCGATGTCGCCGCGTCGGGAGCGGACTTCCTCGCCTGTTCGGCGTACAAGTGGTTCGGGCCCCATACCGGGATCATGTTCGGGAAACAGGAACACCTCGAGGCCATCGCCCCGTTCAAGTTGCGGCCTTCCCCCGATACGGCACCGGACCGGTGGGAAACGGGTACGCAGTCGTTCGAGTCCCTCGCCGGCGTCACCGCGGCGGTCGACTACATCGCCTCACACGGGAACGGTCCTTCACGCCGCGACCGGATCGTGGACGCCTTTCGCAGCATCAGCGCCCACGAGGCGGGTCTCGCGTCGCGGTTCCTCGCCGGGATCTCGCAGATGCCGTCCGTGACCCTGTTCGGCCACACCGGAACCGGGGCGCGTACGCCTACCTTTGCCATCGACATCGAGGGCGTGGGTCCCGACGCCGTTGCGCAATCGCTCGGCGAACAGGGCATCTTCGTGTGGTCGGGCGACTACTACGCCTATGAGGTCATGAAGCGTCTCGAAAGACCCGATGGCCTTGTCCGTGTCGGGTTCGTGCACTACAACACCCTCGACGAGGTCGACCGGGCCATCAAGGGAATCGCCGAGCTTCATCCTTGATCCGACGACAAAGCAGGGCGCCACGGTCTCATTGCGATGGCGACCAGGTAGGACACTAACTTCAGGACCTCAGGTCAACCCGCCACAGCAGGAGGAGTCATTGTGTATCTCGTTCGGCGCATCTATGACATCGAGCCCGGACAGGCTCGCAAGGCCGCAACCCTCATCGACAGGATCGGGAACGCGTACGAGGAAGCAGGCTCTCGGTCCGCGAGCAGGGTCTACTTCAACTCGGGCACAACACCGGGCGACAAGAACACCGTGGTCATGGAATGGACCGACCCGTCGCTCAGGACCCCATACCGAGAGGATCGCATCCGCGCCGATCTCGGCGACCTGTCAACCGATCTCAACGAACTCGTCATCGATTCCCGCATCGAATTCTGGGAACTCATGACCGACGACAAGCACCTGTGAGCTCGATGAGTTCCTCCTGAGCCGAGATCGCGGCGCAGGGACGGATTCCGGGTCGCGCCGGCGCCGTGCGACAATCCAACGATGTCGATTCTCATCTGGGCCGTCGCGCTCGCCGTCACCGCCGCAGCAGCGACGGTCCAGGGGATGGTCGGGGTCGGCTTCGGGATGGCTGCTGTCCCGATCCTGTCCCTCCTCCACCCAGACCTCGCCCCGGTCCCCCAACTCCTGATCGCGCTGCCGCTCACGGTCGCGATGGCGATGCGCGAATGGAGGGCGGCTGAACTCCGCGGTGCAGGGTGGATCATCGTCGGGCGGCTTCCCGGAGCACTGCTCGGTGTCTTCCTCCTCGGGATCGCAACCGAAAGGATGCTCGACACGATCATCGGGCTCATCGTCCTCGGTGCGGTCGTGGTCGTCGGAACGGGTTATCACATCGCGAGGACGACCGCCGCCAAGCTCGCAGGGGGGACCATCTCGGGTATCACGGGAGTCGTTGCCTCCATCGGCGGTCCACCGGTTGCGTTGCTGTACGCCCGGGACGAATCAGACACGATTCGGGCGACCCTTGCGGTCGTGTTCTTCTTCGGGTCGGTGACCTCGGTGTTCTTCCGCTGGGTGAGTGGGAATATCACGATGACCGATGTGCGTGTCGCGGCAGTGCTCCTGCCTGCGGCGCTCGCAGGCCTCTGGCTGTCGTCGGGGATCAACGACCGGGTACCCGAAGCCACCGTTCGGCGTGGCATCCTCATCGTTTCGGGCGTTGCAGCCACCGTCCTGATCGTGCGGGCCGCCGTCGGCTGAGGCGACATCGGTCTCGATCCGTCTCTCGACGATCTCCTTGGCTAACCGTGCTCAACCCATAGAATCTGCGGACCGCACGGAACGACCGGTCAGGGGTGGATGGTGCGTCGCTACATCACGATTGCTGCGATCGCACTCCCGGTGTTGGTCATCCTCGTCGTGGTCGGCCTGTATGCGTCCGACGAGATCCTTGCCGACGATCGGGTGAGCCACGGGGTCAGCGCCGAACACATCGACCTGAGCCGGATGTCGCGTCCCGAGGCCGAAGCGGCGATCGCAGCCTACGAAGAACAGCTCGCCTCACAACCCGTCGAGGTGATCGTTGAGGGAACCACCCTGACTGTCGATCCACACGACATTTCCTTCGGCATCGATGAGTCCGCAATCGTGACCAAGGCGCTCGCAGTTCGCCGGTCATCGAACGGGTTCGTGAACTTCGGTCGGTGGATCGGCAGCCGGTTCAGCCGGGTCGAGCTGTCCATCGAACCGACGATCGACGCTGACGCGCTCAACGCGCTCATGACGAGATGGGACCGCACCGTGATCGATCATCCCGCCTATGACGGTGCCGTGATCATCGACAACGGTTCCCCGGCACCCGAATATCCCCAACCAGGAACGCGGATCGACCACGACGCAGCATCGATGCTGATACTCGCAGCCGCATCCACCGAAGACCGGGATTCGGTGGAGTTGCCGCTTGTCGACATCGAGCCGTCGGTCACAGGCGATGATGTGGACGCGGCCGTGGCGCTCGCCACGACCCTCGTGTCGAAACCGATCGTATTGCGCCCCGAAGGGGAGACCGCGGCGCTGGTGTTTTCCCCTGCCGGGCTCACCTCCGCCCTTCGGAGCCAGATCGTCACGAACTCGCCTCCGACGGTTGTGCCGTATCTCGATCGCGAGGTCATCGGAGCGATCGCTGCCAGCCAGGCAGCCGCGTTCGAGGTGCCCGCACAGGACGCGTCATTCCGGTTCGACGAGCAGACCAAGGAGATCTCGGTCGTGCCGTCCCGTAATGGTCGCACCATCGACCTCGACGCGATCCCCGATGTCGTCGATGCGGCCGCCCGCGGAAGGCGATCCGGCACCATCCCGATGAAGGTTGGGGCGTTGCCGAACCTCACCACCGAAGCTGCCGAGGCCATGGGGCCGTTCGGGGAAGTGTCGACCTTCACGACGAGGCATCCGTGCTGCGAGAACCGCGTCGTCAACATCCAGCTGCTCGCCGATGAGATCGACGGGCATTGGGTGATGCCGGGCGAGACCTTCTCGATCAACGAGACTGCGGGGAAGCGCACCACCGCCGAGGGCTATCGGCGTGCCGGGGCAATCATTGGCGGCGAGGTCGTGTGCTGCGACAGCCCGGTCAATGTCGGCGGCGGGACCAGCCAGTTCGCGACCACCTTCTACAACGCGGTGTTCTTCGGCTGCTACGAGGATGTCTTCCACCAGCCGCACAGTCTCTACTTCTCCCGCTACCCCTATGTACGCGAAGCGACCCTCGGCTATCCCATGCCCGATGTCATCTTCCGCAACGACTCGGCGTCGGTGATCTACATCGAGACGAGCTACACGCCGAGTTCGATCACGGTCACCTTCTATGGCAACAACGGGGGGAGGACCTGCGAATCCGAGCGCAGCGGCAACACCATCACCCGAGTGATGACGCACCCGGACGGCTCGGTCACGAAACAGAGCTGGACCTGGTCCTACCGGTCCAAGACGCAGAGCACGACGACCACCACGCGTCCCGGCACCACCACGACCACGACCGGGCCCGGCACGACTACGACCACGGCGGCGACCACCACGACGGTGACGACACCCCCATGAGCCGTCCTTGCAGGTAGGGTTCTCTGGCGACACCTGTTGCTCGACATCCGGGGAGTACCGTGGATCGTTATCGCATCGGGAACCTCACCCTCGACATTGACACCTCAACGATCAGGGCTGATGACTCAGCACCTGATCCGGGACCGGTCGACATCTCCCCTACCGCCGTTCGCGTCCTCGCCGAGTTGATCCGATCAGCTCCACATGTATGCCGGAACCAAGACCTCCTCGACCGGGTTTGGGTCGATCGCTTCGTAGGTGAACAGAATGTCAGGCAGCGGATCTATCAGCTCCGACAACTGCTCGAGGGGTCGGATGTGACCATCGAGACCGTCCGGGGCATCGGCTATCGACTCGCCGGGCATTGCGAACTCGTGCAGGCCAGCGACGCTGACATCGGGCCCTGGGACACAGAAGCCGAGCGACTGTACCGCGTCGCTTCCGGCCTCATCGACGAGATGCAGTTCGGAAGAGCTATGTCTGTCCTCGAAGAGGTCTGCCGGCGTGAGCCGTCTCGTCCTGGCCCCCGCACGCCCCTTGCCTGGTCATACATGTGGATGGGGAACCATGACCTCGCACACGCTGAATTGGCGGCCGCGATGGACTGTCTCGCTGGAGCCTCCCAAGCCGTACGGCTGATCGTCGAAGCGACCCACGCGTCGTTCAAGGGAGACGCCGCGGGCGCCATCGACCGTCTCCAGCTGTATGTCGCCGACCATCCCGACGCGTATTGGCCAAGAGTCAATCTGATGGGTTTGTACTGGCTGACCGGCCGCGACAGCGCAGTCACAGCTCTCATCGATGAGCTGGAGGCGATCCGACCTGGTTTCTATCTGACGGAATGGCAGCGGGCATTCCATGAACTGACCTCCCATGGGGATGTCGTCGCTGCGTGCGCGGCGTTCACCGAAGTGAAGCGCCGAAAACCTGATGCACCGCTGCCTCTCGCCATCTTGGCTCCGGCACTCCTTGCCTGGTCCCACGGTGACCTTGAATCGGCGCTGTCCGATGTTGACGACTTCCTCGCAACTGGCGCCACCGGGATGGGGCCGTCAGCCCAGGACCAGGCATTGGTCATGCGCTCAAGGATGCTTGCTGACATGGGCGATTCCGTGGGAGCCGTTGCCGATGTTCGGCGAGCACAGTCCCAGTACTCCGAAACCAGCGCGTGGTATGCCCAGCACACCCTCGAATTGGGACTCCTCATGGTCGACTGCGACGATCCCGACGGTGCCGGGCTTCTCGAGGGGATTGCCGAGCACTTCTCACCGCTACATCGTGCGCAGGCTCACGGATGGCTTGGCATCGGTCGGGCGTTGATCGGCGATGCCGACGGAGCCGAGCTCCACCGCAAGCAGATCGCGGCCATGGTCTACGACGGTGGTTGGGAATGGGGGTATCCGACGGGTCCGGCGTTTAGCCGTGCCCAATCAGTTTTCCCGGTCTTGATTGCCGGGTATCTGGCTCTCAGTCGTGGCGACCATCTCGCGGCACATCGCCTGTTTGGTCGGGCCCGGCGGATCGCCCCAAAACGAATGGTTGTCATTCCCGTGGTGTCGCTCGACGGTCGGGCATACCTGTCCGCAACCGAGGGTCTTGCCAGAGCAGCGTCTGCCCTCGGCTGGTTCGACGAGGCCGAGGAAGCGACAGCGTGGCTTGCAACGCATCTCCTCGAGACCTCGATCCTCAGTCAGGCCGGTGCTGGTTTCCGGCATCGGGCGATCAGTCAAACGAGCGTGTCCGCTTGACCCGCCGTCAGGTCGACTACCCGACAGGGACGGCTTCTGCAACACCGATCGAGAAGCTCAGACCGCCATTGGTGCCCGAGTAGTAGAGCAACACCCGCCCATCGGGCAGCGTGACCACAGAACCCGCCACAACATCGAGCGAGGCCCACTCCTGATCCCGAGGCTCCAGGAGCGGATTGTTCGTGGCCTTCGCCCACACGACGCCGTCGCTACTCGATGCGTAGCCGATCGCCTCTCCCGTCAGCTCCTTTGGGTCGCCCGTATAGAACGCTGCCAATCCGTTCCCCAAGGGGAAGACGGCCGCCTCCCACGAGTAGTGGCCGTCCCAACCTGTCCCATGGTCGATGACCGGACGGCTCTCCTTGGTGAAGGCCTTCGTGTCGACCGAGCGTGCGAGTCCGGTGGCGGTCGGCCCAAATGTCGCGTAGTCAGTCCCGCCCGAGTAGAACAGCTGAACCCCATCTTCTGAGGCGATCGCTGCCGCTGGAGAAACAAACCCGGAGTCCCACGCAGCCGCGTTGCCGGTTCGAACGACCGCTGACGGTCCAGCCTTCCACGGTCCATCAGGACTCGGTGCCGTCGCCCTTCCGATGGCTGGTCCAGGGCCGGGACCCGGTTCCTCCCTGGCGTTGTAATACATGATCCACACGCCATCGATCTGGATCACTCTTCCCTCGGCAACCGAAAAGGCATCGAAGCCCGACCCGTCCGCCTCGAGGGCGGGAGCAGGATCAACGACCCACTCGAAACCGTCGATCGATGTCGCGTGGTAGATCGCAGTCGGGACCGTCGACCAGCTGGTGGTCTGCGTGAACCACATGTGAAGGAGGTCATCGACCAACAAGACCGCGGGCAGCATCGAACCGCCCGTCTCTGTTGGCTGCTGAATGATTGGATTCGCTGCGTACGGTTCCAGAGCGAACGGACTGGTCATGCTCGGAACCTCCGTCGTTGTGGTTAAGTGGATCGTCGTTGTCGTGGACGACGGAGCATTCGGTGTGGTCGTTGCCTGCTGCGGCAGTGTCGTTGGCGGATCCACTCCCACTTCGGAGCTACAGGCAGCCGCGAGCGACATCACCACGGCCAACGCCGCCAGTTCGACGAATAGGTGGATTCGGTCGGACCTGATCGATGGTCGCGCCATCGCTTGACCCTCCTTGGTGGCTCCAGCCATCTTTTCAGCTCACGGAATCGGTATGTCATGCGTGTGTCAATCCTGGATCATTCCCTGGCGATCTCATCACCGTCGACACCCCGGCCGAACCGGACATAGGATCCACGGATCCGAGCGAGGAGGAAGCCGTTCGCTTTCACCGTCGGTAATCAGTCACCCCCTCATCCGCCTTCTGACTTGTTGCCTCGGTACCCTCCCCCTATGGAATCCCGTACGATCATCGAGCCGTTCCGCATCCACACCGTTCAGGCGATCGACCTCCCAAATGCCGAGCAACGCGAAGCCGCGCTGATCCGGTCCGGCTACAACCTGTTCGGGCTCCACGCAGATGAGGTCATCATCGATCTGCTCACCGACTCGGGCACGGGCGCCATGTCGTCGCGGCAGTGGGCGGGCATGATGCTCGGTGACGAGTCCTACGCAGGAAGCCGGTCGTTCTTCCGCTTCGAATCCGCCGTAAAGGGCATCACCGGCTTCGACCATGTGATTCCGACCCATCAGGGCCGCGCCGCCGAGAAGATCCTGTTCTCCGTTGCGGTCAATCCCGGCGATGTGGTCCCCAACAACACCCACTTCGACACGACTCGGGCCAATGTCGAGTACCGGGGAGCCGAGGCGCGGGATCTCGTGGTCGCCGAGGGGCGCAACCCGTCGGCGATCCTGCCGTTCAAGGGGAACATGGATGTCGCAGCGCTGCGGGCCACGATCGACGAGGTCGGTGTCGACCGGATCCCGATGGTGATGGTGACCGTGACGAACAACTCAGGTGGGGGCCAGCCTGTCTCGATGGAGAACATCCGGGCGGTTCGAGCGGTGTGCGACGAGCATGCCTTGCCGCTGATCTTCGATGCGTGTCGCTTCGCTGAGAACGCGTGGTTCATCAAGCTGCGCGAGGAGGGTTACGCCGACCGCACGCCGCGTGACATCGCGAAGGAGATGTTCTCGTACGGCGACGGCGCCACGATGTCGGCAAAAAAGGATGGGCTTGCCAACATCGGCGGCTTCCTTGCCCTCAACAACGCCGAATGGGCAGCGAACGCCCGAAACCTCCTGATCCTCACGGAGGGGTTCCCCACCTATGGCGGGCTTGCAGGATACGACCTCGAAGCCATCGCCGTGGGTCTCGAGGAGGTCCTCGACGAAAACTATCTGCGATACCGCATTCGATCGACGGAGTACCTCGCCGACAAGGTCAACGACGCAGGTGTCCCGATCGTGCTTCCTGCCGGTGGACACGCCGTGTACCTCGACGCCGCGGCGCTGCTCCCGCACCTTCCGGCGCACCAGTACCCGGCGCAGTCGCTCGCCATCGAGCTGTACCGGACCGGCGGCGTGCGCGGTGTCGAGATCGGCACGGTCATGTTCGGCCGAGCGACGCCGGACGGCGATCCGGATGAGCCTGCAGCGATGGAGCTCGTGCGTCTTGCCATTCCGCGACGGATGTACACCCAGAGCCACATCGACTACACGGCCGAGGTGGTGATCGATGTGGCGAGTCGTGCGGCGGGCCTCCCCGGCTACCGCATCACCGAACAGGCGCCGTGGCTCCGCCACTTCACCTGCCGCTTCGAACCCGTATAGGGAGACCCCGGATCGACCACGGGATCGAGATGAGTGATCGTCGACGGAGCCGGGAAGTGTCATACCGGCCCGGTAGGTTGTCGGCATGGGAGCGGACGCTGTGACGACACAACACCACCGAGGAGGGGCGATCGGGGGTGGCGAGGTGGGTTCGTGTCTCACGAGGATCCACCACGATCGCTTCACCGATGCCCACGCCGTTGCCGATCCGGTGCGTGAGCGTCGAGCAGCGATCGGCTTCGCCCATGAGGTCTCGGTCATCGCCGCCCTCGACGCGGCCAATCCCGGAGCCGTGGTCCACATCGGCGACCAGGCGGATGCTCCGACCCGTACGCTTGAGGCCCTTCGGGACCGAGCAACGATCATCGTCGGTGGTCGTATCGCATCGTTGGATGGCTCGCTGGTCGGCGCCCCGGATGTCCTTGTCCGGTTTCCGTCCGGCTACGCACCGGTCGAGATCAAGAGCCATCTCGTCACGAGACGGAACGGGATTCGAACCGTTGCCACGCCGCTCGACGCGATGGGCACGGCGGTGCGGGTACACCATCACGATGAAGCTGGCAACGAGCCGGATGAGGACGCTCCGGATCCGATTCGGTTTCGATCGAACCGCGTGCGTGACCTGTACCAGGTCGCCCACTACTGGCGAATCCTCGATGACTTCGGCGAAGCATGCAACAGGCCGCTTGGAGGCGTGATCGGTACCGAGGATCCTCTTGCATGCGCATGGGTCGACCTCACCGATTCGCGGGGAAACGGCCACGACACGATCCTCGACGAGGCGGTCGCATGGACCGAACAAGCGGTCGACGCCCTCCGCCGCGGTGACGACCACCCGGAGCACCCCGCGATCGCCCCGTGGTGGCGTTCGGAATGCAGCCAGTGTCCGTGGAGGCTCGTGTGCCGGTCCGTGCTCGAAGAGATCGGCGACCCAACGATGCTCAGTGGTGTCGACGCTGATGTGCGAAAGGCCCTCGCGCTCGACGGTGTCGCCACGGTCGACGACATCGCCGCCCTCGATCTGGCCGATGGTCGCTTCGTCAACGCCACAGCGGTTCCCCAGGCACGGGCCATGGTCGCGGGCACATTGCTACGGCGCGCCGGGGTCGACCCGCCTCTGGATGTTCCCCAACCGGCCCGAGCCGTGGATTTCGATATCGAGACCTTCGACAACCGCATCTACCTCGCCGGATTCCTCGTATCCGAGGACGGTCAGAGCACCTACGACTGGATCGCTGACTGGGAGTGGACGGACCGCTCCGAACGCAGCTTTGTGGAGCGACTGTTTGCAAAGCTCGCGGCCTTTTCCGACCGTGGAACGCGGGTGTTCCACTGGACGGAGTACGAACGGACGCAACTCGCGGCGGCCTCTGCACGGTACGGCATGTCGATCCCGGGCTTCGCAATGATCAACGACTGGTTCAACGAACATGCCACCGATCTCCACCGTTGGACGAAAAACCATTTCATCTCCCCCGACGGATACAGCCTCAAGACCGTCGCTCCCCTGTGCGGGTTCACCTGGCGCGATGACGATGCGGGGGGTCAGCAATCGGAGCTGTGGTTCGAGGCGATGCTCGGAGGCGATCCATCCATGCAACGGCGTCTTCTCGAATACAACGAGGACGATGTCGCCGCACAACTCGCCATTCGTCGATGGGTCGTCGACAACGACGATGGCTCTGGTTCGGGATCGGCCATACCGTCCGTCAACGAGGTGCCGGTTCGCAGGCGTCGCCGTCCCGTGCCCTGAACGAGGCGGTAGTCGCTGATCACAAGGGTCGAGCTTTCGGGCCTGCAATCCTGATGCGCCGGTAGGCTCAGCACCGCGAACCATCCAGAGTCGGATGATGCGTCATCAGAGGGGACATGAGCGGTCGACCGATCATCGCAGCACTGCTGTCGGCGCTGATTCCGGGTGCCGGACAGCTCTACGCCCGCCGACCGGCGCGGGCAGCCTTCTTCTTCGTCCCAACCCTCGCGTTGGGCATCGGTGCCTTCATGTTCGTCGACATGGGAACGATCGGCATGGCCGGCCTTCTCGTGCGGCCGTCGTTCCTCACGGGTCTGCTCATTGCCGATGTCGTGTTCCTCGCGTGGCGCGTGGCGGCTGTGGTCGACGCGGTCGCCATCACATCGACAAGCGGGGAACGCGGATGGCTCGCGGTCCCCGTCAGCTTGCTGCTGCTCGCGGTGGCGATTCCGCACGCCATTGCATGGAACTACGGCACGGACACCCTTGACGCGCTCACCACGACCTTCGTCGCGACGCCGCTGAGTGAACGGTCGGTCGTTCCTCTCAGGGCCACCACCGCGACGACGACGCCACCGGAGGCAATCCCCACATCGGTCCGGGCCGTCTATGAGGAGTTCGACCGGCCCGCGATCTATGTGCCCGGTTTCGGGGAGCCCGAAGCCATCCGTGTCTGGTCCGAGCTCGCCGCTGCGGAGATCACCCCTGCCCCATACCAGCCACAGGAAGGCCCTCTCGACCGGGAACGGCTCTCGATCCTCCTCGTGGGGGGCGACGCTGGCCCCGGAAGGGAAGGGCTTCGCACCGATTCGATGAATGTGGTCACGATCGACCTCAACACCGGCGCGACCGCCCTGTTCGGCTTTCCCCGCAACTTCAAGTTGATGCCACTCCCCGACCGCTTCCGCAACTCGTTCATCGGCCTTGAAGAGGTGGTGATCGAAAAGGACCTGACGGATGCGGACGAGGACGGCTTTCCCGACACCTGGTACGACCAGGACGGCGACCTGATCCCAGACGAGCCACCGTTCGAGTCGTGCTACTGCTTCCCCGACATGCTGAACACGGTCCACCAGTACACCCTCGATTGGACCAGCACCTATCCCTACTCGCCCGACCCTGGGCTTTCCGCGCTCAAGGAGATCATTTCCAATGTGATGGATCTCCCCATCGACTACTTCGTGATGGTCGACATGGCCGGTTTCGTCGATGTGATCGATGCGATCGGCGGTGTCGATGTGAATGTGAAGCAGCCATACCATGTCACGGTGTCGTCCCCAGAGGCCGGCAAACCGAAGGCAACCATCAATGTCGAGCCCGGCATGAACCACCTCAACGGTCTCGAGGCCCTTGCGTACACGCGGTGGCGACGGGGATCGTCGGATTACCACCGGATGGGACGGCAACGCTGCCTGATTCGTGCCGCTGCCACCCAGACCGACACCCTCGAGCTGATCAGGGTCTATCCGACACTGCTCGACCTGATGCGCGAGTCGATCACCACCGACATTCCGCTCGATGCCCTCCCCGACCTCGTGTGGGCGGCGGGGCAGATCGACCTCGAACAGGTCGCCACGGTCGGATTCGTTCCGCCGACCTACAACTCGGGCCGTACCCCCGGCAAGTACCCGATCCCGGATGTGTCCAAGATCCGGTGGAAGGTCAACGACATCCTCGAAAACGGGGTCAGTGCCCAGTCCCGCTCAGGCGAAAGCGAATGCGACTAATGCGGCCCCGTCGTTCCGTGGGCCAGAGTTGACCTTTCTGTTGAACTGGAACCCTGGGTTCGCGTGCAACTAAAAGGTGAACTCTGGCCCACGGAACGGGAGGGGGTCGGTTACCCGGCCGCTGTGACCGTGACCTTGCCGATCATCCACGGATGGGGCGTGCAGAAGTAGTCGAAGACCCCTTCTTCGGTGAAGGTGTACGACCAGGTCGCTCCCGGATCGAGGAACCCGGAGTCGAACCTCCCGTCGGGTGTCCCTACATTGTCAGAGGACATGCCCGATGTCACGGTGTGCAGCACGGTGTCGTTGTTCGTCCATGTCACCGTCGTTCCGACCTCGACCGTCAACTCGGACGGGCTGAACGCGTCGGCCGCGTTGGCAGGATCGAGCCAGCCATCCTTCGTGATCGATACCTGGACAGCCTCGGCGGGTGGTGGTGTCTCCCCACCACCGTCACCGCCGGCCTCCTCACGCGCGGCGAAGATCTCGGGGTTGAGTTCGCCGGAGATCTCGATCATGCCCAACGCCCCCTTGTAGAAGGTACGCGACAGCGCGTGATCGACCAGAAGGACCGTCTGGGGGATCTGTCCTTCGATCTCGACAACCGTTCCCCCACCGGCAGGGATCAAGGTCGTCTGGGATCCTCGAATGATTGGGTTCCCCGGCGTCGTCGCACCCTCGGGATACACCGCATCCCAGTGTGACCCGATCGGATGGAAACTCGAGATGAGGTTCAGACCCTCATTCACGAAGTAGATCCGTGCACGCTCACCCACATTCATCTTCAGGGCGTTGTCCCCCGCAATGGCGCCGACGGTTCCGTTGAACACCACATAGGTCGGGTTCTCGTCGGTCAATGCATCCTTGTCGATATCGACGAGCCCATCGGCGTCAGGCTCCGTGACATACCATTCGGACTGCATCACGGTCCATTCGTGATCGACCTCGGGGAGCGGCACCTCGGGGTCGACGATGAACATGCCATACATGCCGTGCATGATGTGGACAGGAACATCCCCGTAGGCACAGTGGTACATGAACGCCCCCGAGTACAGGAGCCGGATATCGATCGACACCGTCTCCCCCGGGACCGCGGTCAGGTTCTCGGCTCCGCCGCCCTGGCCGGTGACCGCGTGGAAGTCGATGTTGTGCGGGTTGGTGTTCTCGGCGAGGTTGGTGAGGGTGATCGTGACGAAGTCACCGACCCGCCCGCGCAAGATGGGTGCCGGGGTCCCACAGACGACTTCCGAGTCGCCCTCGATGCGGTATCCCCACATGTCGATCCTGACACCGTTGTCGGCATCGATCTCACAGACATTCTCGAGGACCTCGAGCCGGATCTCATACTTCGCCTGATAGTCACGAGTGATTGGCATTCCCGCGTCGGGCGCGTACACGACATGCACCTCTCCCTCAGGCGCTGGCTGGAGGTCCGCGACCGGGGTCAACTCCGGGATGACGCTGTGGCTGGTATCGACCGAGCCAGCTCCGCCGGTTGGTATCTCGAGGTTGTCGACGGCATTCTGCACGAGGAGATCGGCAGTGTCCTGATCCATCGACGGCCTGATGGCGGTGATGGTGAGGGCGATCGTCGCGATGACGAGCGCCAGCCCGACACCGGCGACCGCGATCGCCGTCCAGACACCGAGCACCGAATGCGTGTGATCGGGCGCAGGCGGAAATGTTTGCTTCTGTGACATTCACTCTCTTCCCTTACGAGGAGACGCGGCATCTCGTGCCGGCTCGTTGCTGTGAGCTTCCGCTCAAGTGACCACAACAATGGGTCCGGCAGCTCCGGACCCATTGTTTAGCGTGTTGAGTGGGTAATTTGACCGGGGTCGCGTCCCTCTCGTCAGTTGAGGGACTTGATGTACGCCGCGACATCGTGGAGATCCTCGTCGGTCAACGACGGGTTGCCTCCCTTTGGCGGCATGTCGACACCTTGCGTGTTGGCGGGATCCCCTGCGGGGCGCCCCACCTTGATGAACGCGACGAGCTCGTCCTCGGTGTTCGATGTCACGAACTCGCTCGGCGCGAGCGGCTTGCCGAGGCCGTCGATGCCGCCCGCGGTCGGTCCGTGACATGCGGCACAGGTTCCCTGGTACACCTCCGCACCCTCCGAGGGATCTCCCGAGCCGCCACCGGTCGCAGCCGTTGTGGTCGCCGAACCTCCATTGTCGCCGTCGCTGCTCGATCCGCCGCAGGCGGCGAGTACAAGGCCGAGAACAGCCACGGCGATCAGCACCTTCTTCAGTGTCATGTCATTCCTCTCTCATCCGTTGTGTTGGTGGTCGGACCCACCTGGGGCCGAGCTCATATCCATGTTTTGATCCATATCCGTGTGGTGGTTACCAACGAGCCCGTCGACCACCGGAAGCTCCATCACCGTGCTCCATGTGATGACCTCCCCATCCACATCAGCGGCAAACGCCTCGGCCCGGTCCCGGTCGGCAAACGACACAATGCTGTGGCCCATCGGGCTGGTCACCGACAATGTCGGGACGAAGTACGCATCTGCCGCGGCGACCCACTCCTCGGTCTCGTAGTCGTGCACCCATGTGGTTCCGGGGTCGAGGCTATCGGCCGTGGAACGCTGATGGATCAAGAGGCCCCCCACATCGTCGAAGATCTTCTGCGTACCGTCGTCGAGCCGGTACGCAGCCGCGAATCGGGCTTCGTTGATGATCATCCCGCATTCCACGCAGATGTCCCTGCCGTAGTTGATCTCGGGCGGCCCCGAATCGTCAGGTGTGCCGCACGCAGCGGCGAGCACTCCGGTCAGCAGAATCACCGTCAAGCGCATCGCGTGTTGCATCACACATCACCACCTTTTGCGAATCGGAACCATGCGATCGTCGTGGGCACCACGGCCCAGATCGCCACCACTCCGAGGAGCAACGCGTCAAGGGAGTCACCAAGCGAATCGACGGCGTACTGGCCAGCTGGTCCCAGGACATCCAACGACCCGTCGAAGGCCGTGAGGGCCGCAAGCCGGAAGGCCTCGACGGGATTGAACACGGCGGAGATGAACAGAGCCGATGTTGGCATACCGGTTGCAACGGCGGTTCCCATCACGCCGAGATCGCCGAGGAAAACAAGGCCGAGCCACACAAAGACGGAGGTCCCGATCGCCGACGAGCCGCTTCGCGTGAATGTGGAGATGAGGAGCCCGATCCCGAGCATGGAGACTGCAAGCAGCCAGGAGAGGATCGCAATCCGGATGTAGCTCGCGGCGTCGGCGCCTCCGCCCCGTGCCGCCGTGATGATGCCGGCAAGACCGAACCCGCCGAAGACGGTCGCGAACAGAGCGGTCGCGAGACCGATGTAGGTTCCCCAGAAGGCTTCTGTGCGGGAAATCGGGTGGCTCAACAGGAAGCGGAGCGCTCCGTTCTCCTTCTGGCCCGCGAGACTGTACGCACCGAGCGTGAGCCCCATGAGGGGAATGATGATCTGGGCTAGTGCAACGAGCGACGCAGCAGTGCGCCCGAACGATCCATAACCGGCAACCTGGGATCCGGGCAGTGCAGACGATGCAAGGATGGCCGCGAGGATCGCGAAGGCGCCCGCCCAGAGCCAGAACCATTTGCTCCGGACCGCCTCTGCGATCTCCTTCCGTGCAATGGTTACGACGAGACCCAGCTCGGGACGCTCGGTGATCTGCGGGAACGCGGTGGTCATCGCCACACCTCGAGGTCTTCGATCAGGATGTCGGCTCTGTGCAATGCAGCGACCGCCTCTCCCTTTCCCTGGGCCGAGACCTCGACGAGGACACCCCGCGAGTTCATCTTGGCGTCGAACCCGCTCTTCGTGAGCACCTCGAGCGCCCTGGCTTCCGAGCCGGTCGGGAGGACGAGGTGGAGCCACGCCCGAAGTCCGAGTTCGTCTGCGAGGTCGGTTGGATCGCATTCGGCGGTGATGCGCCCGTTCTCCATGGCCACGACGCGGTCGACCAGCATGCCGACCTCTTCGATGTGATGTGAGGTGACAAGGAGGGTTCGGCCGTCGTGACGCAGATCCTCGAGGATCCCGATTGCGGTGTCCCTCGCTCGCGCA
This sequence comes from Acidimicrobiia bacterium, assembly GCA_041393965.1. Classification (NCBI taxonomy): domain Bacteria; kingdom Bacillati; phylum Actinomycetota; class Acidimicrobiia; species Acidimicrobiia bacterium. The sequence goes on along the minus strand of JAWKJB010000001.1, from coordinate 830,445 downwards.
TCAAGATTCGATGTCGGCTCATCGAGCAACAGAATGGGAGGGTCCGGAAGCAGCGCCGAAGCGATCCCGAGACGCTGCTTCAGACCCCCGGACAGTTCCCGTACCCTCTTCGATACATGGTCGGTCAGCCCGACGACTTCGGTGACTTCGTCGACCCGGTCAGGACCGATCCGGCGCAGTGCGGCGGAGTAGTCGAGGAGATCAACCACACGCATGTCGTCATAGAACGACAGCTCCTGCGGGACATAGCCCATCTGGGACCGCACCTTCTTGCCAGCAGACCGGGCGTCGGCTCCGTTGACGGTGATCGCCCCTTCGTACGACACGAGTCCGAGCAGACAGCGCACAACGGTGGTCTTGCCTGCCCCGTTCGGCCCCCACAGCGCAACCGATTCGCCTTCCGGAACGGTGAGATCGAAATCGTCGACAACGGTCGACTTCCCGTATCGCTTGGTGAGGCCCGAGATCGTGATCATCTTCGTGCGCTCCCGATGGTTACGGTGCGGCGCCGCCGAGAAGGGAAGGCAACTGCGACGGCGCCGACCGCAAGCATCAGGATCGAAACAGCCACGAGTGCGCGGCCTGTCGACCCTGGTGCAGATATGGAGATCGGTGCCAGCGGGGGTCGGTCGACCAGGGGATGGTCGTCCTGGAAGAGTGGTTTCGGCCGGAGGACCGGAAACATCGTTGCGGCGAGGCTGATCGCTTTGGCCGCAGGCGTCTCCTGGAAGAACACGAGCTCTGGGTGGTCGTCGGTGATCGAGTTGTACAGGTCCTGCCCACGGTATGGGATGTCCCCGACACCGTCCGCCTCGGCGTCGAAGCCTGCGAAGTCGCTCCAGTAGTTGCCCATTCCGTCGACAGACCAGTCGTTGCCCGTGAAGTTCCCGGTGCCGGTGACACCGACCTGTTCGGTGTTGTCGATGAAGGTGTTCATCGTCATCTCGTTGCGGCTCACCGACGGATGGAACAGCAGACCGGTACGGTTGTACGCGAGGAGGTTGCCCTCGACTCGCCCGTTCGCGTCGACGGACCATGGGCTGTTGTCGAAGTAGATCCCGGCCCGGTTCGCGATGAGGCGGTTGTTCTCGATGAGGACATTGTCCATGTCCTTGAGCCCGATGCCGTAGCCGCTCGGCCCGGAGTTGTTCGCCATGAGGTTGCCAGCGATGTGGGTTCGGCGCGAATACATGAGGAATGCACCGACCGAGTTGTCTGACAGGTTGTTCCCCTCGATGCGTGCGTCGTCGGAGTACATGAAGTGGAGGCCGTAGCGACCGTTCGTGACGGTGTTGTTCGTCACGACGATTCGGTCGGTGAACCAGAAAACGAGGTCGCGGCCGCCGTTGACGGTGTTGTTGTCGACGACCGTTCCTTCGCACTCCCACAGCCGGATGCCGTCACCCTTGCGTGCCGTGTCGACAGCTTTCGACCCGATCGTGTTGCCTGACACGAGCGAATCGGGTGCGGTGCGCAAGAACACCCCGAACAACACATTCTCGAGCGTGTTGTCGACGACTGAAACCCTGGGAACATCAAGCGAGGTCACCCCGGAGTCCTCGCGGTCGAGCGAATCGCCCGAGTTGCGAATGATGAGGTTCTCGATGGTGACATCGGGGGCCGTCACCGTGATCACCGAGCCGGTGTTGTTGCCGTCGATGATCGCATCACCTGCCGAGGTGATGGTGATCGGCTTGTCAACAACAACACTGCCTTCGTAAATGCCCGGTTCGAGCATCAGCGTCGATCCGGGTGCTGCCGCGTCGATCAGGGGTTGGAGCGACAGCTCCGATGATGCCGCGACCGAAGGAGCCGTCCCGAGCGTCATGGCGATAGCGACCGCTGCGATGATCGGAAGGGCGCGCATCGGATCACACGGCCCCTGCGGAATCGATGAGCGGTTTGAACGCCTTGCGGTGAAACCACAGTCCGACCCCGATGAGCACGCTCGCGATCATCGCGAGGATCAGTCCCAACCCCGGGAGGGCGAGCGTGTCGAACTGCGCGATCTCAGCCGATCCGAACACGGGGGGCGTGAACTCCCCGACCGCTGCTGCGAGCGGAGCTCGCGGGTCGAGGTTGTTACCGAAGTTCCACAGCCAGAACTGCAGGTCTGCGAGGAACACGATCGGAAACAACAGGCCGGGCAGGACAAGCAACAGCACCCAGCGGCTGTGGATCAGGAGGGCCGCAACCAGTAGACCGGCGAACACGATCACCGCCATGATTGCGACGCTTCGTTCGAACACGGCTGCGTCCTCGAACGACTTGAGGCCCACATAGTGGTTGAGGCCCTCCAGCTCCACGACATCTCCTTCGAGACGGTTGACATAGGCGCGAACCTGCAGTCCGTCCGGAAACTGGGGTGCCTTCAGGTTGAGAACCCAATATGGCAGGAGCAGGGACACCATCAGCAGCAGCGCTGCTGCGGTGAACATCCACTTCGGGAGACGGTATCTCGCCGCCTGCTCCCCAAGCTCATCCTTGGGGATCCTTGGCCCCAGTATCCGGTCGAGGACTGACATGATTCGTTCGCTTTCGCTACCTACTCGGTTGGCTCAACAAGGAAGTACCCGGCCATCTCGAGGTGGAGGGCGGAGCAGAACTCGGTGCAGTAGTACGGGAAGACCCCGTCCATGTCTGCAACGAACTCCACCGTTCCGGTCTCGCCCGGCTCGAGGCTCAGGTTGATGTCATACGCAGGGATCGAGAACCCGTGGGTTGCATCGAACGATGTGTCGATGTTGGTGACATGCCAGGTGACATGGTCGCCCTGCTTGATCGTCACCCGATCCGGCGTGTAGTGGCTTCGCACTGCCGTCATCCAGATCTCGACTTCGTTGCCGTTGCGCTCGATCCGTTCGTTGCCCGCCACGGGGGCGTTCGAATCGACGGACATCGTTGCGGGGTCGTACCCGATCTCAGGGTAGACCGTGAACGGGTTCAGCTTGTCGGCCTTGATGATCTGCGCGTAGTGCGGTTCACCCATGCCGATCGGCATGTCGTACATCACCGTCATACCGCCGGTTTCCGGCTTCTCGGACGGCTCTGGGACCGTATCGATCAGCTGGAAGTTCTGCGGAAGCAGAGGCCCTGGCGGCAGGAACCGGTCGATCGACCACTTGTTGAGCGCCACGACATAGCCACCGTCTGGGCTGACTGTGTCGCCTTCTGGTGCCACGAGGTGTCCGATGTTGTAATGCACGGGGACAGCCCCTTCGAGCTTCCAGCCGTCATCACCGCGATAGTTCTCGCCACCGAGACTCCAGCGCGCAACCGTGCTGTCGAGGAAGAGGCTCGTGTACGCGTACCCCTTGTCGTCGAACTGCGTGTGGAGCGGTCCGAGACCGAGCTCGACCTGAGCCTCCATCACCGCATCGAAGTCGAGGACGGGAACGCCGTACTCGTCCGGTACCCAATTCTCAGCCTCAATTGCGGCGATCATCTTCTCAAACGAGTAGATGGTCGTGTGCGGATCCAGCTTGCCGGACACGACCATGTAGTCGCCGTGTGGCGCGATGTCGACACCGTGCGGGCTCTTCGGCTCCGGGATGAAGTACAGCACGCCTTCATCGATGAGCGTCTGGAGTCCGATCACGGGGAATCCGTTGACATCGAAGGTGTTGCCCGCGGCGGCGAGCTCGACGGCCTTGTCGAGGTTGATCGCGTGCATGTAGTCGTTGTCGCGAGCCGAGGCACCGGCCTCGAAGTTCTCGCCGGATCCGTCTTCACCGGCGCCCGTTGCGAGCTCGGTGTTGAACGAGTTGCAGAAGATCCACCCCTCTGAAACGAGCTTCCCCGCATCGCAGAGGTCCTGCCAGTACGGCGGGAGCTCGAGGGCAAAGGACTGCGATTCGTCGACGCGTCCAGCCGCTCGATCGAACTTCCAGATCGTGACCATGCCCTTGTAATCGGTTTCGTAGTTCTCGATCGGTGCGTACTCCCAGCCATGCGGCGTGGCGTACTGGCCACCTTCGATGATCCACTCCGTATCCGGTGTCACGAAGGTGCCACCATGGTCGTTGATCGCGATCGGGTTCTTGATGATCTGTTTCGTCTCGAAGTCCCTCAGATCGATGACCGCGATACGCGCGTTCGCCTTGTCGTTGATGAACACGAACTGACCGTCGTAGTCGCCGGCCGTTTCGGACAGCGCAGGGTGATGCGTGTCTGCCCATCGCACTTCACGGTCGCCGATGTTGCCGGCGTCGAGAACCTCCTCGGTCCCAACATTGCCGAATCCCCAGCCCTGCCAGGGTTCGGGCGTGAAGACACCGATGGTCTTGAGCAAGCGCATCGACGGCACTCCGATGACGAACACCTGACCAGCGTGGCCACCGGATGCAAACATGACATAGGGGTCGTGTTCACCCGAGGGCAGATAGGTCAGCCCGGCAGACATGAGCTGTTCGTCGGTCAAAGGCTCGAGTCCAGCTGCCTCCCTGCGTTCATTGATGTCCGCGGTCCCCGCACCGTCACCGTCGCCGCTTGTGCACGCTTGGAGCACCAATGCGAAGACTGCGAAGAGGGCCACGACGGCGAGGAGTGATCGATTGCGCCACATGGACGAGTTCGACCTTCTACTCATTGTCTACTCTCCCTTACTCGGAACCCGCGAGATCCACATCTTGTGGCTCGAACGGGTTCGGTCTGCAGAGCTCCTCGTGGCGCGGTCCGACGAGATGCGAGACACATGCTCAGGATCGCGCCGTGAGGGCTCTCGTGCCGATCCGGCCGGAGTGTCCGGCGCTGGACGGCAATGAATGTCGATGCTTGCAACTCCGTGGGAGCTCGAGGCAGGACTTGGGGGACCGTGGGTGAACACCCCTCGGTTGTTCGCAGCGCCTTCCGCCGTGAAGGACCTTCCCCTGTCCACCATGGTGGATCCTCAGCTCCTTGTGATCGCTTTCACAAAGTATAGACCACTTTGTGAAATTTGTCACTATCAAACTTCGGAATCCGGGAAAGTCCCACGAAAACGGGCAGAAGCGGCTCCTCATACGACTTGAGAAGCACCCACCGACGGTCGGTCACCCACGGGACCCAGCACCCCCGTTCACGATCGACCGGTTGATGGGTATGGTCCGCCGATGGCTCGCCGCACCGCCATCCCATCCGATATTCGGCAACTCATCGACGAAGGTCGGTGGGCGGACCTGTGGTTGGGAAGCGGTGACATTGCCCTCACCAACCACGGATCCTTTGGTCGACCGTTTGCTGCGGTCCGGGCGGCCCACGCCGCCCTCGAGCAGGAGTTCGATGCCGACCCTGCCCGGTTCTACCGTCACGACCACCACCGCAGGGTCGAAGCGGCAGCCGACATGATCGGTGAATGGCTCGGTGTCCCCGACACGATGGCGACGGCCTTCACTCACAACGCAAGCACCGCAGTCCTCGACGCTGTTACCCATTTCGCGCGACCGGGAGGGCCCATCCTCGGCACGAACCTCGGTTATGGGGGCATCGCGTACGGACTCCGGGGACTTGCCACACGGCTCGGCACGACCTTTGAGGAGATCGAGCTGTCGTCGATCGACGAAGCGACCGAACTCGGGCGGCTCGTCGCTGGCGAAGTCGGACGACTCGGGGCCTCCGTGGTTGTCCTCGACCAAATCTCGTCTGCGACAGCCCTCAGGCTGCCCATCAAGGACATCATTGCCGAGATCCGGAGTGCGTCGCCGAGGACCCGCATCGTCGTCGACGCCGCTCACGCCGCGGGCATGGAACCAACGCCGATCGTCGCTGATGCCGATGCGTGGGTCACCAACCTCCACAAGTGGGTCTGCGCGGCGACGGGAGCGGCGGTCATCGTGGCACCTCGTGGGTCCGACATGGCACCCGCGTTGCGGTCATGGACCGGAGACGAACCGTTTCCCCATTCGTTCACATGGCAAGGGACGGACAGTAAGGCCGCGTACCTGACGGCACCCCTTGCCACGGCAATCCTCGACGCGCTCCTCACGGCAGGTCTCGATGCCCACATCACCAACCTCGTCGGGGCGGCCGGCGACATGCTCGCTGAGGTATGGGGCGTTGCACCCGAACCGCGGCCACCGGCGATGGCTGCGCGCTGGATGCGCCTCGTCGGTGTTCCCCTCCCACGGCCCCTCGCGCAGGACGAACTCAACGACGCGTGTCTCACCGTGCGAAACCGGCTCGGGGCCGACATCATCCTGACCCAGTTCCAGGGATCGACCTACCTGCGGCTTTCGGCGCACGCCTACAACACTCCCAGTGACTACGACCGCCTCGTCGATATCCCGAAGGTGCTCGCCACGACGACCTGATGATCGAACGGCGCCAGTTCGGGGTGGACCGGATCCCACAGACGGGACGATCGCACCGCAAGGGACGCCGCTCACCTCTGGTACCTTCCCTTGATGGCCGCCATCTACTTCACAACCGACCCCGAAGCCAATGCGCTCCTCGACAACGACTACGCGCTCGTGGTCGGGCTCACGCTCTACCAACAGATTCCGACGGAGAAAGCCTTCTTGGGACCGCTCGTGCTTCGTGAACGGCTCGGCGGTGTTCTCGACGCCGACACGGTCGCTGACATGGATCCCGAGAAGCTGGAACGAGTCTTCCGTGAGGTACCCGCGATCCATCGGTTCCCTGCGAGCATGGCCAAACGGGTTCAGGCCGTGTCACGGTTCATCGTCGACGAGTACGGTGGTGATGCCTCCGCTCTCTGGGCCAATGTCAGGACCGCGCAAGAGCTCCACGACCGCCTCACAGCGATTCCGGGCTTCGGCGACTACAAGGCGCGGTTGACGATCGGCGTCCTCGCATCCCACCGGGGTGTCAAACCGAGCGGGTTCACGAAGTACCTGCCCGACGGGCCGTCCATCGTCGACATCAAGAAGCCGGAGGACCTCCCAGCGCTCAGCGCTCGCAAGAAGGCTTGGAAACAGCAGCATCCCGCCGAAGTCTGAGCCTCCCGACCTTGCGTCGGGACCGGCACCGGCGCAGCGCCCACTCCCGTCGACCATACTCGGGGTACGCAACGAGAGGGAGTGACAACCATGTCATTCATGGACAACCTCGTCGAAGAGCTCAAGCTGCTCGGCGAAAACATCGCCGAATGGGCGATACTGATCGTCGCGGCACTCATTGTGCTCATTGTCGGTCGGTGGATCCTGAAGTGGGTTCGGACGCTGATCGAAAAGGCGATGGGACACACGGTGTTCGACGGCGTGTGGGCAACATCTGGTGTTGCGAGGGCGCTCGAACCGAGCGGGCAGACACCCGCCAAGCTCACGGCAGCGATTGCCTACGCATACCTGTCGGTGATGCTGTGGCTGGTCGTGGTGCGCATCGTGCGCCTCGACACGATTGAGGATCTCCTCGAGCGGCTGCTCGCGTGGATCCCGTTGATCCTGGTCGCCGGTGTCATCGTGATCATCGCGGCGGCAGTGGCCAACTGGGCAGCGGACCTTGTGCGGCCCTTCGCGGTCGACAAGTCGGTCCCATGGCTGACATGGCTTGTGCGGATCGCGATCATCGTCTTCGGCCTGCTGTTCGCATTCGACATTCTCGCGATCCGTTTCGCGGAGGATGTCGTGAAGATCATCGTCTTCGCAACGGGTGTCGGGCTGGCGATTGCCTTCGGCGTCGGCGGTATCGATGCAGCGAAGCTCTGGTGGGCCAAATACGGCACGCCGGGGAGCGCGAAGCGGAACCTTCAGGGCGACTCCGGTTCGGGGCACAGCGGCCCATAGGACAAGCGATCCCTGAGCGATGGTTCCCGGTCGGCACCCGCTGGCCGGGAACCATCAGCGCGACCGCTATGCATCTTCCCCATCGAAATCCGGCGGTTCTGGGTCGCCTTCAGCGAGACGACGGCCGATGGCAGCAGCGAGTGCGGGCAGGGCTTCCGTTGCGGCTGCTTCGATGTAGCCGCCGTGGCGGATGGCGAGTTGGCGTAGCGGGTTGTCCGCGGTGTTGACATCGATCAAGCTCGCTCCGGCTCGTGCCGCAATCCCGGCGAGCCGTCCCGCGATCGGGACCCCTCCGGAGGTGCCTGCGGTGATGCACAGCGAGGCTTCTGCTGCGGCCCTCTGCGCAGTGGCGAAACCATACGACGCCTCGTCGTAGAACTCGTCAAACCACAGGACATGGGGGCGACTCGGGCCACCGCACAGAGGACACGCAAGAAGAGCGAACTGCGCATCGGTCAGCCGGTCGGTTCGGCCCCAGTCATCGAGCGCCGCCGGGATCGGGAACACGCCTTGGCATCGTCCCCGACATCGCATCCCCTCCAGGTGACCATGGAGCTCCACCGTCTCCTCAGGTCGATTCCCTGCCCGCAAGTGGAGCCGATCGACATTCTGGCCGATGAGCATGAACCGCCCCACCAGCAGCCTGCCGATGTCGGCAATGGCGATGTGGGCGGCGTTGGGTTGCGCGACCCTGATCTCGGTTCGCTTGCTGAGATTCCACTCCCAGCTCTCGCGAGGGTGCTCGACGAAGAAGGACGCCGTTGCCATCTGCATCGACTCAACGCCGCCTTCGGTCCAAATGCCGTTCTCGCCGCGATACACCGGAATCCCCGATTCGGCAGAGACACCCGCACCGGTGACCACGACGACTCTGCCGCCCTTCCGAAGGCCCCAGGCGATGGCGGCATCGACCTCTTCATCGAGGGTCACGGCGCCCCCGCATGGAGCGAGCCGAGACGCAGGGTCCGTTGGGTGTTCCGTGCTGACTTCCCTTCCCGTTTCTCGGGTTTGCGTGACCATTGACTTCATCTCCTGCGCTCGATAGATCAGGATAGTAGCAAAACTATGCTTATGGTGTCAATATCTGGTCTATTTGGAGAGGGTCCTGAGGCGTCGGCGTTATGATGCATTCGATGTCGGAAACACCCGCAGGAGACACCCACACATGGGCGATGGCGCTTGGCCATACGATCAAGGTGCGTCGGACCGAGCTCGGCATGAGTCGAAAGCAACTCGCCGAGGCGTCGGAGATCTCGTACTCGTATCTGTCTGCCATCGAGAACGGGACGAAGGTCCCCTCGACCAACACCTTGCGTGTGATCGCTCGAAGGCTCGGTGTCGAGTCCTATGTGATCCAGGCCGAGGCGGAGGGACGCATCGCGCGCGGTTTGGACCGGGTCGCTGCCGATGACAGCATCGACGCCCTCGTCGCCCAGCAGGAACGACGATTCCTCGAGCGGCAGCAGGCTCGTGTTGCCGCCGGTGGATTCGGCGCCGACTCTGCCGCAGACCGAAGGAAGCTCGCCAGCTTGATCACCTCGCTCGACGACGACGACATCGCAACACTGGCCCGGGTCGCCGAGGGCCTGGTGCTCAGACGACGGGACCCACTCACACCGTAGAGATCCGAAGACCCCCCACCGACCTGAACGACCCACGGGGTCAGGCCTCGGCACACCACCGTTCGGCACCGTCGGCGCAATACTCGGTGCGTCCGCCGATCATCGTTGACACGACAGCGACCGACGGCAGCTCGTCGATCGGGACGGTCAGAGGATTGTCGGTCATGACGACAAGGTCTGCATGCTTGCCGGGTGTGAGCGAACCGACCTCATCGTCCCTCCCGAGAGCATACGCACCGTTGAGGGTGACCATCGGATAGGCCTGTTCGATCGTGACGCCTCCGGTGGCGAACCAGTCAGGGGCAGGACAGATCGAGCCATCTTCAGCGAAGTCGGCTCTTGTGACCAGCGAGTACATGTCGAGGATCGGCGACACCGGTGACACCCACGGGTCATCACCGTGCCATGCCACCCGGATGTCGGGATTCGCCCGCACCATGTCGCCCGGACGATCACCGTTCCGACGGTAGAACTCCGTCCACGGAGCGTCGGGCGAACACGAGCTCCCAAGCGCAAACACGACCGGTACCAGGTTCAGCTCCGTGAACCGGGGCAGGAGGTCTGGCGTCGGAATCGAGTTGTGGTCGATTCGGTGCCTGAGCGGATTGTCATTTCCACCGAGCACCTGCTCGTAGGCGTCCTGGGCGCCGCGAATCGCGAGGTCACCCTGGGCATGTACGACGACTTGGTAACCGGCCGCGTCCGCAGTGTTGATCCATTCGACCAGCGTCTCGACCGAGTGGTACGGGGCACCGACCTCGTACCCGTCCACAAATGTCTCGGATCCCGCAACTTGGCCACAGACGCCACCATCGTCAAAGATCTTGATCCCCTGCACCCGCAAACGATTCCCGGGCTCGGACCCCGCCGGATGCGCGAGATACCAGTCGTCGCTCGGCACTCCACATGGATCGGTCTTCCCGAGGTACATACTTGTCCGAATCCGCAGCTCATCGGACTGGGCCGCAGTCACGAGCTGGTCATAGGCGTCGGGCTCCACCGACGCGTCACCCAACGATGTGATCCCATGCCTGAGAGCAACCCGCTGGCCCTCGGCGAAGTCACTCCAGTCGGTGAGGATGTGAGTATGGGGATCAACGAACCCCGGACCGACCGCGCGCCCCTCGAGGTCGATCACGATCGTTTCGTCACCGATGTACGGCTCGATCTCGGCTTGGCTCCCGACTGCAACGATCCGGTCGCCGCTGATCGCCATCGCTTGCACGATTCCGAACTCAGGATCCATCGTTACCACATCACCGCCGGTGAACACGACACCGGCTGGCGCCACGGTGGGGACGGCGACCGTCGTCGTTGTGGTTGTCCGAACAGGTGGCGCGGTCGTCGAGGTGGTTGTCGCAGGCACCGTGGTGGTCGTCGGATCCGAGCTGCCCGTACACGCAACCGTCACGGCCACAAGACCGACGAGCACGAAAACGATACGGGCATTCATCCGCCGGAAGCTAGCAATTCGTCGCCAAATAGCCAGCCAATCGGCCTCCTACCGGATACTGATGACCTCGATGTCGAGACCGAGAGAAGTCCAAACGCGATCAGCGGTCACAACAGGACAGCTCATTGCTTCACCGGTTGCCAGACATGCCCTGTCACCGAGACTCAAACCAGCAACGGATGTCACGGCGTCGAGTTCGGCGGCGAATCCGGCAAGCCGGCGTGTAAACGGTACAACGGTGATCTCAAGTGAGTCGACCAGTCCTTCACCGATGAGGAACGGGATTCCCTGCCGCTTGAGTCCATGAAGCACCTCCGCGTGGTTGACGGCCGACATCCACGCATCCGCAAGAAACGGCGCCACCTTTGGAGCACCGATTTCAGACAGTGCGACCGCAAGCACCGCGCTCGCATCGAGAACGGCTACCACTCCTTGGCCGCCTCAGCACGACGGTCTGCGATCAAGGCGTCGACGGCTGAACCGTCCGTATCCACATACTTGGCAACAACGCTCTGAACATAGGCAACAGCATCCTCGATGGTGCCGACGGTGAGGGTTCCATCCTCGTATCGGAAGAACAGGTCCGCCGGAGCCTCGATCCCCATTGCCTTTCGGATCTCAACCGGGACGACGACGCGACCTTGCGTGTTCATCGTGGCTGATTTCATGATTGCCGATGGGGTGGTCGTGGATTGGGTGGTCATGGAGCCATGGTGCACAACTGTCACTCATCTGTCAAGGTGTCATTACCATCAAGTAGCGAGGGCTTCCAGAACCTCGTCAGTTGTTCAGGGCGTCGATCGCATCCAGAAAGATCGAGCCGTACGCCTTGAGCTTGGCAGCCCCCACACCGGGCAGGGAAAGAAACTCGGATTCAGAGGTCGGGCACGCGTCTGCCATGGCACGCAGAGTCGCATCGTTGAACACGACATAGGCTGGCACGCCCTTGGAATCCGCAAGCTGCTTGCGAAGGACGCGAAGGGCCTCGAACACCTCGGTGGCTTCGCCGTGAAGACCATCGGGTGTCGAGGGAGCTCGGCTGGATCTCGGTACTTCCATCGAGTGGAAATCCAACCCGAAGTCGGTGCAGTTGTCACAGCTCGAACCACACACCGACATCTGTTCGCCGAAATACCAGGCGAGGCCCATGTGGCGGCACCGCTCACCCTCGGCGAACCGATACATCAACCGAATGTGCTGTTCGTAAGTTCGCTGGTTGTCGCTGCCCGACACCATCCGTTCGAGCTGGATCACATCGGCCCATGAGTAGAACAAGTAGCAATCCGAATCGAGCCCATCACGGCCCGCACGACCGATCTCCTGGTAATAGCCCTCGATCGACTTCGGCATGTCGCGGTGGATAACGAACCGAACATTCGACTTGTCGATCCCCATACCGAAAGCGACCGTGGCACACACCACATCGATGTCGTCCCGGATGAACTCATCCTGCACCCGCGTCCGGTCGTCTGTCTCCATGCCGGCGTGATAGGAACCGGCTCTGATGCCGAGCGAGCGAAGGTACTCGGCGGTCGAATCGGCACTCTTTCGCGACAGGGTGTAGACGATCCCGGACTCGCCCTTGCGATCGAGGCAGATCTTCCCAATGGAGTCCTTCACCTTGATCCGGTTGGGCCCTTCACCGCCTTTCTTCCAAACATGGATTCGCAGATTGGGTCGGAAGAACGAGGTGCTCACGACGACGGGATCCTCAAGGTGGAGCTGCGCGACGATGTCGCGCCGGACCCGTTCGGTCGCCGTAGCAGTCAGCGCGAGGATCGGTGTTCGCCACCGCGTCTTGATGTCTGCGAACTGGCGATAGGCGGGCCGAAAGTCGTGACCCCACTGGGAGATGCAATGAGCTTCATCGACGGCGACGAAACGCAAATTCGTTCGATCCAGTACCGGTCCCAAGGAAGACACAAGACCCTCGGGAGCTGCGTACACGAGCCGATACTCACCTCGCTCCAACCGCTCGATCCGCTCTTGCCGCTCGTCTGATGCGAGGCTCGAATTCAAGAATGTGGCTGCAATACCCACCTCGTTCGCTGCATCGACCTGGTCCTTCATCAGCGCGATCAGCGGAGACACCACCAAGGTGGTCCCGCCGATCAGCTCGGAAGCCAACTGATAGGTGAGAGACTTCCCTGACCCCGTCGGCATCACCGCCATACAGTCCTTTGACGCGAGCGCGGCCTCGATCACCTCGCGTTGGCCGTCGCGGAACTCGTCATATCCGAAGGTGCCTTTGAGCTGCGCGAACAGCGTCGAATCGTCGACCACGACCGGATCGCGGTCCGGGATCAGCCGGGCTTGTCTGCCGCCGTGGGAAGGTTCATGCGGTACACCGTCGCCGATCTCGCTGGCAAGGCTCGACCAGTATGCATCGTCGAAGTCGTCGCCGCGGGTCACGATGCGAGCATACGCCAACCGTGCGGAGGCTCGACGAAACTCGCCTCAGTGATCGTCGATCGAGATCTTGAGCCGACCCTGTTCGAACTCGGCCTTGAACTCGATCTTGTCGTCCCCATCGTGGTTCTGCTTGAACCGGACCTTGACCTGCTCTGGACCGGCGTCTTCGACCTCGATCTTCCAGCCCGGATTCGGAACCGCGCCCGAAAAGGACACCGACTCTCCGCTGATCTCGATGCGAACCGTCCCCCCGTCCGTGTTGTAGGTCTTCGTTGAGGTCGTCGGTTGGGAGGCCGGAGGAGGAGGCAAGGGGACCGAGGTCACCGTCGCACCTGATGTTTCGGGAATCGAAACAGAGGTCGACGGGGATGACGCTGCTGTGGTTGGAGAACTCGTCGATAGATCACGAGAGATCGCCGTTGTTGTGGCAAGCGCATCAGCAGCGAGCTCAGTCACCCTCGGTGAACCGAGCGCCGTCGGCTCCTCCGTGACTTGGGATCGGACACTGCCGACCGCCGCGGCGGCGATCGCCACCGAAACTGCGGTGGCGCCGATCCATGCAACCGATAGTCCAAGCCCGCGTCTCATGGGCCCAGTTTCCCTCCGGCTGCGAGCTACTGGACTAACGGCGGGTTAACGGTTCCCCATGTCTTGGGTAACGAGGGTTCCGGGCAGTACCAGCATCGGTGTCGGGGTCGGTATCGTGACGACATGGCAGCGATCCTGATCATCGAGGACGAGCAGAGGATCCGCGAATCGCTTGCGAAACGGCTCGCCGAGCGCGGGTACGACATCGAAACATCGACCAACGCCATGAACGGTATCGAGCGTGGCGTCTCTGGCGACTTCGATGTGGTCGTCCTGGACCTTGGGCTTCCCGACATCGACGGAACCGAGGCTCTCCGGATGATCCGCGCCGTGAGCGAGGTACCTGTCGTTGTGGCGACGGCACGCGACGACGAATCGGACATCATCAAAGCACTCGACGCCGGGGCCGACGACTATGTCGTGAAGCCCTACTCCGCGGATCATCTGGCAGCGAGAATCCGCGCGGTCATGCGCCGCACCTCCGAGGCGCCCGAGGACCGGGTCGTGGTCGTGGGCGGTCTACGCCTCGACCGCGACAGCCACGAAGCCACGCTTGACGATGTGCCGCTTGTACTGACCGCACGGGCATTCGACCTCCTCGCCTATCTCGCGTCGAGGCCGAACAAACTCGTGAGCAAACGCGAACTGATGGCGGAGGTGTGGCACCAGCCGTACGGAGGCGCCGACAAGACGGTCGATGTGCACATGTCGTGGCTCCGCAAGGCGCTCGGAGAGACCGCGACCAAGCCTGTCTACCTCCACACGAAGCGCGGCGTCGGCGTCCGACTTGTGGATCCGACGAGGTGAGACGCCACCTGATTCTCCTCACCCTTGCGGTGACGGGAATGGTGGTGCTCGCGTTCGTTGCCCCGCTCTTCGTCCTTGTTTCGGATCTGGCCCGAGACCGAGCCATCGCTGCCGCCGAACGCGACGCCGAGAGTCTGGCGCGAGCACTGTCGGTTCTGACCGTGAACGAAGACCTCGCCACGGCAATCGATGTCGTCGGCGAGGACCGGATCGTCGATGTGAACGGATCGGTGATTCTCCCTGACGGAGATGTCGTCGGTGTCCCACTCGCAGAGGACTCCGACGATCACGGCTCAGACGATGAGGATCTCACCCTCGCCGAAGAGGGAAACTCGTTTGTCGCTTCAGTCATCGGCGGTGCCGCGGTCTATGTTCCGGTTGTCACATCAGACGAGACGGCGGTCGTGCGCGTCTTCGTTCCCGATAGCGAGATCCATGCAGGGGTGGCCCGCAGTTGGATCATCCTCGCTGTGCTCGGCATCGTTCTCGTCGCTCTTGCGGCGTTGGTCGCCGATCGGCTCGGGCGCTCGATGGTCATACCGGTCAGGGAACTCTCCGAAACCGCTGAACGACTGAGGGAAGGTGACCTGACCGCTCGGGTCAGACCTGCTGGACCGCCCGAAATCGAAGAGGTCGGCCTCGAGTTCAATCGCCTCGCGAACCAGATTGGGCAATTGCTCCAGCAAGAACGGGAGACAGCCGCCGACTTGGCACATCGCCTTCGGACTCCCCTCACGGCGGCACGCCTCACGGTGGACGGCCTCGACGAATCCGCCGAGAAGCTGCGGCTTTGGTCGGATCTCGATGAGCTCCAGCGCACCACTGACTACATCATTCGTGAGGCGAGGCGCCCTGTGCGGCACGATGGGGACGCCCGGTGCGACCTCGGCGCGATCGTCACCGATCGGGCCCGATTCTGGGAACCACTCGCAACCGAACAGGAACGAATCGTCACGGTGTCCGTCCCGGATCGTCCCACCCTGGTCGCGGTGCCATCCGTCGACATCGAAACTGCGATCGACGCCCTCATCGAGAACATCATGTCACACACGCCGTCCGGCGTCCCGTTCTCGATCACCGCCACCGATGCCGGGTCATCGGCGCGGCTGACGATCGAAGATGGCGGAGCCGGGCTACCGGAAGGCTTCAGAGTCGCGCGGGGTACCTCGCATGACGATTCCACCGGATTGGGTCTTGACATCGTCAGGCGGACCGTCGAGTCCGTCGATGGGTCGCTGTCGATCGGGCGGTCCGAGACGCTAGGGGGCGCCTCGATCAAGCTTGACCTACCGCTGTCACACACGCCATAGATCCTTTTCCATTCATTTGCGGTTGCTTAGCGCGGCGTTATCGGGGCTTGCGGCATGGTGGAACCGGCCAATCAGAGGAGCTGCCATGTCCAACAGTCAGAACCACCGGAAGATCACAGGATCGCTCATCGCGGGAGCCCTGCTTGTGCCGCTGACCGCGATCGCGGCCGCGGCACTGGTCGGGTCCGTCATCCACGCACAGGATGCCGAAGCGACAGCTGAACCGCTGGCAACGACGATCACTGCGCCGCCCACGACATCGACGCTCCCGACGAGCGGCTCCGATGCCGAGACCACCGCCACTGCCTGCACATCGGGAGCCGAACGGCTCCTCGCCGCGGAACGCGATGGAACGATCGATCCGCTCCAGATCGCTGCACTCGATGCATTGCGCCACATCTGTGAGGAGGAGGGGCTACCGATTACAGGCCCGCCTGCTCCCGATCCGGTCGTCCAAGTCGTGACCGTCGCAGAGCACGCGTCTGACAACGGACTGCGCGTCGATACCCGGTGCGCGATCGATGACGACTCCGACGATGACGACCACGCCGGCGATGGCAGCGAGGTCGAAGACGATGATGCGTACGACGACTGCGACGACAACGACCACGCTGATCATGACGATCACGACCACGACGACGACCACGACGACCACGACGACCACGACGATCACGACCACGACGACGAGGTGGACGACTGATGAGATGGCTCAACACTGTCGGAGGGTTGCTCGTCGCGGCGTGCGCGCTCGTTGTGCTCGCAGTGATCGGCTCGACCCGGGTGGAATCCGCTGCCGAACCAGCCGTGGCGGTTCCTTGGTCCGTAATGCCGGCTGCGGTGTTTGGACCACCAGTCACGGACTCGCGGTCCTCGCTCACGCCACCAGACCTTCCGGGGGTGCCGCCCGAGGTTGCGGCCACCCTCGGGTCCTCTGGGTACTCAACATATGCCACGGCCGCCGAGGTCGACCGACTCCTGACACCTGAAGTCGTGGCGACCCTGGAGAGCCACGGTGCAGTCCTTGTGGTTCCTGAACCAGCCACCACGACGATCGGCCGATGATGGCCGGTCGAATCACCGTGGGTCGCATCGCCGGTATCACCGCATGGTCAGCCGCGGCGGTTGCCTGGGGAACTGCCGCCGTTGCATTCGTCGCTGCGAGCGCCCCGGCGACACCATCCGCGAACACGCTGGTCCCGCCTTCACCGCTCGCTCCGGCCCGAGCAAGCCTCACTGACACCGTGACGGATCCAAGTGGCCCGCTTCCCACATTGCCCGACACCGGCCTCGTGATCGTCCGCTACAAGCCGATCGACCGCCCCGAGCCAGAAGTCCTCGTCGAACGAAGGGTCGTTGCCATGACCACACCGAGCGTTCGGGCGCCGCGCGTCAAGAGTTCCGGCTCATGATCGTCGACACCTTCGCGGCCATGGGAACCACGATCGAAGTGCACACGGCGACCCGAGAGGATGTGGCTCGTGTCCGTCAGGATTTCGCCGAGTTCGAAGCGCGGTTCAGCCGATTCCTCACGGCGAGCGAGCTGACTCAGATCAACGCATCAGCTGGAAGTTGGCACGCCCTCTCCGAACCGATGGGCCGTGTGTTGCGGGCGGCTGCTGACATCAGGAATCGGACCGATGGGCTCGTCGATGTAGGACTCGGCGGTCTGGTCGTGTCGTGGGGATACACCGTTCCATTCGACGATCTGCCATCCGACATCGAACGCGGAGGCCACCCAGCGGCAACCGAGTGGGAACTCCGCGATGGCGCCGTGCGATTGGGTATCGGAACGAGGCTCGATCTCGGTGGTATCGCCAAGGGCTGGGCATGCGACGAGATCGTCGCGTCGAACAAGGCTCGGGTGGTTTCTGCCGGCGGTGACCTTCGATCGTCCGATCCCAACCTCGTGGTGGAAGTGGTGGATCACCTCGACAAGCCAGTGGCAGACATATGCGTCGGTCGAGGAGCCCTCGCAACGAGTTCCAGAATGAAGCGGGTGTGGATGACCGCTTCGGGCGCAGCGAATCATCTGATCGATCCGCGGACCATGCAACCAGTGTCGTCCCCGGTCACCCAGGCCACCGTGGTCGCCGACACGGCGGTCCATGCAGAAGCCGGTGCCAAGGCAGTACTGCTGCACGGTGTTGACGGATTGGCATGGGCGGACCGCCAGGCTTGGATTCGTCAGGCGGTGGTCGTGTGGCAGGACGGATCGGTCTTCGCCACCCGGGATCGGCGCGCCGCGTGAACATCACCTGGTTCATCGTTCGAGGCTCTGGTGTCGCTGCCATCGTCCTTCTGAGCGCTTCGATGGTGTGGGGTCTTTGGATCTCGACGAAGACATTCGGGAGAACCGTGAAAGCGAAGGGGCTCCAGTGGCTCCACGAGTCACTCGGCCTTGCTGCTCTCGGTGCCACGATCATTCATATGGTGGCGCTGTCGGTGGACGAATTCGTCGAGTTCAGCTGGTGGGACATCACTATCCCGGGTATCGCGGAATGGGAACCGCTGGCCACATCGTTGGGTGTCGTCGCGTTCTGGACCATGCTGCTCGTGTCGGTGAGCTTCTATGCGAAGAGGTGGATCAGCCAGAACGCTTGGAGGTCGATCCACTATCTCTCGTTCGGGGCATTCCTCGCAGCCATGGCGCATGGCGTGATGGCCGGCACCGATTCCCGCACTCCGTGGATGGCCGCCGTCTATGCCGGTGCGGGAGTGACGGTCACGGCTCTGACTGCAATGCGCGTCGTGGCGGCGTCACGACAATCGAGTGCTCGCCCCAACGATCGACCCACGCAGCCTCTCACCGAGTCGTCCCCCATGGGATCGGGGCCCACCATCGCCGTGTCGGGCCGCGCATCCTCGAAATAGCGGGGCCTTCAGCGCAATCAGAGGTCTTCCATCTCGAACTGGAGCTTCGCGATGGCGGGTGTCCGAACGACCTCTTTGATCGTCGTCTCGACCGACGCGTCAGAATCGAGCCTATGACGGGGGAGGAAGAACGCGAGACCCGCACCGATGAGGGCGACGATGCCTCCAGCAAGGATGGCACCCTGGAAGCCACGGGTCATGGCGGTGTTCTGAATCGTGCGGATCTCGGCCTGCTGGTCGGACGGCAAATCGGACAACGAATCTTCGAGGGCGTCGATGTCGGCCTCGACGAGCGGGCCCTTGATCACCGCGATGATCTCGGTCTTGGTGTCCGACGGAAGCACATCCGAAGCTTCGACCTGATTGGTGATCGACGCGAACGATGCCGACAGGATGACCGTCCCGATGACTGCCGTTCCGAGGGCCATGCCGAGATTCTGGAAGGTCCCCTGGAGACCAGAGGCCTCGCTCGCCTCGTGCTGCTCGACGGACGACAGGATCAGATTCGGGAGCTGCCCGACGATGAGGCCGATACCGATACCGCCGACCAGCAGCCCGAGCGCCATGTCTGCGCCGGTGGTTGCCCCATCGAGGGAAACCGCAAGCAGATAGCCACCGATGAACAGGACAACGAGACCTGCCTGGATGATGTACTTGGGGAAGAGCTTCCGCCCGAGCGGTGGTGTCACGATCGATGTCACGAGAACCCCGAACGACAGCGGCAGCAGCGTCAAACCGGTCTGGAACGCGTCGAATCCCAGCATGGACTGTGTGAAGAGGGGGATGAGGAACAGCAGTCCTGCCTGAGCGAACAGCTGGGTCGCGAGGATCGGAAGCCCGAACGAGATCCCTCGGTGGCGGAAGATGGATGGACGGAACAATGCCGGAGCCCCCGCATGTTCACGACGATGAATCCACAGGACGAACGCAGCGAGCACGGCAAGTCCGCCAACGATGAGGGTGAGTACGAGCGGGTCGGTCCAGCCGCGGCTCGTGGTTTGGAGTACCCCGAGAACGAAGGCTGCCATCCCGACCACCGACAGGACGACACCGACCGCGTCGAGTCGCGGTTTCGGGCTCACCTTCGGGGCGTCGACGAGAAGGCCCGAGGACAGCAGGACCAGAAGGACAATGACGGCCTCGCCCGCAAATGCGTACCGCCAACTGAACTCGGTGGTGACCCATCCCCCGATGAGGGGACCGAACGCCGCACCTGCCGCCGCAACACCGAAGAGCACGCCGTATGCAGAAGCTCTCCGACTCCCCGTGTAGTTCGCCCGCACGAGCGTGTTGATCGCGGGAACGATCAGGGCGGATCCGAGCCCTTCGAGAATCGACCACCCGATCATGACGAACCCGATGTTTGGGGCAAGAGCGGTCGTGGTGGTCCCGATGCCGTAGACAACCAGCCCGATGCGGAAGGCTCGCTTTGAGCCCCAGATGTCGCCGAGCTTTCCACCCGTGAGCATGAACGCTGCCATGGTGAGCGTGTACAGCGTGATGGCTGCCTGTACCCCACCAACCGTTGTGTCGAGGTCGTCGACGAGGGCCGAGATCGACACATTCATCAGCGTCGTGTCGATCACATAGACGAACATCGCCGCGCTCAAGACGACGAGAACCGCAAGGCCCTTCTTGTCGGTCTGGGGCATCCGGGTCATAGTAGACGCGGCCGCATCACTCGGACCGTTGTTCCGAGTGGCCGAAGTCCCTATGACGGCGGGCGGTCATGCCGACCCGAGACATGCGTCGAGGGCCCGCTTGGCAGCGTCAGCCTTCGCGCAGGCATCGGTCGCCTTCTGCCTCGCATCGGCCGCAGCCTTGTTGGCGTCGGCGACCTTCGCCTCAGCATCCTTGATCGCCTTTTCCCGTGCTGCCTTGAGGGGTCGGGCATCTTCGACTTTCTGGAGCTCGTCTGCCGCGAAGTCCGCAGGGGGATCCTGACCCCACCGATCCGAGGCCTCCTGGGCCGAGATCTGCTCGGTCTGGTAGTCGACCCAGACCTGCTCCGCCCACATGTTCCGAACATAGAGGTCGCTTCGCGTGATGCGGGTCTCGGGCTTGCCCGCTTCCTGGATCCATGCTTCCTCTCCGCAGAGGGGCGGATACTCCTCGCAGAGATCCTTGAGCGCCTTGGTGGCCTCCTCGAGTGCCTTCTGGGCATCGCGGGCGGCCTGTTCAGCCTTCTGCGACGCGTCCGTCGCTTCGTCACAGGCCTTCTTCGCGGCGTCGTACGCCTTCTGCTGCGGCTCGCAGTTCTTGCCGCCTGCTTGCTCTGCACCAGCGACCGCCGCTCCGGCCGCGGCTCCCGCCATGCCGCCCACTGCTGCACCCGCAGTCGCTACCGCGGCGGTGTCGCCGGCGGCGGCTGCCTTGCCGATGCAGGCGTCGTACGCCTTCTTCGCGGCGGCGGCCTCGTCGCATGCCTTCTTTGCCGCTGCTTCGGCCTTGTCGGCGGCAGCGTCGGCGTCCTGCTCTGCCTGTTTGGCATCCTTGATGGCCTGATCCAGCTTGGGGGTCTTGGCCTTCGCCGCCTCCAAGTCCTTCAGGGTCTGCGTGCGGAATTCATCCGTTGGACCGTTGTTCCAGTCGTCCTGGACATCTTGGGCCGACTTGGTCTTGTTCTTGTACCCGGCCCATGCAGCAGCGTTCCATGCGCGGACGACATGCAGATCGTCCCGGGTGACGGTTCGCCCGCCGGATGACGCTGATGCGGGCGGACCGCACGCTGGCGGGTATTGCTTGCAGTGGTCCTCGCGGTCCTTCTCCGCCTTCTCGCGTGCCTTGGTCGCATCGTCGGCCTTCTGACGCTTGTCCGCGGCGTCCTTCGTTGCCTTGTCACACGCCGCCTTGGCGACCTGCCATGCCTCGTACAGCTCTTTGCACGGGTCCTTCTTGGCTCTGAACAGGAACCACCACAACCCGCCGACGATCGCGAGGATCACGAGGGCGAGGAGGAGCCAGATGAAGAAACCTCCCCCGCCGTCGGCTGGTGTGGAAGTCGCGACGGTGGTCGTCACGCCTCCGGTCGCCGTGTCTTCGGCGGTGGTCGTGGTCGCGGCGGTCGTCGTCGTGGTCGTCGCAGCGGCGACGCGCTCGGCGGTCACGGTCGCCATCTCCTCGAGGAGCGAAGCGTCAGTTCCGTCAAGCACCATGCCCGGATAGACCTGCGTGCCCTCATCGTTGGTGTAGGTGTATTCGATGTCTCCCGCGGTGACATCCCATTGCTCCGAATAGCCCTCGCCCGAGCCTTCGAGCGTGCCTGAATACGAATCGGCGTCTGCGTCATATGTCAGGATTCCGAACTTGAGTTGGTAGGTGCCGAGCTGGATCGCCATCGCGGAGAACTCGTTCGGCTCCCCGACCTCGTCCTCAGTGTCGAGGAGGAGCCCATAGTTGTCCTGGAACCCTGCACTTCCTGTATCGGACTCACCGAACTCGTAGGCGACCGGGTGGAGGGCCGCACCCGGCCATGGATGGTTGATGAAGGTCGTCGGCATCTCGTGGCTGTGCAGCGAAGGAAAGTTCGGGAAGGTGGAGAAGCCCGTCGTGTCGGGTTGGAAGGGGTTGTCCGACGGGGTGATGAATCCGCCGATCCTCGATCCGGTGCTGTCGATGATCTCGTCGTTCGGAATGATCTGCATGAATCCGCCGGGGAACCAGACCGAGCTTGCTCGGCTTCCTTCCGGCTGGAAGCTCGATCCGTTGGACCGCAGCCATTGGGTGGGTTGGATCACGCCATCGACACATCGGCTCACATGGGCCTGGCGCAGGTCGGTGAAGACATCGTTCGGCGCGAAGTCGGCGGGTGTCCAGCCCTGTTGCCCCATGATGGCGTCACCGGAGAAGAACTCAACAATGGTTCCGTTGCAGTAGCCGTTGGGAAGCGGTTCGCCAAAGACGGCTCCTCGTATGGTGAGCGGCTGATCCATTGGAGTGGGCACGCCGCCAGCCGGTGGTACGAGAATCGCGCCATCCACCTCGAATGGCTCACCCTGACCGAACATCGGGCCGAAGTCAGGTGGCAAGTCGATGTCGAAGAACACATCGAAGAAGGAATCCACGGTGAAAGGGGCGCCTTGATCGAGCGGTGGAATCCAACCCTGCTGGAGCGGCAGGTCGACGAGCTCGGTCGTCACCGCCCCATTGTCCGCGTTGGAGATCAGGATCTCGGTGCCCATCGGGGCGAAGTGGGTGTACCGCTGCCCGGGGAAGACCTGGAACTCGATCGTCGAGGCGATCCTGACCTGGTCCTGCATGTCCATCGGGAGCTGGCTCGGACCGCCGAACGGCGACAGGACATCGACATCATCGGGGTCGGTGACCTCCACATTCGGGCCGGTCACCTGGGCGTCACGGAACGCACGGATCAGCTTGGCGAGCTCGGACGGTTCCTTCGACTGCGCCGAGGCTCCACCCACCGACGCGACCATGGTGGCAACCAACACCACCAGCATGACAAACCGCTTGTGCATCCGCTTCTCCTCCCCGAGACTCGCGTCGAGCGCGTTCGAACCTGCCCCAATGTACACGGTGGCCGGCCGGTCGTGCTGATGCGAACGGCTCATGCCTCATTGCCTCTACTGATTCCGCTCGCGGTAGCGTTGGGCTCCCAAGCGAATGGTCAACACATGTCGGACGCCATGAACATGCCAGATGGGAAGGACCTGATGCGCGGCATGGGATGGGAGTCGCTCCCGTTCTCATGTCTTGGACTGGTCAGACGCACGGGTGAAACCAAAGGCAACAGCATCTGGTCGTGGCTCATCCTCATCCCATGGGCGTCGGACGGCAAGCCGTGGATCGACGGGACCGAGATCGTTCCAGCGACGACCAAGTCCATCCCGCAGGAGCGTGAGCACATCCTCGCGAGGATGCGTGACATCCTCGACGAGCGCTATGGTGAAACGGTCGCCCATCGCGCGGTGGACGACTTCATTGCCGAGATCCTGGACAACCCATGACCGCTCACCTTCGACAGACGATCGGCTTCGCTGTAGTGGCGGTGGCACTCGTCACCTCGGCCTGTTCGGGCAATGTCTTCAGCCTCGCGGTCGGCGACTGCTTCGATGACTGGGAAGGGGCACTCTCGGATGCCACTTCGGAGGTGACCGATGTCGACCGCGTCGACTGCGACGATCCGCACGACAACGAGGTCTACGCCGTTGTTGCAATGGACGATGGCTCATTCCCCGGGGACGCCGCAGTGCAGTCCGAGGTCATCGAGGTGTGCAGCGTGCGGTTCGACACCTTCGTCGGGATCCCCTATGAGGACTCAAGGCTCGACTTCGGAGCCCTGTTTCCGCTCGCGGAGTCGTGGAGCGCCGGGGACCGCGACATCACCTGTTTCGTCTACGACATCGAGTTCCTCAAACTCACCGGAACGATGCGCAACGCACAGATCTGAGCCCGACCACTTCACCGGCGCGCCGCGGCACGGTCATTCGCGTATGACGACACGGACAGCTCGTTGAAGACACCAGCGAGCGCCGTTGCAACGACCAGAGCCACGAGCGGTAGGGTGTAGCTGCCGAGAGCGTCCCTCGCGACACCGATCAGGGTTGGCGCAATTCCGCCGGCGACCGCAGCAGCCGACCACTGCTTTCCCATCACCGAGCCGTAGTCGGCTCCTCCGTACCAGCCGTGCATGATGACGGGACGCAGCGGGAGGATGAACCCGAAGAAGAGCCCGAAGGCGACGAAGTAGGCGATCATGACGATCTCGGGCGAGCCGACGATGGCGAGAACAATCGCCACCACGAGGCCACCCACCCCCAAGGTGAGGATTGTGGTGGGGCGAATGCGCTCAGCGATGCGAGGCGCGAGATATCGGCCAGGAAAGGTGAGAACCCCCGAGATCCCGGCGAGAAGCGCAACGAAACCGACATCGAAGCCCTGCTCTTCGAAGATCGCGACGCGGTGGAACAGCATCGAGTTCATCGAGGCGAACAGCAAGACGACGGACAAGGATTGAAGCCCGAGCCTGCGGTCGGCGACAAACCTGCGCCAGGTCGCCTTCGGGATCGGAGCGTCACGGTGCACGATCGGTTTGTCGTCGGGCAGAAACGCGAGCGCGACGACCAACCCGGTCACGACCAACACGATCGCATAGCCGATCGTGGTCGATCGCCACCCGAAGTGCTCCACGGCGTAGCCCGTGACGGGCAGAAACACCGGCCCGGCGAGCCCGCCGATGACGGTGAGCAACGCGATCGCGCGGTTGCGGTGATTGTCCCCGACCCACAACCCCACGGCCACGAACGCAGGCTCGTACAGGCTCATCGCTTGCGCAGGGCCCAGCAACAACCAGAACGCACCGATGACCTGCCACGGGACCTGCGCGATCCCGACGAGAATCAGACCGCAGAAGCCGAGCACCGCACCGAGGATCGTGATCCCGCGCACGGAGTGGTGGTCAG
This sequence comes from Acidimicrobiia bacterium, assembly GCA_041393965.1. Classification (NCBI taxonomy): domain Bacteria; kingdom Bacillati; phylum Actinomycetota; class Acidimicrobiia; species Acidimicrobiia bacterium. The sequence goes on along the minus strand of JAWKJB010000001.1, from coordinate 805,242 downwards.
CCCAGCGCCCGACGCGGGGAGCAGCAACGCCGGCGATGACGACGGACCCACCGAAGGCCAGCGACAGGAGCCCGATGGAGAAGTCCCCACCTGCCGCGTTCTCGGTGAGGAGGACCGACATCGCGTACAGCTCGATGCCGAACGCCACGAACACGAACAGGGAAAGGGCAACGACCGAAGAGCGCGGGTAGCGATCAGGCACGGGCGTCAGCGTAGGCCATCATCCCGATGTCAACGCGAACAGGAGTCCGTCATCGCGATGGCGCCTACCGCCGAGTCAGGTACGCAGCGATGACATCGGTGCTTGCCTGGTAGTCGAGCACCGTGTTGCGCTTCTCGAAACCGATCTCGTGATTGATGCCGAGCATCGCATCGTTGGAATGTGCGTTCTCGGTTTTGATCCGCACCGCGTCCGGCCAGCGTTCGACACCGCGCAGGATCGCAGCAGCCTTGATCCATTTCCCAAGGGCGTACCCTCGGTGGTCGCGGTGAACCACCGTCAATGCTGTCTGCATGGTGTGGGGATCCGAGAACCGATAGATGAGCTCACTGAAACCGACCAACTCACCACTTTCGATATGCCTTGGAACCGCGGTGATGAACTCCAAGACGCCTTCCGCGTTCGCCACCCACTCGCGAATCGTGTCCGCGGTTGTCTCGAGAGGATCGAATTCGAGGTCTTCCATCGGCATGTCCTCTTCGGCGATCCGCACGAGGCGTGCCAGCGCGTCGTAGCTCTCCGGCGGGTACGCATCGTCCCACACGAGCACCTCGTATCCCGGCGCCCGACTCGGCCCCTCGCCGCGCCAACGCTCAAGCATCGGCAAGTCGAGCGCGTCGATATCGACGAAGTTGATGTCTTCGCGCATACCGATATCGGCCCCGATCCGCTCGGCGAACAACGCACCGTCAGGCATCGACGCGAAGGTTTCGGCGGTCATCTTGGACCGACCGCTGTCGACGGCGAACTCGTGCGCCCTCGCGAGAAGTGCCCGCGCGATGCCCCTCCGCCTCGCATCCGGACGAACCAAGAGCACCAGCCACTGGAGATGCTCGTTGGAACCATCGACGAAGTGCGACGCTACGGCGAGACCGTTTGCAAGCCCGACATCGTCGATCGTCACGAAGTGCCTCGTGTCGATGCTCGACCGGTTGATACTCGACCGGTAGTCGGCCCCCGTGATGTGGCTCCGCTGCGGATTGAGCTCATCCCACACCGTGTTGTACACGGGCAGCATCATGTCGAGATCGGCATCACTCGTGAGCGGGAAGATCTCGCGGATTGTGCTATTGCTCATGGGCTCTTCGATTGACAAACCGCCAGCCTATCGAACCACGGCGCCCGAATGCCCAATGACGCACAGTTCGGTGGGATGCCGCGAGCTCCGGGCGCCGGTCCGCGGCGGTGCTCGACACCATCGCCCTATCGTCACGGGCTGATAGGAGGATGACCATCGAGCACCAACCCATGATTCCCACTGTTTCACCCGACGACCCGGTCTTCGATCCGAACGACATGGATCTGACCGCCACACCCGCCACCGACTTCTGGCGATGGGCGAACGGGGGGTGGCTCGATCGGAATCCGGTACCGCCCGACTATCCGGCATGGGGCGCATTTCACGAGCTTCACACTCGCAACGAAGCAATCATCCACGGCATCCTCGAAGAGGTGGCTGCCGCCGAACCAGCGCAGGGCTCAATCGAGCAGAAGGTCGGTGACTTCTACCGCTCCGGCATGAACACCGATGCCATCGAGGCAGCAGACCTTGGGCCCATCAAGGGTTGGCTCGACCAGATCGGGTCCATCGGGACCGTTGACGATCTGAAGCAGGTGTTCACCGATCTGATCAGGATCGGCGCGGGGGTCGGCTGGGACTGGCATGTGGAGCCAGACAGGGCCGATTCGAGTGCCAATCTCCTGTACATCGGCCAGGGGGGCCTCAGCCTCCCCGACCGGGACTACTACCTGCGCGACGATAGCCAGTCGACCAGCCTCGCGTCCGCGTATCGGGACCATGTCGCAGCGATGTTCGAGCTGCTCGGCCGGTCAGCGAACGACGCTGCGACCGCAGCAGAGACGATCTGGGGCCTCGAATCGCGGATGGCCGAAGCGTCGAACACCGCCGTTGAACAGCGCGATGTCGAGGCCACAACCAACAAGCTCACCCGAAGCGAACTCGGCGACCTCGCCCCGACGGTAGGCCTCACCGGCTGGCTCGACGCGATCGGTGCCGGGAACGAGTCGGCGGCCAACATCGACAACCCCGGTTTCTTCTCGACATTTGACGCCATGTTCAAGGAGGTCCCCATCGCTGACTGGCGGATCTACTGCACATGGCATCTCGTCAAGTCGACCGCGTCGGCGCTCCCGGAGCGGTTCGAGGATGAGGCCTTCAGCTTCTGGGGGGTCAAAGTATCCGGTCAGAAGGAACAGCGTGCACGGTGGAAACGAGTGGTGGGGGCAGCCGGTGGGAGCATCGGCCAGTTGGTGTCCCAGCTCTATGTGCGCGACCACTTCCCGCCCTCGGCAAAGGAGCGGGTGGAGGACATGGTTCGTCGCCTCCTTGTCGAAATGCGGTCCAGTATCGAGACGGTCGATTGGATGACCGACGACACCAAGCAACAAGCCATCGCCAAGCTGTCCGGGTTCGGCTACAAGATCGGCTACCCGGATGAGTGGAGGGACTACTCGGCACTGACGATCCACCCGGACCGGTGGCTCGGGAACCGCCTTGCAGCGAGGGCGTTCGAGTCCGATCGCAACATCGCGATGCTCGGGAAGCCGATCGACCCGAACGAATGGCTGATGCCGCCGCATGTCGTCAACGCCTACTACTGGCCGGAGCGCAACGAGATCGTCTTTCCCGCAGGCATCCTCCAGCCTCCCTTCTTCGTCGCCGATGCCGACGATGCCGTCAACCTCGGCGGAATCGGAGCGGTGATCGGTCACGAGATCACCCACGGATTCGACGACAAGGGTTCCCTGTTCGACGCCGATGGTCTCCTCCGAAACTGGTGGACCGCTGAAGACCGCACCGAGTTCGAGGCAAGGGCGAAGGTCATCTCCGATCAGTTCGCGGCGTACGAGATCGAAGAGGGGCTCAACATCAACGGTCCATTGACGCTCGGGGAGAACATCGCGGATCTCGCGGGTGTGACCCTTGCGCTCGCAGTCCTCGACAAGCTCATCGCCGAAGGGGGCGCCGCCGAGGTGGCGGGCCTGACCCCCGCACAGCGCTTCTTCCTCTCATACGCCCGGATCTGGCGTACCAACCTGACTCCGGAGTACACGAGGCTCCTTGTCAACTCGGACCCGCACGCACCGCCACGATTCCGGGTCATCGGTCCGCTGTCGAACATGACCGCGTTCGCGGCGGCGTTCGATCTTCCCGATGACTCCCCAATGATGCGCCCCCCGCAGGCAAGGGCCAAGGTCTGGTAGAAGCCAGAGTCCAGAGCCCAGATACCAGAGCCCAGATACCAGAGCCCAGAAGCCAGAACCCAGAGCCCAGAACCCAGAGTCCAGATACCAGAGCCCAGAGCCCAGAACCCAGAACCCAGATGGTCTGTTGTCTGATATCTACTTCTTTGCCTGCTCGTAGTACGGGTTCTCGCCTTGGGCGTGGTCGGTCACATCGATGACTTTGGCAATCTCGGGAACCAACTCGACGATCGTCGCCTCGATGCCTTGGGACAAGGTCACGCTTGCCATTCCACACCCGACACAGCCGCCGCCGAGACGCACATACGCCGTTGCATCCTCCACCGCCACCAGCTCGGCGCGACCGCCATGTGAGGCAATCGACGGATTGATCGCCTCCGCCAGCACCTTTGCAACCTTTTCCGCGACCGAGCCGGTGAGGTCTCCCTGCACCATCCCCGTCGCAATCGCCGGACTCGGCGTGTTCGGATTCTCGATCGTGAGGCCCGGCTTGAGGAGGTTCTTCGACTTGGTGAGGATGGCACCTTGGAGGTTCGCGGCATCCTCTTCGGCGACGATCACCGGGAGGGAACCATCGTCGTGGACGAGGTCGGTGTCGAGAGCGGAATCGACGCGCATGAAAGCGGTCCCGTAGGTGAACGCCCCGTCGTCCACCCCGCTGATCGAAATGACAAGCCCGAGATCAGCAGCATCCCCCTCGCGAGCGCGCACTTCGAGCAGCATCGGAAGAACGGACTCATCAACCGAAACGATCGGCTCTTCGATCAGGGGCATCGCTTCATGGTACGGCGCGAAACCATCGAACCGGAACGGGTGCATGATGCTGCCATGGATCGTGTCGTGATCGTCGCAAGCTGCGAGAGCTACCGCATCGGGGACTTCATCGCCGCAGCCCGCTCCCTCCGTGTCACGCCGGTGGTCGCCACCGACGCGGCATCGCCATTCGCAGCGGAAAAGGCACGCTCGATCGTCGTCGACCTCGACGACCCCGAAACAGCAGCTGCCGAGATCAAGGATTCCGTACCCCACGCAAGGGCGGTCGTTCCCGTCGATGATCAGGGCGTTCGCGTGGCGGCCGCGGCAGCCGGAGCTCTCGGTCTCCCGACCAATCCGGCACACGCCGTTGCGGCAACAAGGGACAAATTGGCCATGCGCACCCTGCTCGGCGCCGCAGGAATCCGCCAGCCGCGATTTGCCAGCGTTGCCGAGGGAACCCTTGGTGGGGTGGCCGACACCTTGGGCTACCCGATCGTTGTCAAGCCGACATCGCTCGCTGCATCGAGAGGCGTCATCCGGTTGGACACACCGAAGCTCGCAGGAGCAACCGAAGCACGAGTCCGTTCGATTGCCGTCGATGCGGGCATGGAGCGAGAAGCGCCGCTCATCGCCGAGGAGTACATCGGTGGGCACGAGATGGCAATCGAGGGCATCCTTATCGACGGAACCCTCGAGGTGCTTGCCCTCCTCGACAAGCCGGTACCCCTCAGAGGCCCCTATTTCGAAGAGACAATGTTCGTTTCCCCGTCGACGCAGCCAGAAGCCGTGACGAAACGAACGGTCGACACGGTGACTCGGGCCATCGCCGCCATCGGGCTGGTCACCGGTCCTGTCCATGCCGAAGTGCGCATCGACGAAGGAGGGGCGGTGTTCGTGATTGAGATCGCCGCCCGGTCCATCGGCGGCCTGTGCGGACGCTCGTTGACCTTCGGTTTGCTCGGAGAGTCACTCGAAAGCGTGGTCCTGCGAAGCGCCCTCGGCCGGGCGTCACACACCGATGAGCAGACCAGTCCGGCAACGGGCGTCCTGATGCTCCCGATCCCCGCAGCGGGGCTCCTCACCGGTGTCGAAGGTGTCGACGAGGCGCTCACCATCGACGGCATCGACAGCATCGAGATCACCATTCCGGATGGCAGGACCGTCGTTCCGCTCCCGGAAGGGGACCGGTACCTCGGGTTCGTGTTCGCAACCGGCCCGAGCCCGAGCGCGGTACGACACAGCCTCGCCGCGGCGTCACTTTCGATCCACCCGGTGATCGACGGCGAGCATGTCACGAGCGAAGGTCAGTCCGCTGCGGGGCGCTCCAGCAGGATCTGATAGCCGTCGATTCGTCCCGTGCGGAATCCCGCCTCGCAGTAGGCGAGGTAGTACCGCCACATGCGGTGGAAAGCCTCGTCGAAGCCCCGGTCCTCGGAAACCAAGCGCGGCCACGCTTCGTCGAATCGCTTCGCCCAACAATGCAGGGTCCGTGCATAGTCCAATCCATGGCTCTGCGCCGAGACCCAAGCGAGACCGGCATCTGCGACCAGCCCTTGGAGTACCTCAAGGGATGGCAGGGCGCCACCAGGAAAGATGTAGGTCTTGATGAAGTCGGTGTGGCTGATGAGCCCCTCATAGAACCGCTCGTCGATCGTGATCGCCTGCATCGCTGCCTTGCCACCCGGAGGGATGGCACGCGAAATGGCGTGGAACAGCGGCGGCCACAGCGTCTCGTCGACCGATTCGATCATCTCGATCGAGACCGCCTTGTCGTACATCCCTCGCTCGTCGCGGAAGTCCTTGAGCCTGATCTCGGTGCGATCCGAGACCCCTGCCCGTTCGAGGCGTTTGTTGGCGTACGAAGCCTGCTCGGTCGACAGCGTCAGGCCCGTCACATGGGCACCGTGGTTGCTCGCGGCATACTCGGCGAAGCCGCCCCAGCCACATCCGATCTCAAGGACCCGGTCACCGGGGACGAGCTCCAACAAGGCACAGAGACGCTCGTACTTCCGGTTCTGGGCAGCAGCAAGCGGTTCTTCGTCGCTGTCGAACAATGCAGACGAGTAGGTCATGGTCTCGTCGAGCCACTGCTCGTAGAAGTCGTTCCCGAGGTTGTAGTGGTCACCGATCTCTCGGATGGCGTCGCTTCGCATCCGGTGCGGGCGCCGATCCCAGAACCCGCGGAGGCGATCCACCCATCCCCCTCGGCGTCGTCGCGTCGCCCGTTCGTCGAGATTCCTTGCACCCACCTCGAGAAATGTCGGTAGATCCTCCGTCTCCCAGATCCCGTCGAAGTACGCCGCGGCGAGTCCCACCGATCCCTTGCCGACAAGGGCACGCAGAAAGCCCGTCTCGTCGTGGATCGTGACGGTTCCGTGCGGGCCGAGATGCGTTCCGTGGACCTGCTCGGTTGTCCCGTTGGACCATGTCACATCGAGACTTCCGATCGTGATCCGTCCAACAACACGCCGCAACACCTGCCGTGCAATCGAACCAGTCCTCATTCGCACGGAGCCTCCTCAGACACGAGACTATGTGATCGTCACGGAGATATCGCGATCGGGCCGAATCTCGATTCGGTACCGCCAATCCAGCCAACGGCGCCCAAAGGCCATCGAGGTTTCGATGTCGCCGGCAACGGATTCGTCCCTGAGGATGCTGCGTTGTCGAACCTCGCGCCACCGCCCCCTCACCGGCTCCGTGTCATCGATCTCGACGGTGATGGATCGTGGCAGTACCGTCCCGACATTCCGCACGATGCTGGTCCATTCACCCGCGGAGCATGCCCTCGTATCCGCCACCTTCGCGCCGCCGCTGACGATGGCGACCGTGGGAACCAGCACGGCGACCACGACAACGACAGCGACGATCACGATGATCGTGACGATCACGGCGTGCCCCCGTCCCGCGGGGCTCGCTCAGGTCGCATGATCCGTACAGGACAAGGGGACTCCCTCTCCCCGTGACCGTCCCTGGCTATGCCGGTGTCCCCGGAATGGCTGACTCGTCTGGTCGTGCGATCAAGGCGAGAACACCGCCGATTGCCGCAAGGGCACCGCCGATGATGAGCATGACCCACCCGAGCCCGATCGATACCGTGTAAGCCTGGTCGAGCTGGCCCTGCGCCGCCATCCCCGCGAAGGCCTCCGCGAGGTCGTTCGCGTCGTCGATCGCCGACTTGGTCGCGAACCCGCCGACCACGATCACGACGACGCCCAACACGACCATGATCAGACCGTTCATCCGTGACAAGGCTTCCCTGACCGGCGGAACGAAGCACAGCCCCAGAATTGCGACAAGCGCGATTGCAAGGATGATGGCTGCCCAAGGCTTGTCGTCCCAGATCCCGGTCCAGACATTGGAGAACTCGGCCGGTATGGCCCCACCGGTGGCTTCGTTCAAACTCGGCATCAAAGCTTCGGCTGCCGAACTCGCGGCTTTCAGGAACAACCCGACGGCTGTCACGATCACGCCGACAAGGGCAACGATCCTCGAATAATGCACGGTCTTCCTCCCGTTGGCTACGGTCGAAGCGTAGGAATCACGGGCGCAGGATTCAAGCCTGCCGGGCTGCCGTTGAGTGAATGAGGTTCAGCGGCTCCCCCAGCCTCCGAGCGGTCTACGCGGTCGCCGAATCGGTACCGTACGCCGCCGCTTCGTCATCGGTCGTGGCGTCCTCGGCGGCGTCGGCCGCAGAAGGGGTTGCCCGGGAAGTGCGCCGAACCCCGGCGATGGCTGCCTCTTGAATCGTTGCGAGCTGCTCATCGCCGACCCGCCCTTCCAGCTTCGAGGCCAGATAGGCACGGATCTCGTCGTCGCTCATGGCTTCGAGCCGCTTGCGGGCGAGGATCGATGCAACCGCCCCGGCGACGATACCTGCGAGCACCACCAGTAGCAGGAACTTGAACAGCTTCTTCATCATCACTCCAGTCTCGAAAGGCGTTGTTTGCGGTCGCGATCAGTTCGCGGACAGCCAGCTGATGAACTCCGAAAGTGTACGGAGGGCTTCGGGGTCTTCCACCGAGTCGGCGTAGGCAACGGCCGCGGTGTCGAGTTCAGCCCTCGTCCACGGCCCGAATGCGGGACCGGACCCGTCGGCCTTGAGGGCCTCGGCGAGCTCCTCCACCGTGAAACGCCCAGCGGTCACCTCGCGTCCGACAACGAGACCTGCAAGCTTCTTTCCGTTCGCCGTGATCGACAACAACCGGGCGACATCGTCGAGGTCTCGGACACCCCCCGCGGCGATGACCGGCTCATCGACCATGCGGACCGCCATCTCGAGCACATCGAAGTAGGGGGGCTCCTGCAGGGCGTCTCTGCCAACCTCGGTGATCATGAACCCTGCGGCTCCACCAGCTGACAGGTTGATCAGCGACTCCTCGAGGTACTCACCGGTTCCTTCTGTCCAGCCGTGGATGAGGATCTCGGTGTCGGGCTTGACATCGAGGGACACGACGATCCGATGTGGGTATTTTCGGTTGAGCTCCCAGAACAAAACCTGGTCCACGATGGCGAGCGTGCCGATGACAACCCTCCAAGCTCCCATGCCGAGCACCCGCTTGATTTCGCGCTCGGATCGGATACCGCCACCAACCTGGACGGGAACATCAACCGCCTTGATGATGTCGGCGATCAGCTCCCGGTTCTTGTAGTCACCGAACGCCGCAGCGTTGAGATCAGCGACATGGAGGCGGTCTGCGCCCTTCGCGATCCAGCCCCTCGCACGGTTGACGGGATCGTCGTCGAGGGGAATCGCCTCGGCGATATCGCCGTGTGGCAACCGCACGGCCATGCCGTCGAGAATGTTGACGCGCGCGTACAGATCCATACCATCAACCTATCAGATCCTGGGGGTGACAATGGAGGCGAAACGGCTCAAGGCCCGCATTGTCTGCCTCGCTCGAGGATCGTGGCAAGTGGCTTGCGACTAGCGGTACCGCCACACGATGCGCCCCATGGTCGGGTCATACGCCGAAACATCCACCTCGACCGAATCGCCCGGAATGATGCGGATCATGCGTCCCTTGCGCATCTTGCCGGATGCCCGAGCTGTGACCTCGTGGCCTGTCTCGAGTTTGACGCGAAAGGTTGCGTTCGGGAGGGTCTCAACCACGACACCCTTTGCCCTGAAATAGTCATCTTTGCCAGCGATGGGTGTACTCCAATCGTTCGACCCGCCGTGTGCCCACGGACACCGACCCTCGGGCCGTATCTGGGCTTCAGCGTACTGCGTCCGTACCGGTTCCGGCACATCGGTGCCGCTGAAACCTGAGCGCACGCTGCCCAACCGCGGTGCTCTCGTCCGGTAGCTTGCGTGTGGATGCGCAACCGGCTCACGGTACGCGGCGGTCCCGTCGAGTCATCGCACCCACCATGGTCGGCCCGCCGACATGACTCCTTCGTGAGGGCCGAATCGGTGTGCGGACACGGAACGGTGTTGAGTGTCGACGGTCTCCGCCGATCGACGGCGGGGACGAACGCTTCGTCCGGTCGCGGTCAGCGCAGGTGCACGACCGCTGAATGATGCGCCCGACCCACGGAACTGCCTATAGATAGGGCCCGAAACACCCGATACTGAGAGGAGGTGGGAGGCCGGCGAGGCAATTGTTCTCAGAACAAGGTGATCCGACCAACCAAGCCAGTCACCCACCCTCTCCAAGCACGAAGCCCCTGCCGCCCGGGGGCTTCGTCGCGTCAGCCGTACCGCGTCAGGCGTACCCAGGGTTCCAGTTCAACGAAAAGGTACTTCCTCGTCCACAGAAGCAGCCGTACCGTGGGCCACAGTTGACCTTTCAGTTGAACTGGAACCCTGGGTACGCGGATTAGTGGTGCTTGTCAGCCTTGGGCGTGACGATCCAGGTTGCCACCGCGGCGATCAGCATTACGGCCACGAGCATGGCGTAAGCAACGGTTGCGAGGTCGTCGCCTGGGGGTTCGACCGGGTGTGCTTCCGTTGCGAGTATCAGCGAGAACATGGTGACGAGAATACTCGGGTGGCGCACCCAAGCCGCCATCAGGACACCGGCGCCAACACCACGCCGGTCACGGGATGACGATCACCCTCGTTCCGATGGTTGCCCACTCGAAGACTGCCTTGGCATCGTCCCACATCTGGCGGACACAACCGCCGGAGCGGTGCGTACCGAGCTGGGCAGGGGTCTGCATAGGAACATCCCCTGGCCGAACAGGGATGGAGTGGAAGCCGTACGGCCACTCACCGCGGGCGAACCTGACCATGTACTCCATGGTGATGCCATCGTGTGGCGCCCACGCATACCGCGACATCGAATACACGCGGTAGCGTCCGACGCCCGGAATCCCTCGTCGGCCGGACACCTGATGCGTCTTGTACAGCTCCCCCGTATCGTCGATCAGCCAGATGCGCTGTCCACCGTTCGTGTAGATGATCCGGCGACCCGAGCCCACATCCGGATAGGGCAGAATCGGCTTCTGGGGAGCGACCGTTCCGGTGCGCAACACATACTCCCCGGACTCGGTCACCTGCACAACGGCGTTGCCCCGATGGATGTCACCGGATTCGATTCGATCGCCGATCGATCGGATCGTGTCGGAGCCAGCCGGCCTCCCCAACACCTTGTCGTACAGCACCGCGACGAGCTCCTCGTCCGACAGGACCCCGAATCGGTTCACGAACTCTCTCGAATGCGTGAAGGCTTCAGCGATGGTCACCAGCGGAAGGCCATTCCAGTAGCGACCGGCCCAGTACTCGAGCTCAAGGCTCGACGGCTTCCGGTCCATGAGCCCACAAAAGAGCCTCACGATCGAATCCGACACGGGCCGATCCGCGCGTTCTGGACCCTCGAAGACCGGCAGATCCCCGCGCTGCAACGCATCGGAACCGCCAAGGATCGTTGCCTGCGGATTCGTCTGGGCCGATATCCACAAGGCGGTCTCCCCTGGATAGCGAATCAGGGCGAGGGGGTTGTCGGCTGCGTCGGGGTCGTCATGATTGAAGGCCACATCTTCTTCCACGGCACCCGTTGGTGTGAGCGAGGCCCTCACGGCATTCGCGCCGGCCGATGTGACGCACGCCGACCCGTCTTCCGCTGCACCGACGGGTGACGCGACTCCCACCACAGCAGTGGCAAGCGCGACGAGAACCAGGACGGTGCGGTACGGCATCGACATCATCCGCAACGGTAGTACGAACCGGTCCGGATCCCAGCCACCAACTCACGGCACCACACACCTGCGTCCGAAACCACGAGGTCACCGCGGGATTCAGAGGCCTCGACGCTCGACTTCGCGGGCGATCGCATCGTCGCTGAAGGCAAGCAACGACGGATCCCACGGTCGGGCCTCGATCGGCGCGTCGTTCGCCTCGGCAAGGAGTTCGACGATCGGATCACGAAGCGTTCTCGCCCACGCCCTGCCTTTCGCCGCTGCGATGGGAGTGACCGTCGCGTCGGCGTTGACCCGCATCACGGATGCTTCGATCTGTGGGTTCACCCGTGAACCCCGCTCCCCATAGGCGAGGATGACCGAACCGATCGGGACATCCTGGATACCCCCGGTCGCGATGAAGTCCCCGTCGAACGCCCACCCGGTTGCGAGGCTCTCATCGACACCGGTGACGATCTTCGCCCAGTTCTTGCGCCGTTCATCGCCAACGATGGGAACCTCGACAGCGACCAGAATGGGTTCCTCCATCCCATCATCGTACCCCCGGTCGCGCGTCGGGAACAGGTGAGCTGCGCAGCACAAGTGTGCAAGTGCCCCGCCTGAGTGGGGCACTAGTCCGTTTGCTTGCCCAAGAACCCTCCTCGGGTCAGCACCCGCCCCGGTCGATGCTTGCAGTGGAGGATCGATGACAAGCGACCGGACGCACGCGATCGCAGCGAGCACCATCATCGGCAGTCTGATGGCGTTGATCATCGGTCTCGTCGCGGGCTCCTCCGACCTCGGTGCACAGGTGGCGCTGATGGCGATCCTGCTCGTCGTCGCTGCTGGCGGATCCTTCATCGGCGTGCTGTTGCATCAAGCTGGCCAACTGAAGCGTGACAACACCGCGCTGACCCGAGCCGCCACCACCGCGCGTGCGGCGGAGGCGGACCTGCGCACACAGCTGCGGTTTCCCGCGAGGGACGCCATCGCGAGCATCGTGTCCCTCTCGGATCAGCTCCTGACAGCCTCCGACCGGTGCGACGAGGCCGCAAGGACCAAGCTGCGGGCCATTCGCCACAGCGCCTCCGAGGTCGAACAGACCCTGGATTGCCTTGCGACCGACACGGCACGCAAACCTGTGGCGACGCCAGCACTCAACACGGTCGTTCTCCTCGATGAGGAGCTCGCGACCATCACGGCTTCCAACAAGGACCCCAATCGCCTGATCTTCGACCTCGACGAGGCGCGTGCGTTGGGTGATCCCGCCAAGGTGCGTCAGATTCTGCGCACCCTCGTCAATCTCTCGACCCAGAGCGAGGGTGCGCAGCTGACGCTTCAGACAATCCAGCGCGGGCCGTCTGCAACGGTCACGATGTCAGGGAAAGGTGCGATCCTGCCGTTGGCCGCCCGCGCCGGGTTGTCTGAGGAGCCATGGCTCGCCGCATACGACGACGGAATGTATGAGGCAGCGAGGACCGCACTCGGGAGTGCGCGGTCGATGAACGGCTCCGTTTCGTATGTGCAGGCGTTCGGAGTGTCGCATGTCCTGTTCACCCTCCCAGCACCCCAGATACCAGAAGCGCAGCGAGCAACCCGGGCGTCGGTAGAGCTCTCCGCATAGCCCTCGGCGGGCGTCCGATGGTGGTGTCGCGGTCGCCCACACGATCATGCCGAGCGGGTACGCTCGGCGCATGCATGACGACATCACTTCGGCGGTTGCCGCCGACTTCCCCCGCACCTGTGCAGAACTCGATGCGATGGTGCGCATCCCCTCCGTGAGCGCCGACGGCTTCGATGCCACTCCCGTTCGCCGATCCGCGCAGTTCGTCGCCGATTTGCTCACGGACGCTGGCATGGACGAGGTCCGGCTGCTCGAAATCGATGGTGCCCACCCAGCCGTCTACGGCGTCAAGCACGGACCCGACGGTTCGCCGACCGTTCTCTTGTATGCACATCACGATGTGCAACCGCCCGGTCCGGACCGCCTCTGGGACACCGACCCGTTCACCCCAACCGAGGTCAACGGTCGGCTCTACGGTCGCGGAACCTCAGATGACAAGTGTGGCGTGGCGATCCATCTGTCGACACTGCGGGTGCTCGGACCGGATCTTCCGGTCACCGTCAAGGTCTTCATCGAGGGCGAGGAAGAAGTGGGTTCGACGCATCTCGGCGCGTTCCTCGATGCCTATGCCGAACTCATCGCTTCCGACGCGATCGTGATCGCCGACGCAGGCAACTGGCGCGTCGGCACACCGGCGCTCGCGACCTCCCTGCGTGGCCTCGTCGACTGTACGGTCACCGTGCGCACGCTGTCCCACGGCGTCCACTCGGGCACCTTCGGGGGCATCTACCCCGATGCCCTCATGGTGCTGGCAAGGACGCTGGCGCGACTCCACCACGACGACGGATCGGTCGCCGTTGCCGGGCTCGTTCACGGCGACGCCGACCCCCTCGACTTCACCATCGAAGAAGCTGACGAACAGACCCTGCCGGTCGACGGACTGCACCAGATCGGCGCCGGATCCCTCACCGCGCGGACCTGGATGCAGCCCTCGATCTCGGTCCTCGCGATCGATGCCGTGCCGATCGCCGAGGCAATCAACCAGATCGTTCCCGAAGCCAGCGCAAAGGTGAGCATGAGAATCCCACCTGGTCAGGACGCAGACGAAGCCATGCACGCCCTCGCTACCCATATCACCGAAAGCGTCCCGTGGGGTGCCGAGGTCACCGTCACCCCCGGCGCCGTGGGAGATGCGTTCGCACTTGACACGACCGGAGCCATGTACGACGCATACCGGACCGGCATGAGGGTCGGATACGGAACCGACGCCCTCGAGGTCGGGGTCGGTGGTTCAATTCCGTTTGTCGCGGCCTTCGCTGACCGCTACCCAAACGCGGCGATCCTGCTGGTTGGAGCCTCCGATCCAACGAGTCGGTACCACGGACCGAACGAGAGCGTCGACCTCGCCGATCTCGAACACGCGATCGTCGCCCAGGCTGTCGCACTTCGAGCGTTCGGGAGCGCCGCCGCGTCTCGTCGCTGAACAGGTCGCCACACCACCACATGCCTCCGGGCATCAACCGTCGGATTCTGGTGCGGCGCGACCCCAAGTCGGCCCCATGTCGTTCGTGGCGATACCCTCCGGCGATGCGTCGCTCCAGTATCGCCCTGATCGTCATCGCCGCCCTCACGATCGCCGTTGTGGTGCTCGTGCGCGCCAACGATGACACCCCAGGGCTTTCGGCTTCACCTACGACGATGACGCCGATCACCGCCGCCGGAACCACGACAACGACCGCCACGACAACCACGACCTTTCCGCAAGGAATCGTGGTTCCAGCCGGATCAACGGTGTGTGAGCTGTACGGTGAGGTGACCGCCGAAGGGACGATCGGGAATCCCGCGCTTGTCGAGGCGTCAGGCCTTGCCGTGAGCCGCACGACCGAAGGGGTCTTGTGGTCCCACAACGATTCCCGCGACGGGCCGCGGCTGTATGCGTTCGGAATCGACGGGACCGATCTCGGGATCTTCGATCTGCCGGGGAGCTTCGCCTTCGACTGGGAGGACATGGCGGCGGGGCCCGACGCCGACGGTGAAGGCAGCTTCCTGTATGTCGGGGACATCGGCGACAACTTCGATATCCGCGACGGCATCGTGGCGCTCCACCGCGTCGAGGACCTCGATCCAACCAGCCTCGACGGTCGGTTCCCGAGTTCGGAGCCGCTCGCATTCGAGTACCCCGACGGTGTCCATAACGCCGAAGCGTTCTTCATCGATCCCATTGATCCCGCCGTGTACATCATCACCAAAGACAGGGAGGAGGCAAGGGTGTACCGCGGAGCCCTCCGGGTCGGGGAACCGCGCACGGTTCTCGAACCTGTGATCACGCTGCGCCTTGGGGCCGAGGTGTCGGGTGCCGACATGAGCCCCGACGGTTCCCTCATCGCGATGCGTGGCTACCGCACTGTTTGGATGTGGCATCGCGCTCGTGGCAGCACGGTGGCCGACACCCTCTCGCGTGAGCCGTGTGAAGCACCGAGCCCCGACGAACGGCAAGGAGAGGCGATCACCATCGACGCAGACCACACCTACTTCACCGTCAGCGAAGGTGCAACACCGGTGATCTACGCCGTACGGATCAAGGAATAGTCAGCGGCCTCGGTGGAGCGCTTACATCGGAAGTCGGGTTCGCTTGAACTCGTTGAGGTTGGCCCATCCGACCATGTCGAGCACCCGCTCGATGTCAGCCCGGTTGTGACGCTCCATCAACCGCACGAACACCGCCTCGCCATTACCGATGAAGGTAGGAACGCCGAAGACTGCGTGGGACGCGACCAGATCGTTGTGCTCCGCCGCGAGGGTTCTTGCGGGTTCGCCTGATGCGACTCGGGCCGCTACAGCATCCCCGTCAAGACCGACAGAAGCGGCGAGCTCTCGAAGAACGGACTCGTCGCCGATCTCCGAAAGGGTGTCGTGCTTGGCGGTGTAGACGGCGTGGTGAAACAGATGGAAGGCCTCCGAGAACGAGTCCCGCACCGCGAGGGACCACAGCAGCGCTCGCACACCTCGACATGACGGATCGTCGAGGTCACGCTCCCACGTCGGCACCGCACCATCCTCGAGATGGTTCTGCGAAAGCGAGAACGGCCGAAAGGTCACCTGCCACGGTGCTCCGTCGTCGAGCGCCTCGAGCACCGCTTCGTTTGCGATCCGTGCGAACGGACACAGGTAATCGTAGGTGATATCGAACCTGGCCACAGGACTCCTTTGTACCGAACGATAGGGTCGGTGCGAAGCGACCCTATCCGGGCTGTGCGTCGGCAACGAGAGCGTCGAGTGCGACGAGCACCATCTCGTCGAAGGATCGCTCCCGCTCATCCGGCGTGGTCTCGTCCGCGGTAACGAGGTGGTCCGACACGGTGAGGACGGCAAGCGCGCGCACCCCCTCTTCGGCGGCAATCGCGTACAACCCTGCGGCCTCCATCTCGACAGCGAGGATGCCCATCCGCTGCCATGTCGAAAGGGCATCGGCGACGGGGTTGTAGAAACTGTCCGAGGTGTGGACATTGCCCACATGCACACGCTGGCTCCTCGCGGCCGCTGCTCCCACGGCGGCGTTGAGAAGGCCGTAGTCCGCGGTCGCAGCGAAGTCCCAACCCGAGTACCTGAGGCGGTTCACGCACGAATCGGTTCCGGCCCCGATCGCGAGCACGACCGAGCGGAGCCCGACCTCGGGTGCGATGCCCCCGCATGATCCGACCCGGATAAGTCGCTTGGCCCCGTAGGTGCGAATCAGCTCGGTGATATAGATCGACGCTGACGGCACACCCATCCCCGTGCCCATGACGGATACCGGCATTCCCCGATACGAGCCGGTGTATCCGAGCATGTTGCGTATCGCGGTCACCTCGCGGGCATCGTCGAGGAACGAATCTGCGATGTACCTCGCACGAAGGGGGTCGCCGGGGAGCAGCACGGCTTCGGCGAATGCGCCGTCTGGTGCTGCGATGTGGGGTGTCGGCATGAGAGAAGAGACCTCCGTGTGTGCGACACACCTTACGGTGCGAGGGCTCGATCCGGGAACTCGATATTCGGCACACAACGCACACTGACACGACCGGATGGTGTCGTCGAATGGTCTTGGGACGGGACAGGAGGTAGATCGCGACCGAAAACCATGGGTTCCCTGCTCTTGTGAAATACTTCACAAAGTGCTATCCTCGCGTTGCATGGCAGAAAGGGATGGCAGCGTGCAGCGGATACTCATCTTGGGCGCAGGTACGGCAGGGACGATGGCCGCCAACCTCCTCCGTAAGGAGCTCGCGCCGACCTATCCGATCACGGTGGTGGATCAGGATCCTGTCCACTACTACCAACCCGGGTTCCTGTTCATTCCGTTCGGGACCTACGACGCTGCTGATGTGGTCAGGCCGACAGCGGACTTCCTCCGCGACGGAATCGACTATGTGAGCGGTGCTGTCGAAGCCCTCGATCCCAACAGCGGCACTGTCACCCTCGCCGACGGCCGTGTCCTCGGCTACGACCAGCTGATCATCGCTACCGGCACCCACCCGACACTGAGTGAAACCCCCGGCCTCGATTCCACCGAATACGGTCGGACGATCCACGATTTCTACCGTCTCGACAGCGCGGTGGCACTTCGTGATGCCCTCTCGGAGTTCTCGGAAGGTCGTCTCGTGGTCAACCTCATCGAGATGCCGATCAAGTGCCCGGTGGCACCGCTCGAATTCGCCTTCCTCGCCGACGCCCACTTCACCGACCTTGGTGTCAGGGACAAGGTCGACATCGTGTATGTCACCCCGATGAGCAGCGTCTTCACCAAGCCGGTCGCTTCCGAACAGCTGGGCGACATGTTCGAACAACGGGGGATCGACCTTGAGCCCGACTTCTACCTCGAGCGGATCGACCCACAAGCACGGCAGCTCATCTCGTACGACGAGCGCGTCGTTCCGTACGACCTCCTTGTGACGGTCCCCATCAACATGGGGGCGCCGTTTGTCGGCGACGCAGGCATCGGTGATGAACTCAACCATGTGCGCGTCGATCCAGGGACCTTCCAGTCCACCGATCATCCGAACATCTTCGCAATCGGTGACGCTGCGAGCCTCCCCACATCCAAGGCCGGGTCAGTTGCGCATTTTGCGATGGAAACCTTCATCCCCAACTTCGTCGACCATCTCCTTGGCCTTCCGCTGACCCACGAATTCGACGGGCACGCCAACTGCTACATCGAGACCGGTCACGACAAGGCGATGCTCATCGACTTCAACTACAAGACCCAACCCCTTCCTGGGAAGTATCCGGTGCCGGGGATCGGTCCGTTCTCCCTTCTCGAGGAGTCGAGGGTGAACCATCTCGGAAAGCTCGCCTTCCGCTGGATGTACTGGCATCTGCTGCTCCCCGGACGACACCTTCCCGTCTCGAGCGAGATGTCGATGGCGGGAAAGGTGACAGAACCATCGTGAGCGCCATACCAATGACCGCCACCGACACACATGGAGGTTCCCAATGCCAATCACCGCAATAGCGGACCGCGAGGTTCACATCGACGCCGAGGGATTCATGACCGAGTACGACGAGTGGGACGAGACGCTTGCGCGAGAGCTCGCAGCCCAGATCGGAATCGATGAACTCACCGATCGGCACTGGGCGGTCCTGCAGTTCCTCCGGGAGGACTACGCGGAGCGCGGCGAGACCCCGACCCTGCGCCGGGTCTCGACGGTCGGGGCCGTACCGACCAAGGAACTGTTCACCCTGTTCCCGAAGAAGCCGGCCCGGAAGATGGCGTATGTCGCCGGACTTCCCAAGCCGGTCGGCTGCATCTGAAAGGAGGATGCATGACCACCACTGAAACTGCCGCGGTCACCATTCCGGACTTCGGCGATGACGACGAGGGTCGCAAGATCGCGTTCGTGTGCTCCAAGGGGACGCTCGACATGGCATACCCCGCGCTGATCATGGCTTCGGGAGCGCTTGAACAAGGTGTCGAGACACACATCTTCTTCACCTTCTGGGGCATGGACATGATCAACAAGGAGACCATGGGTCATCTCAAGTTCACGCCTGTCGGCAATACGGCAACGCACATGCCGATGGCGCTCACGCCACTCCCCGGCGTGACCGCGATGGCAACGAGCCGGATGCGCAAGCAGATGGAGGCCCTCGATATCCCCGATGTGCCAGCGTTCTTGCGGCACCTGTCCGACATGGGGTGCCACCTGTGGGCATGCAAGATGTCCGTGGACATGTTCGACCTTGACGAGGAGGACATGATCGACGAGCTCGACGGGATCCTGAATGTGAGCGACTTCATCGAGATCATCGACGGCGCTCAAACGATGTTCATCTAGCCACAGCACCGCGGCGCCCGCAACGAAGCCAGCGTGCGATCAGGTCGCCGGGTACGCGATCTGACAGAAGCCGTGGTTGCAGTAGCCCCCAGGGTTCTTGGCGAGGTACTGCTGGTGGTACTCCTCGGCGTAGTAGAACGGCCCCGCCTGTTCGATCTCGGTGGTGATGGTCCCGAAACCGGAATCGCGCAGCCCGGCCTGATAGGCATCGCGTGAAGCCTCAGCGGCGGCCTGCTGGTCCGGTGTCGTCCAGTAGATGGCGGACCGGTACTGGGTTCCTCTGTCGTTCCCCTGCCGGTTGAGCGTCGTCGGATCGTGCTGCTCCCAGAAGTGCTTCAACAGGAGCTCGAGTGGTGTCTCGGCCGGGTCGTAGACAACCCGGACCACCTCGGCGTGCCCGGTTCTCCCCGAGCAGACCTCCTCATAGGTCGGGTTCGGGGTCGAACCGCCCTGGTAGCCGACAGCGGTCGTGACGACTCCCGGGAGCTGCCAGAAGATGCGTTCAGCTCCCCAAAAGCACCCCATGCCGAACGAGATCACCTCGGTTCCATCAGGGAAGGGTGGAACCATCGACGACTCGTCGACGAAGTGGATTCCGCTGATCGGAACAGGGTCCTTCCTCCCTTCGAGAGCTGATTCGGATTGGGGCGTGCTGTGCGACTTCCGTGGGAACATGTCAGTACAACACCGTAGTGCCCATCCGAGTTCCCGGAAGTGTGCTGATGCAACACCAGACCGGTACCGTGCCGATGTGAAGCGGTTTCTCCGGCGAATCCAGACGATGCTCCAAGGCAGGGGCGCCGCCGCCTTTCTCCTCGCGTCGGTGCTGCTCGGCATCATGGTGGGTCTCGCCACCGCGATCCTCGCCTGGGGGATCGACGGAGTCGAGTCGCTGACGAGAGAACTGTCGAACTGGGCAACCTGGGAGCGGGCCGTCGTGTTCGTCACGATCCCCATCGGGATCATGGTCTCGTGGTTGATCAACCGCACCTGGGGGCCGGGGATCTCCGGTGGCGGTGTGACCGAAACGATGCTCGGTCTCAGCCTCCACGGAGGCTACCTCCCGACCCGACTCGTCCCAACGAAGACCGTCGCGACGGCGGCGGTTCTCGGTACCGGAGGATCCGGAGGACGCGAGGGCCCGATCGTCCTCATCGGTGCCGCCATCGGCTCATCGTTCGCTCGATACACGCACTTCGATCACGACAAGATCCGCAGCCTCGTCGCGGCGGGTGCCGGTGCGGGGATCGGCGCGAGTTTCAACGCACCGATCGCTGGCATGCTGTTCGCGATGGAGGTGATCCTCGGTTCGTACGCGATCCGCCACCTCAATGCGGTCGTGATCGCATCGGTCGGGGCCGCCGTGACGAGCCATCTCCTGCTCGGCGAGGAGCTCTTCTTGACTTCGCCGCCCCACGAGCTCGGCAGCTTCGCCGAACTCGCCCTCTATGTCGCCCTCGCGGTCCTCACCGTCGCCTTCGGACTCTTGTACCTACGCACGCTCGACACAACGGCAGCGCTGACCATTCCCCGACCGCTTCCTCGCTGGGTCAAGCCGCTCGTCGCAGGAGTCGTCGTCGCGGGACTCGGCGTGCTCTGGCCCGAGTCGCTCGGTACAGGTCGGGATTTCCTTTCAGGATTGCTCGCCCTTGAATCTGCTGACCAGATCTCCCTCGGTGCCATCACGCTCCTCGTGATCGCGGTCGCCAAGATGGTCACCTCGGGGTTGACACGGTGGGGAGGCGGCTCCGCCGGTTCGCTGATGCCGAGTCTTGTCATCGGAGGTGCGGTCGGCGCCGGCTTTGCGATCCTCGTCGAGCCCATCTGGACGATCAGCGACCTGAAGCCCGGCGCATTTGCCATCGTCGGGATGGCATGTGCGCTCGCGACGATCGCGAGAGCGCCCATCACCTCGGTCATCATCGTGTTCGAGTTGACGGGCAACTACGAGCTGGTCCTGCCGTTGATGCTCGGCGCCGCCCTCGCCACCTTTGCGAGCGATCGGTTCCATCCCGACTCCGCATACACCATGCCGCTGCGGCGACGCGGTATCACCCTTCCCAAGAACGAGGACATCGACCTCCTCGACACCGTTGAGGTGCGGTCGGTCATGCAACCCCTCGATGAGGTCCTCAGACCGTGGAACACACTGGCCGAGGCTGCCGAGTTCTTCGATGTGTCATCACATCACGGGGCGCCGATTCTCAACGATCGGGAAGAGCTCGTCGGGATTCTCACCCTGTCCGACATTGCAGATGCGGGCGGGCCGAGCAGGTCGCTCACGGTGGTCGAAGCAATGTCACCCGATGTGATCACGGTCACACCCGACGCTCGTGTGTCGGACGCCCTCACACGCATGTCTTCCCTCGGTGTCGGCCGTCTCCCGGTCGTGTCCGCCGTCAACAAACGGGAGGTTGTTGGCATGTTCCGGAGGGCATCTGTGGTGGATGCCTATGACTCGGCACTGTCGATGGCCACCGGGCGTGAGCTGTACCGGGAACGCAAACGGATCCGGTCACAGCCAGGCGCCGACTTCTTCGAGGTCTCGGTGCCGGAGAACTCCGTTGCGGCGAATCGCACCGTTGCCGACATCGAGTGGCCGTCCGACAGCGTGCTCGTATCGATCCGTCGGAGTGCCTCGGTAATGGTTCCCCACGGCAAGTCGATCATCAGGGCAGGCGATGTGATCACGGGATTCGGCAGCGCAACCGCGCACGACCATCTGGCCCATCTGGTCGCGACGATCAGGGACACGCCCCATCGGAACGAGACGAGTCCCTGATCCTTCGCCTCGCGAACCAACGCCGGTACATTCCTGAGCCATGAGCCCCGACGAATCCCCCATCGTGCCCATCATCCTCTCAGGTGGGATGGGGACCCGCATGTGGCCCGCATCCCGCCGATCGCGGCCGAAGCAGCTGCTCGCTCTGATCGGGAACCGAACCATGATCGGAGCAACCGCTCGACGAGCGAAGGCACTCGGCCGTTCGGGTCCCGTCGTTGTCACCAACGAGGACCATGCCGGGGCCATCGCTGTCGAACTGGAAGAAGCGGGAATCGACAACCCTACGATCATCCTCGAACCGGTTGGGCGGAACACCGCGCCAGCGGTCACCGCTGCCGCCCTCGCAGTCACGACCGACGGTACCGATCCCCTCATGCTCGTCCTGCCTTCCGACCATGTCATCAGCAACGAAGCCGCGTTCGCTGAGGCCGTCACGCACGCCGTCGTCGCCGCGAACGAGGGGTATCTCGTGACATTCGGGATCTCGCCGAGCCGCCCTGAAACCGGATACGGCTACATACGGGTCGGCGACCGTGTCACGGAGGATGTCCGTACGGCATCCGAATTCAGGGAGAAGCCGGACGAGGCAACGGCGGCGAGCTACCTCGCTTCCGGAACCTATCTCTGGAATTCAGGGATGTTCCTGTTCAGAGCATCGGTCTGGCTCGAGGAGATCGAACAACACGCACCCGAGATCGCCGCTGGAACTGCGGCCGCATGGGACGCTTCGGTTCACACGCCCGCGGGCATCGCGCTCGGAGCCGCCGAGTTCTCCGCCATCTCCGGTGATTCGATCGACTACGCCGTCATGGAGCACACCGCGAGAGCGGCGGTCGTTCCCACCGATCCCGGCTGGAGTGATGTCGGTTCGTGGACATCGCTGTGGGACATCGCCGACCACGACACCGACGGGAATGTGCTGTCGGGCGATGTGATCACCGTGGGAGCGAAGAACTCGCTGATCTCAGCCGACTCACGGCTCGTCGCAGCTGTGGGAACCGAACGGCTTGTCATCGTCGAGACCGCTGACGCGGTCCTCGTCGCCGCGATGGACGATACCCAGTCAGTCAAAGATGTCGTTGACGAACTCACGGCGGCCGGACGACCGGAAGTCGAAGGCGTCACCCGGAACCCGGCAACGCATCGGCTCGCCGGATCCACTCCTCACCGCATTGAGCCGTCGCCACACGAGCGCCGGCTGGTGATCGTGTCGGGGACGGGAACGGCGACGATCGGGACGCTTCCGCATGGTCTCTCACCCGGCGTGACGGTCGCGGTGCCGGCCAGCGAGACGGGTTCGGTTGTGTCCGAGGGATCGGAGTTGCTTGAATTCGTGGAAATCGAGATCAGGCGACGGCCGGGCAGCGACGATATCAACCGCGGATGGCGGCTCGACACGGACGAGGAGTAGCACATATGGTGATTTGGTTCGTGATCGCAGGCATCGTTGCATTCGTCGCGTGGGCAATCGCCCTGTCACGACGACAATCCGAACGCAAGAAACAGGCGATCGCGTCGCTCCAAGAGGAACAGGAACAGCTCACACCGTTCGACATCCACGCCCTCGTGGACGCCGAGGTCGCCGACCTCGGCCTTCGAGCCATCGAAGGATCTGACGGGATTCCCTCCCCGATCCTGTTGAAGGTATGGAATACAAGCGCTGATGTCGTAAAGCGTTGCCCTTCTCGCGATTTGCTGCGGTTCGTCGTAGCGTCCGGCGTTGCAGCCGCCGAGGCCGCCGATACCGATGTGACGCTCGTCTGCGACGACACCGTGACGAACGAGTAACTGACGGTACCGTCGCGCCGCCGAACGCAGGCACCGTGCGGCTAATGTCCTTTCACGAAGCGCTCATCCTGAGCGGTGGAGGGACAGGCCCGATGAAACCGCGGCAACCGGCGTCACGCACGGTGCCAATGCCTGATCGATGGGACACGGGCGGTGCACCGCTCGATGCGCCATGAGCGTTTCGAGAGAGGAACCGCGATGGCCACAGCGTCGCCACAGCGCAATACCCACCACGGGGCGCTTCGATGGTGAGTTACCTCGACACCGTTGGCCGACGCGTCGTCGTGTTCGACGGCGCAACGGGAACATGGCTTCAAGGCCAGGAGCTGACCGCAGACGACTTCGGAGGCCCCGATCTCGAAGGCTGCAACGAGATCCTGAACCTGACGCGTCCCGATGTCGTGGATCGCCTCCATTGTGCATACCTCGATGTCGGGGCGGATGTTGTCGAGACGAACAGCTTCGGGGCCTTCTCGGTACCGCTCGGCGAGTACGGCTTGGCGGATCGGGCATACGACATCGCCGCTGCCGCTGCAACGATCGCCCGGTCCGCAGCCGACCGCTACGGTGACCGCTTCGTCGCGGGCTCAATCGGACCGGGGACGAAGTTTCCGACACTCGGGCAAATCTCATACGCCGAGCTACGCGACGCCTACGAGGTCGAGGCTTCCGGACTCATCGATGGTGGTGTTGACCTCCTCATTATCGAAACACAGTTCGATCTGCTCTCGGTGAAAGCGGCAATCAACGGTGCACGACGAGCGCTCCGCACCGCACGACAGGACCTCCCGATCCAAACCCAGGTCACCATCGAAACCACCGGTCGGATGCTTCCCGGGACCGAAATCGGTGCCGCCGTCGCGTCCATCGAGGCTCTTGGACCCGATGTGATCGGTCTGAACTGTGCAACAGGGCCGGTTGAGATGTACGAAGCGGTCCGGTATCTCAGCAGATACGCATCCCTACCCCTCAGCATCATTCCGAACGCGGGTTTGCCGAGTGTCGTCGCCGGGGAAATGCACTACGACCTTGGTGCGAGCGACATGGCGTCACATCTGGCAACCTTCGTCACCGAGTACGGAGTTGGGATCGTCGGGGGTTGCTGCGGTACGACACCTGAGTACATAGCAACGCTTGTCGAGCACATCCGACCGCTCGAACCAGCGAGCCGACAGCCCGAACACATCCCATCGCTGTCCTCGACCTATTCGCCCGTCCCGATCCACCAGGACGCTTCGATCCTGATCATCGGGGAGCGCACGAATGCCAACGGATCGAAAGCGTTCCGCGAGGCGATGCTCGACGGCGACACCGATACCTGCATCGCGATCGGCGAGGGTCAGGTCGCTGAGGGTGCCCACCTCGTGGATCTGTGTGTCGACTATGTCGGGAGAGATGGGACCGTCGACATCGACTCGCTCGCACAGCGCTTCGCAACCGAGATCACGGCTCCCATCGCCATCGACTCCACGGAACCCGAGGTGATGCGAGCCGCTCTCGAACGGATCGGCGGCCGTTGCGTCCTCAATTCGGCGAATCTTGAGGACGGGGAAGAAGAAGGCTCGCGGTTCGACCGTGTGATGCGCCTCGCAACCGAGCACGGATCAGCGGTGATCTGCCTCCTCATCGACGAGCGCGGCCAAGCGCGCGATCTTGCATGGAAGATGGAAGTGGCGCATCGGATCCACGATCTCGCCCTGAGCCGATACGGGCTCGCACCAGAAGATCTCATATTCGATGCGCTGACATTTCCACTATCGACCGGTGACAAGGACCTTCGTGACGACGCCGTAGCAACCATTGAGGCGATCCAGAGGATCAAAGCGGAACTCCCGGGTGTCGCAACGGTGCTTGGCGTGTCGAATGTGTCGTTTGGTCTCAAGCCTGCAGCCCGTCGCGTGCTCAACTCGATGTTCCTGCACGAATGCGTGGAAGTGGGCCTCGACGCAGCAATCATCCACGCAGGCAAGATCACCCAGCTCACCGAGATTCCACCCGACCAACAGGCGGTCTGTCTCGACCTGATCCACAACCGGCGCACTGCCGAGTATGACCCGCTGGCGGCCTTGCTCGAAATGTTCGAAGGTGTCACCACCGAGACGAACACGGTTGATCCGCTCGAAGGGCTCGGTGTCTCAGATCGGCTCGAGAAGCGGATCGTGACCGGCAACGCAGGAGGCCTCCAAGCCGACCTCGATGAAGCACTGGGTTCTTGTGCTGCGATCGACATCATCAACGATCAGCTCCTCGCAGGTATGAGAATCGTCGGCGAACTGTTCGGGACGGGACAGATGCAGCTTCCCTTCGTTCTCCGGTCCGCCCAAACCATGAAGGCCGCCGTTCGGTACCTCGAGCCACACCTCGACCGGATCGAATCGGCCGACCGCGGGAGCATCGTGCTGGCCACCGTACAAGGAGATGTCCACGACATCGGGAAGAACCTTGTCGACATCATCCTGTCGAACAACGGCTACCGCGTCCACAACCTTGGCATCAAAGTGTCGATCGCTGACATGATCGAGGCGTTCGAAGAACACCGAGCCGATGCAATCGGAATGAGCGGACTGCTCGTCAAGAGCACGCTCATCATGCGGGACAATCTTGATGAGCTGACCCGTCGGGGCTTGGACGCGATCCCGGTGCTGCTCGGTGGTGCCGCACTCACCCGATCCTATGTCGAGAAGGACCTGGCCGGCAGATACGCCGGCGACCTCATCTACGGGAAGGATGCTTTCGCAGGCTTGGCTGCAATGGAGTGGATCACCGGCAACGGCCCAAAGCCTGTGGCCCCCGAGCGCTTCATTCCTGAAGTTCAGGGGGTGAAGCGCCAGCCTGCAACAGTTCCGAGGCGCTCTCCTCACATTGCTGACGACGAACCCATTCCCCCCGCACCCTTTCTCGGGTCCCGCGTCGTCAAGGGCATACCGATCGATGCCATCACGCAGTACCTCAACACGACCGCGCTGCTGCGCAACCAGTGGCAATACCGGCCGGACAAGGGCGAGGACGACGCTGCCTTCAAGGAGCGAATGGCGCCCGAGATTCGCGCACGCGTCGCAAGCGCTCAGTCGCGTGGTCTCCTCCATCCCCAGGTTGTGTACGGCTATTTCCATGCGAGCGCAGACGGAGACGACATCGTGATCTGGGGCGACACCGACCGAACCGTCGAAGCCGCCAGACTGTCATTCCCCCGTCAACAGGAAACTCCCTGGCTGTGCATCGCCGACTACTTCCGCCCGATCTCGGACAAGGCCACCGATGTCGCCGCCTTCCAGATCGTCACCATGGGTCCAGCGATCTCAGACGAAGCGCACGAGCTGTTCCGCAAGGACCGCTACGAGGACTACCTGAAGCTGCACGGAATCGGGGTTGAACTGACCGAAGCGCTTGCCGAGTGCTGGCACGCGAGAGTGCGTTCCGAGTTCGGCATCGGGCAGACCGACGCGCCGACCATGCACGGTTTGTTTCGACAGGGCTATCAGGGCGGAAGGTATTCGTGGGGGTATCCGGCGTGCCCGGACCTCGAGGACAACCTCACGGTTGCCGAGCTCCTCGACGCCTCACGGATCGGGATCAAGGTCGGGGCGCAGACCGGATACCAATACCAACCTGAACAGACCACATCGGCGATCATTTGCCACCATCGACAAGCAAAGTATTTCATCGCCAGAAAGGCGAAGGATTCGCGTGCTGACATCGGCTGACCGATTTGTGAAGATCGCCGAGGTGAACCCACCCGAGCTTCCCAACATGTCGCACCTGTTGCTCGAAGGCGCATGGGACAATGTGCTGATCACGGACAATGTGTTCGGCCAGATCCGCGTGTCGCCGTACGCCTTTTCGGCCCGCGTAACCCACGATGTCCCATCGGTGACCCCGACCGTCGTGGTATCGACCCGGGACCGCAACATCCTTGCCATCGAGTCAGAAGTGCGAGGAGCACTCGGCAACGGGGTCCGGTCATTCCTCGTGGTGATCGGGGACACGATGCCCCAGGTGGACCATCTCGCGGACCACTACGAGATCGTCCGTCACTTGCGAAGACTGCAGGGTGATCTACCGGATTTCGAGGTCGGGATGCCGACTCGGTTCCAGGCGTGGCAGAAGCGTCGTCGGATCGACGCGGGAGCACAGTTCCTTGTTGTCGGCCCGGTGCTCGACCCGGCAACGGTCGAGCCGAACATCGCCGATCTTGACCTGCAACCCGACGATCCGCCGGTCTTCCTTATGGCTATTCCTCCGTTCAGCTCCAAGTGGAATAGCCGTATGGAGAAGCTCGGAGCGGTTCCCGCCAGCAAAGGTCTCAAGCATCGACTCAAGCACGCAGGCTCAGAGTCCGAATGCCGCGCCATCGCGTGGGAAGCCTCGCGACAGGTTGCCCGCGTCGCGAGCTCTTGCGGTGTATCAGGCGTGATCCTCATGGGCCTCAACTTCGACACCGTCATCGACGAAGCCGCGCTCGCCTTCCGCGAGATCGGAGTCAGGTAGCGCCTTTTGCGAGGATCGCACCCGGGCCATGACGCTGGCGGCAATCAGTCGCTTGTCGCGAGCCGCGACGGTGACGACGCGATTCTGAGCACCAGTCCGACAATGACCACGGCAAGGCCGATCATCAGCAACAGTCGTGACTGCGCCCTCAATCCAGCGGCAAGGTCGTGGAAGATGTTCGTGACGATCACCTCCACCCGGTCGTCGGAAACTGCTTCGATCACGACCCTCCGACCCCCGGGAAGGACGAACGAGGTCACCAATCCGGCGAACGCGACCGCGCCCCCGATCATCATCGTGGCGGTCGCTGCCCGCCGTGCAAGCAAGACGATGAGAACCGACAGGATCACGGCCAGCAGGATCGCTCCCCACAGGATGCGCCGGGCGATCGACGCGTAGGGCGATAGCTCGGGGAGCGAGCCCGGCTCAACGATCACGATCTCGGCGAAAAAGGACGATTCGATGGTGGCGGCGAACTCGGGGGCGAAGCGCTCGAGCGGTCCCATGATCAGGTCCTCCACACCGGTGAGGTCGACCACGATGCCCTCCGCCTGCCCGTCGAACAGCGCCGCGTGTAGCTGGGCAGCAACGGACACGAGCATCGGCTCGAGACGGGGCCGCTCAAGTATTCCGACGAGGGCCGACTCGAGCAGCGGGCTCACAGCGATGAGCACGGGCCGTCCATCGCTGAAGCGCTCGACCGTGATGGAAGCGATAGCTTCGGTCGATGACGGTTCGGCGAGGGCGCCGACGGCGATCTCGGAGAACCTCTGCGAGTCTGCAAGATCGCGGCGGGCGAACCAACCGAAGTTCGCAATGATCAAGGCAGCAGCCAACGCGGCCGTGGCGAGGAGGAGTGCTGGGTAGCGAACGGCGAACACGGTGTCCTATCGACGACGGCGCAAGCCTACCAATCGCACCCGCCTGTGATCGTTCCCCCGGGGACACGGTGCCCCGTGGCCGACGACTACGATCGACCGGCATGAGCTTCTATCTCGGAGCGCCCATCGATGCTCACGGAGAACGGGTCGAGGGCGCGTCCTACGCCTACGAACCAGCCGATCTCACCACCCACGGCGTCATCGTCGGCATGACCGGTTCGGGGAAGACCGGCCTCGGAATCGTCTTCCTGGAAGAGGCGCTCAAAGCGGGGATCCCGACCCTTGTGATCGACCCCAAAGGGGACATGACCAATCTTCTCTTGACCTTCCCTGACCTCGCGCCTTCGGATTTCGAGCCCTGGATCGACGAGGCGGCAGCGAACAGGGAAGGGATCTCTCGTACGGACAAAGCGTCCGCTGAGGCTGCGATGTGGCGGGAGCGACTCGGGACATGGGGGCTCGACACGGCAGCGATCGCTCACCTGCGCCGACAGGCCGACATGACGATCTACACGCCCGGGTCCGAAGCAGCGAACCCGGTCAACATCGTCGGTGACCTGCGGCCGCCCGACCTGTCGTGGGACACCGAAGCCGAAGCGATCCGCGACGAGATCGAGGGATTCGCCTCGGGTCTTCTCGGCCTCGTCGGTATCGACACCGATCCGGTGTCATCACGAGAGCACATCCTCGTCGCCAACCTCGTCGAGCGTGCCTGGCGCGACGGGACAACACTGGATCTGGCCGCCCTCATCACCCAGATCGCCGATCCGCCGATGCGCAAGCTCGGTGTGTTCGAGGTGGACCAGTTCTTCCCTGAGCGTGACCGCATGAAGCTCGCCATGCAGCTCAATGCGCTCCTCGCCTCCCCCTCGTTCGCCGCTTGGATGACCGGCGCCGATCTCGACATCGAAGAGCTCCTGTGGAAGGACGGAAGGCCCCGAGCGGCGATCATGTACCTCGCGCACCTTACGGAGACCGAACGCCAATTCGTGACGACAATGGTCTTCTCCCGGCTCGTCACCTGGATGCGTTCCCAACCAGGGAGCAGCAATCTTCGCGCGCTCGCCTACATGGACGAGGTGTTCGGGTTCGTGCCGCCAAGCGCCCGGCCACCTGCCAAGAAGCCGATCCTCACCTTGCTCAAACAGGCGCGGGCGTTCGGTGTCGGCGTGTTGCTGTCGACCCAGAATCCGGTTGATCTCGACTACAAGGCAATGTCGAACGCAGGGACCTGGTGCATTGGGCGACTCCAGACCGAACGCGACAAGGCCCGGATCATCGAGGCCCTGACAACCGCATCGGGCGCGATCGATACCGAAGCGATGGACACGACGATCTCAAGCCTCCCGAAGCGAGGGTTTGTGATGCACAGCACGAGAGAGCCAGCTCCAACGGTCATCACGACGCGCTGGGCCATGTCGTACCTGCGCGGCCCGATGACGCGCGAAGAGGTCGGCCGGTTCAAGGAGACGACCGAGCGGGCCGACGCGCCCGCCGCCGCGTTGAGTGATCAGGCTCAACCGTCATCGCCGTCGCCCCCGAAGGTCGCCGAGGGCGTCCGTTCGCTCGCGATCCATCCAGCCGCACCGTGGCGCGAACGCGTCGGAGACGACACAGCGGGCGATGTCTACCGACCGGTGTTCGCGGTGACCGTCGAGATGCGGTTCGACGAAGCACGGATCGGACTCGAACACATCGAGATGTGGGAAGCGATCGTCACGGACAGCGGCGTCGATGACCCCTCCGATGTCGTCGTCGTCGATCATGACGAGCGGGACTTCGTCGATCCTGATCCTGCCATACCGTTCGACTCGGCAGAGATCCCGATCTCGCAGTCCCGGTTCTTCGACGATCTCGTGTCGAACATCACGCGACATCTCGACGCCAACGAATCGCTCGAACTGGAACGCAACCGCGCTGTCGATCTCGTGTCACGACCCGGAGAATCCCAAGCAGATTTTCTGGCACGGTGCAAGGCAACCGCCGACGATCGCGCTGACGAGAAGAAGGCAACCGTTGTCAAGAGGTATGAGGCGACGCTCCGCAAGGTCAAGCGAGCCTATGACTCCGCCGTCGCGGACGCCGACCTCGCCGCGCAGGCCGCCGAGGATGAACAGCGGTCCGCCATCATCGACCTCGGCATGGACCTGCTGTTGCGGGGCCGCACGAGACGCTCAGACTCGCGGGTTCGTCAGGCGCGGGATCGTGCGCAACGGGCACGAAGCAAGATCGAGGCGAAGCGAAACGAGTACGAGGACCTGACGATCGACATGGAGAATGCCTGTGCCGAGATCGACGCCGAATGGGATGCGAAGGCAACAGATATCGGGCGCATTTCGGTCGGTCTCGAGAAGGACGATATCCGCGTCACGGACATCAAGGTCGTGTGGGTCAGAAGGCGGGCGACGCGATGAGCGGCAGCCGTGGTGCGACGGATTGCAGTGATCGATCAGCGGTGATGCTTGGCGATCAGATCAGGTCCTGTTCGCGGATGCCGAAGCTCGGGTGCCGGAGGCGACACAGGGCGAGCTTCTCGAGCTGACGGATTCGCTCCCTCGTGAGGTTGAACTCCTCGCCGATCTCTTCGAGCGTGCGGGGGATCCCGTCGTAGAACCCGTATCGGAGCGCGAGGATGCGACCCTCGCGTGTCGGAAGCCGATCGATCGACTTGCGGAGGGAATTCGCGATGTCGAGCTCCTCGGTCACACGGACCGGGTCCGCGGCGTCCTCATCCTCGATGAAGTCGCCGAGCTGGGCTCCATCCTCACCGATCGGCTGTTCGAGGGAAACCGTGTCCGCAACAGCAAGCGCCAGCTCGACCTTGGAGACCTCGACCCCGGCTTCTTCTGCGATCTCGTCCGGTTTCGGGTCGCGACCGAGCTCGGCCTTCAGCGACGCCTGCGCGGCACGCACCGCTGCGAGGGTGTCGTGCAGATGCACCGGAATGCGAACGGTGCGCGACTTGTCGGCGATGGCACGCGTGATGGCCTGGCGTATCCACCATGTGGCATAGGTGGAGAACTTGAACCCTTTTCGCCAATCGAACTTCTCGACTGCCCTGATCAAACCCAGGTTGCCTTCCTGGATGAGATCGAGGAAGTCGATACCGGATGTGTTCGCGTAACGGCGAGCATTCGCCACAACGAGTCGGAGGTTCGCCGTCAGGAACGCGTCCTTCGCTTCGCCACCGCGCCGGACCTGGCGCTTGAGCAGGATTTGTTCGGCCTTCGTCTTGTAATCGCCGGCATCGAGACGCTCAGCAGCGGCCTGGCCAGCCTCGATCTTTTGCGCGTAGTCGACCTCGTTTTCGGCCGTCAGGAGCTCGAACTCGCCGATCGAGGTCAGGTACTGGGAGACGAGATCGGTTGTGAGCCTTCCGCGATCGTCGGTGAGCTTCGAACGGTCACGATCCCTGAGTGTCCGGCTCAAGGTGTCGCGATCCATGCGCTCCTTGGCCTCTTCACGCTCGCGCTCGGCCTTGTCGACGATCGCCTTTCGCGGCTTGGAACCTGTCGTCATCCACATCCTCCAAGGTGACTCGACGGTCGGCGCTCGTCATGTCCTGGCCGATCGGCAAACGGGGCACCAGCCCGTGCCGCTTGACCACTATCACACAGCAAGCGGGTCTTGTGAACCCACAATCTCGTGGGTCGGAAGGTAGGAACGGCCATGTGGTACCTGCACATGCGACCGTCACGCCCCCGAGCCGTGGACGGCCCTCGAGCCGGACCGGGCGGGTTCTCTATGCTCACACGATGCCCGACGCCCGGACCTTGGCCCTGTTCGCTGCAGCGTCGTTCGTGCTGGTCATCATCCCCGGACCGGCGGTCATCTACATCCTGACCCGCAGCATCAGCCAAGGACGCACGGCAGGCATCGTTTCGGCGCTCGGAGTCAACATCGGCACCGGGGTACATGTGCTCGGAGCCGCTGCTGGACTGTCGGTTGTCCTTGCGAACTCCGTCGCCATGTTCAACGCCATCAAGTGGGTTGGTGTTGCCTACCTGGCCTGGATCGGCATCCGAACCATCCGAATGGATGACACCGTGTTCACGACGGAGACCCGGGATCCAACCGCCTTGCGCAGAGTGTTCACCGAGGGCGTGATCGTCAACATGCTGAACCCGAAAGTCGCGATCTTCATCCTCGCGTTCCTCCCCCAGTTCGTCGACACCGCAGCGGCGAACCCCGCCGCACAAACGATCGTGCTCGGTGTCACCCTCATCGCTGTCGGCGTCGTATCTGACAGTGCCTATGCGTTCGCGGGTGGACACTTGGGGCGACTGCTGCGAAGGCGACCCCACGCGGCTCGAACTGCCCGCATCGGAGCGGGTGCGACCTATCTCGCCCTCGCCGCCGTCGCCACCTTCACCGGGACACGATCCAGCCCCGGATCGTGAGGACACCACCGCGAGACCCGACCCGACCGGGTGATCACCGATCCGGCATCGAGCGCTGAGGATCTCCGGCCGACCAGCAAACACCGATCCCCCGTGTCCAAATCCGTGCGGTTGCATGGGCACGCCTTATCCTGACGCCGATGCCACGGACATCCTCGAACCTCCCCATCTGTATTCATTGCGGAACCCCACGGCCAGCGGACGAGACCCGGTGCCCCACCTGCGGCAAGCCCTGGATCGATGTCCGAGTGGAACCACCCAGCGACGCTGCCCCCAAACAAGTCCCTCCCCCCGCCGGATCAACCACACCGGCCGATGAAGAGGTTGCCGCGGCCGACACAGCCGATGCGATGCCTCCGCCGCTTGTGCCCATTCACGACACCGGCGAGTTCGGCATGGACGAGTGGACCCTGCCGCCAGAACCGACCCGTTCGAAGGCGGTGTGGCTGCTGCCGATCGCTTTGCTCGCTGCCGTTGCTGCGTTCTGGGGATTCGTTTGGTTCGGAGGGGATTCCCCAACACCCACCACCGTCGCCGCTGCACCCGAGACCACGACAACATCGTCGCCGTCCTCCACCACGACAACAACCGGGGCTACCACGACAACGAGCTCATCGACCACAACGACCACCGTCCCGTATCCCGCGGCTTCGGACTGGGAAGGCAACGGCAACAGCATCGCGCTCACCGAGCTTCCGCTCAAGGCCGCGGGTATCGGAGAGCTCGCGTTCGGAACACCGATCGACGAAGTGGCGGGCACGCTCGTCGCAAGCATCGGAACTCCGGACGCCGCAGGTGACAGCGACCTGTGTCAGCCGGAGGAGGCATACTGGCTCCAGTGGGGACCACTGCGCGCCGTCTTCGATGGCTGGGAGTCGGATGCGTCCTTCGTGTCCTACCGATACGAGGACCGGGACGAGGGAACCACCGATGTGGTCCTCAGAACGCTGTCGGGTCTCGAAGTCGGACACACGGTCGAACAGCTCAAGTCGACCTACGGTTCGTTCACGGTCACCTTCGAGGTGATCGACGCGCAAAACTATTTTCGGCTGGTCGACGGTGGCGAGCTCCTGTTGTGGGGCCCCGTCACATCGACCGATGACGACGGCACCGTGGTGGGAATCTACTCCCCGACACCTTGCCCGTAGGGCCCGTGGCGACCCGGGCAAGTACTCTTGGGTCTGGTTGACATGAGCAACGAGACAACACCGTCTTCGACCCCCCGTCTTCGCCGTCGGATCTTCAACGCGCCAACGATGCTGTCGTTCGTCGCCGCGGTTGCAGTGTTCATCCTGGTGTCGACGATCGTATCGACCAACCTCGGGGTCGCGGTCGCCATCGGAGCAGGAG
Source organism: Acidimicrobiia bacterium (assembly GCA_041393965.1). NCBI lineage: Bacteria > Bacillati > Actinomycetota > Acidimicrobiia > Acidimicrobiia bacterium. Next base: position 770,352 of record JAWKJB010000001.1, on the reverse strand, counting down.
CACTCGCTGGCGGACTGATCTGGTGGTCCTTGTCGTCAGTCGCACGACACCGCCAGCTCGCGACCGTCCTGACGAACCTCCCCGATGTCGGGCCGATTCCGACCCACGAAGCACTCGCCCCTGCCATCGGCGACGGGGACGCGGCCACCGCGTACCGCCTCGCGGCGCAAGGCCTCGAGGAACGCACAACCGGCCAGATTCTCCTTTTCACCAGCCCGGTCCCTGGCTGGGGAACCACGACGGTGGCCCTGAACACGGCAATCGCGGCGAGCCGTCTCGGACGACGCGTCGTGTTCATCGATGCGGACCTCACCTGTCACGGAGCATCCCGATTCCTCTCGACGGGACCTGAGCCCGGTCTCTCAAGCCTTGCCGATGGCACGGCAACGCTCCCCCAGGTCGCCCGCCTCCTCACGGTGAGTACTGATGTGCGGCTCCCGGTGATCCCACCGGGAGGACCCATGGACGACGAAGCACTTCTCGCGGGGCCCGAGATGGGCGCCGCCATCGACACGATGGCGGCAACGGCGGATTTGATCATCATCGATGCTCCTCCTGTTGGCTGGTCCGATACGACTCCGCACCTCGCAGCGCACGCGGATGGCTCGGTGCTCGTGGTCTCCCCCAAGGCAGACCCGGCAACAACCGTCGCGACCGGGGAACGACTCGCCGACATCGGTGCGCCGGTCCTGGCCTATATCACCAACCGGTCCGAACGCGTCATGACGCCACTCGGGTCAGTTTGGAAGTCCCTCATCATCCGGACGGTTGCCATGGCGGTGCTCCTCGCTGCGGCGTTCACGCTCTTCACGAGCGGGCAACTGTGGGCTGCGTGGGCCGGAATCGACCGCGAGGAGTTCTCACTCGCCGACGCCAATGTCGCCCTCGATGCAACCACGACGACGGTGAACCCGGGGGCGCTGCCTGCCGTCGATGGAGCTCACACGACAGCACCGGACCCGGCACCTGACACCGAATCCCCCGAGATGTTCGAAACGTTCCTCGTCATCGGCGGCGACGAAGACTCGGGGTCAAGCGATGTCTTGCTGTACCTCGTCCGGCCAACCGACGGCACCGATCCGTTCATGATGTCGTTTCCCCGTGACCTGTATGTCACCAACCCGTGCACCGGCACGAAGAGCCGAATCAACGCCCTGTCGCACGGGTGCCCCGAAAAGGACATCAACGGGCCGACGCTGCTCGCCGTTGAGATCTCGCGCCTCACCGGCATCGATGTCGACCACTTCGCGGAGTTCACCTTCGAAGGATTCGTCGACATCATCGACGCCGTCGGGGGCGTCGAGATCTGCGTCGGTGACTACGATGTGCGGGATCTTGGGGAAGCGCAACTCCGCCTCCCGGCAGGCTGCACCACGGCAAACGGAACCCAGGCGCTGTCGTGGGTCCGGTCCCGCAAGACGGAGCGCTACAAGGATGGTGTGTGGGGCCGGATGCCAGGGACAAGCGACCTGATGCGCAACGAGCACCAACAGGATGTCATCGTCGAGCTCGCGAAGGAGTTGAAGGGCTTCGACTCGCCCCAGGCGCTGACGCAGATCGTCTCGAGCGTCGCCGATGCATTCACACTGAGCGACACCCTCGGCCTTTCGGATGCCATCTCGCTCGCCTGGTCGATGCGCGGTATCGACATCGAGGACATCCACCGCATCGAGATCCCGGTCGAGCTCTCACGGTCACCGTCGAACCAGTCGATCCTCGTATGGACGACACCGCCGCGCGAGGTCATCGAAGACTTCTACAAGGGGACGCTCCCCGAAGGGAGCTCCTGACATGCACCACGCCAGACGCCGGCGGCTGCAACGCGTCGTGAACCCCCAAACCTCGATCTTTGCGATCGTCACCATCGTGGTATTCGTGTTCCTGCTCACGCTGTCGACCACCCCTGTCCTCGTCGTCGCCGCGGCGGTGTCGGCAGCCGTGGTGGGAGCTGCCGCGGTCGGTGTGATGTCGATCAGCAGCGGAACGACCCTCGGCGGGCGGATGCTCGTGGCCCATGTCCTCGCGGGGACGATTGCTCTCCTCCTCGGCTACGGGATCGTCACCGGGGCGCAAGTGTGGGCGTCGTGGAACGACATCGACCGCAAGACCTTTGCGCTCCACGATGCACGCTCGGCGCTCGTCGACATCGACGACACGACCACCTCGACTTCCTCCCCTTCGGCAGAACCAGTTGGCCAAGTCACGACGACGGTTGGTCTCCCCGACGAGGCCTTCGTCACGATGCTGCTCATCGGCGGCGATGCGGACTCCGGTGCCGGGGATGTGATCCTGTACCTCGTCCTCCCGACCAACGGAGCCGACCCGTTCATGATGTCGTTTCCCCGTGACCTGTATGTCACCAATCCGTGCACACGCAGCAAGGGCCGCATCAACACCCTGGTGAGGGGATGCCCATCGAAGGGGATCAACGGTGGCACCTTGCTCGCTGTGCAAGTCTCGGACATGACCGGCATCGATGTGGACCACTTCGCCGAGTTCACCTTCGAGGGATTCGTCGACATCATCGATGCCGTCGGAGGTATCGAAATCTGCGTTGACCATGCGGTGCGAGATCCGAAAGCCAGCCTCGACCTCCCGGCCGGATGCACGGACGCCAACGGGGCCCAGGCGCTGTCGTGGGTCCGGTCCCGCAAGACCGAGGAATACCGCGACGGTGTTTGGAGAAGTGTTCCCGGTCGGGGTGATCTGATGCGCAACACGCATCAGCAGGATGTCATCCTCCAACTCGCCCAGCGCATCAAGTCCTTTCAGACTCCGAAGCAGCTCACCGACACGGTGGCTGCCCTCTCGGACGCATTCGTTCTTTCCGACACCCTCAGCCTCACCGACGCCATCGGCCTCGCATGGTCCGTCCGCGATATCGACATCGCTTCGATCAACCGTCTCGAGATTCCGGTCCGGCTCTCGCGTTCACCGACGAACCAATCCATTCTGATCGCGACCACTGAACCGTCCGAGATCATCGCCGCGCAGTACGGCAACCAACTGCCCACCGAGGATCCATGATCGTCGATTCCGGTGCACATCGGGCGAACCGACATACAATGCCACAGACCCGACAAGGACCGATGGAGTGAGCGACCCGAGGGATCCCTTCGACAACCCGCCAGGCTGGACCGACCCGTACGGCGACTTCTCTGCTCCCGCGCCGGCACCAACGGACCCGGCACCGGCAGGGCCACGAGTTCCCCCGCCCGGGCAGCCACCCGGAACACCGCTTCTGACCGGTCTCATCGTCGGCCTTCTCCTGGTCGCGCTCTCCGTCGCCGTCTTCCAACTGTTCGGGTCCGATGAGGGAACCGCGGCACCGAGTGACACCACGACCACGCTTGGCGGGGAGACCACGACAACCCTTGGGGACGGCACGGACACCACGACCACGACGCCAACCACGCTCCCGTCGACGGATCCTTATGCACCGGTTGACCCGCCGATCCCCGCCGAGGACCTGAAGATGAAGACCGACGGACTGCGCGTGAACGACAACGACATTCCCGACATCGTGTTCGGTACGGACGCCGATGTCGCGATCGGCCGGCTCGTTGCCTCCTTCGGGGATCCTGTCGATACCGGATGGCAGACCTCGACCGACCAATGGGGAGTCTGCGCCGGTGACCTTGAGCGGATTCTCACCTTCGAGACCTTCGCCGCGATCGTCACCAAGACAGGTGGCCAGGAGATCTTCAACGGCTATCGCAACGACCTGAACTACGGAGACATCCAGTCGCCGCCGTCGGAGATCGCGACGCTGAGCGGACTGAAGATCGGCGACACCGTCGGAGATCTGCAGGACATCTACTCGGGTGAGGTAGTCACCTTCGGCACCAACCCGAAGCTCGGCTCCACCTTCACGGTCACGAGCTCGTCCGGGACCGTCCTGTTGTGGGGGCCGGTGCAAGGTGAGGATCCCGACGATCGGGTCATCGGGATCTACGCACCCGATGTCTGTTCCCGCTGAGAGCCTCGCCGAACCGTAACGCCGTTACACTCGCCGCCATGAAGCCGAGTTACACGATGTCCCTCGTCATCGGCGCGGTAACGGGTGTTGTCATTGCGCTGGCCCTGTTCACCTTCGTCGCAGCATCAGGAGCCGTCCGAACGCTGATGACCGAACTCGACGGAGCTGATGTGGTCCCCACCTTCGCTCCGTCGGCGTCTGCGACCTGGATCATGGTGATCCTCGCAGGCCTCGCCGGGGGTGCGCTCATCGCAACGGTCACACGAACCGCCTCCCGCGTCATTGATCCGGGGACGCCCTCGGCCCCCGGCGCGATCATCGTGTCGTTGGGTGCCGTGATCGGAGCGACCATCGCCATGGTCGTGTATCCACTGGGTATCACCGTCCTCGGCTCGATCACGGAGGGCAACGCCGTGATCGGTGTCGCCGATTTCGTGGTGCTCACCGCGGTGGCTGGGCTCATCGCCGGCGCGGGTGTCGCCTGGTTCTCCTATATCCTTGCGCGGCCATCTGCACCCGCGGAGGACCCGGAGCTGCTCGCACGCTGAGACCGCGGCCATATTCCGGCCCAGCTGCCGGTCATCTCAAGCATCAACATCGATGCCGTGGGCGTCGCCACTGTCCAGAGTTGGCGCATGATGCTCGTCATCGGAAGATTCGTGCTCGATCAGCACCGCGGTCATTTCGCCTGAAGGCGACTCTTCGAAGGTGACCGTGACCCGCTGCGCGGTGATCACATGATCCCGCAGATGAATCAGCGGTCCCCCATAGAACAACAAACCGGGAGCGGGACGGAACAGGTGGCTGTCGCCATCGTCGTCGAGGACCACGAACGACTCGACCACGGTGAGATCGCCCGTGACCTCGGTCACGATGCCAGAAACGGTGTGCTCCGATTCGTCATCGGCGTTGCCGCACGCCGCCACCAACAGCATGCAGCCAAAGAGCAGACACCCGACCCGCGACCATCGTTTGGTCCTCGCGATCACGATGCGTTCAGAATCGATTCAAGCTCACCATCGCCAAGGACGCCTTCGATGCGTGCGATCACGATTCCCTCCTCGTCCATGACATAGATCCACGGTTCGTTCAGCAGGCCGAATGCCGTCACCGCAGGGGAGAGATGGTCTCCATCAGAAACGAATCCCTGCTCGTGAAACCCCAGATAGACCTCGATGTGAACGAAGTCGACATCGGGGAGTGATGACATGACCGTCTTGGTTTGGTCGAGCAACGGGCCACAGGCGGCAGAAACGCAGAAGGCTGGCGTTGCGAAGACCGCGACGGTCTTGCGACCATTCCGAAGCAGCTCGTCGAGCGAATGCTCGTACAACGCCGGCTCGGGATGCTCATCGGTGGTGATCTGATCGATCGGGCTGTCGGCGAGTGTCGATGTGGCAACGAGCGGCGCTGGTTCACCAATGCCGACCGCAACCGGGGACTGCTGCACATCGACGAGAAACGGCTCCGTCGGTTCGTCAGTCGAGATCGCGAAGTCGATCTGCCACAAACCTGCTCGATCGAACGGGATCGTCGCGCGATACAAGCCAACGGCACCCTCGACGATCCAGGTGAACACCGCCGTTGCCGTTTCGTGGCGCGAAGGGTCCTCGAGCGGAGTCGCCGTGACCGTCACCACCTCAGAAGGTGAGCCTCGTCGGGTACCGTCGACCTCGTTGACGGCGAAGAGCAGACGGCTGTCGCCGACCGCGGTGTCAGACGACACCCGCAGGCCGATGAGGGGCTCAGTGTCAGACCCACAGCCCGTACCGACCACGGCAACAAGGGCGACAAGGCACAAGATCCGTCGCATCCCCGAAACGGTACGCACCGCGACCCGATACTTCACATCGGGTAGACCCCAGCTGGGCGGGCGCGATGGTCCCTGTCAACCGAGCGCTGTTTCGGCATCGAACGAATCCCAGATCTCCTTGATGCCGTCCCACAACCCGCCGACAGCCCACACCAGGATGACCAACATGATCACGAGAAGGACAGCCGTAGCGATCCCCCGCACCCACGGGATCCACGCTTCCCGCTGGGCAAAGACGGTGTTCCACAGCTCTCCGAAGAACCCCACCGGGGCCCGCTCGACCTCTCGATCCGGTGCCGGCTGGCGCGAGGGAACGGCATCCTGTTCGATGGTCGAGCCCGTTCGATCACCTCCGGCGGTGTGTTGGTCGGAATCGTCCTCACCGTATTGGGGATAGCGCCTCGCCTCAAGATCGGCGACATCTATCTGAAGCGCTTCAGCGAGCCTCGGCATGATCGCAATCGCGGGTGCCACCTCGTCGCGTTCCCAACGACGCACCGACGATGAGGATCTGCCGATTGTTGAGGCCAGCTGACCGAGCGACATCCCGCGACGCAATCGGGACTCCCGAATGAGCCGTCCGAGTGACTCAGAACCCTCCATGCTCGGCATGGTATCGGCGTTTCGCCATTCCACACGACCTCCGGTTCGGTAGGCTCAAGCCCACACCCGCAGGAAAGGACGCCACCATGCCATCGGAGATCACGACGCTCGCCGAACTGTACGCGCAGAGCGTGGCTGCGTTCCCTGACAACCCTCTCTTCGGCCAGCGAACACCGGACGGTTCATGGGACTGGATGACCTATCGCGAATTCGGCGAAGCCATCGACAAGGCGCGAGGGGGCCTTGCCTCCCTCGGCGTCGGAGCCGGGGACCGCGTTGCGATCATCTCGGACAATCGGCCCGAGTGGGCCGTCGGGGCGTATGCGACCTATGGCCTCGGCGCAGCGTGGGTTCCGATGTACGAGGCCCAGACGCAGAAGGACTGGAAGTACATCCTCGAGGACTCCGGCGCCAAGGTCGCCTTTGTTGCGACCGACGGCATCCGCGCCCAAATCGAGGAGATCCAGGATGACATCGCATCACTCGAGACCCTGATCGTCATCGACGACCCGGCCGGTGGTAACGCTATCGACTATCTCGAACTCCTCGCCCGCGGGGCAGACGCTCCCGCGACCGCTGCCGTGGTCAGACCCGACGACCTCGCCGGGCTCATCTACACCTCGGGAACAACGGGGAATCCGAAAGGAGTCATGCTCTCGCATGCCAACATCGCGTCGAATCTGAACGCGGTCGCTGAGATCTTTCCGCTCGAAGAGGAGGACCGCTCGGCGTCATTCCTGCCGTGGGCCCATTCGTTCGGTCAGACCGTCGAGCTCCATGCGCTGATCTTCTTCGGGTCATCGACGGGTCTCACCACGGCCAAGACCCTCATCCGCGACATGCCGGAGATCCAGCCGACCCTCCTCGTCGCGGTCCCGACGGTGTTCAACAAGGTGTATGACGGGTTGAACAAGCTGATGGAGTCCGAAGGCGGAATCAAGGAACGCATGTTCAACGCCGCGATGGCCAATGCGCACAAGCGGTCGGAGATGGAACGGCGCGGCACGACGAGTCGTTTGGTCGAGTTGAAGAGTGCGCTGTTCGACAGGCTGGTGTTCTCCAAGGTGCGGGATCGGTTCGGCGGCAAGGTCAGATATGCGTTCTCCGGAGGTGCCGCCATCTCGACCGAGGTCGCCGAGTTCATCTCAGCGGTCGGGATCGTGGTGTACGAGGGGTACGGGCTCACCGAGACGAGTCCGATCGCCACCTGCAATGTCAAGGGGGCGAGAAGGGTCGGATCGGTCGGGCGACCGATCCCGGGTGTCACGGTCACGATCGACACCGATGTGACCGGCGACAAGGAGATCGGGGAGATCGTGATCCACGGCCCAAATGTCATGCAGGGCTACTACAACCTCCCCGAGGCGAACGCAGAGGTGTTCACCGGTGACGGCGGCTTCCGCACCGGTGACCTCGGCCACATCGACGCCGACGGTTACCTCTACATCCGGGGGCGCATCAAAGAGCAGTACAAGCTCGAGAACGGCAAATATGTCGTGCCGTCACCCATCGAGGAGACCCTGATGTTGTCGGGGTACATCGCCCAGGCGATGGTGTACGGGGAACAGCGACCGTTCAATGTCGCCGTGATCATCCCCGACTTCGAGTACCTCGGGCAGTGGGCGGCCGAAAACGGCCTCGGCGCTGCCAGCCGCGAAGAGCTGATCGCCGACGAACGCGTGATCGACCTGTTCAAGACGGAGATCAACCGCGCCCAGCGCGACATCAAGCATTACGAGCGGGTGCGGGATTTCATCCTCGGCACCGAGGAATGGACTCCCGAAGGTGGCATGCTGACACCTTCCTTGAAGATCAAACGCAGAACGATCATGGCGGAGTTCGGAAACGCGATCAACGATCTCTACTCCGGCGACGACCCGCTCTTGGGCCGAGACACACAAACCCAGTAGCCAGGTGACACCGCGTACCCAGGGTTCCCGTTCAACGAAAAGGTCACTTCTGGCCCACGGAATGAGCCTCGTTCTATGGGCTGATTCTTACCTTTTCGTGCAACGGGAACCCTGGGTACGCGTGTACGGATGGTCAGGGGGAGCTCGTGTTGGTGGGTGAGTTTTTGGCTATGGCGGTGTCGGATATGGGCAGGGTGGTGAGTTCGCCTGGGGTGACCGTTGACGGCACGGTTGATGCCGATACGGCACGATTCCGTTCCTGGGAGGAATACGACTGGGTGGTGTTGGAAGCCGAGTCGATGCAAGGTCAGGACCGGTCGTTCTACGAGCGTGTGATCAGCGAAATGCATCCAGTCTTTGGTTCGAGCGGCATGGTGGTGTTTTCCAAACACGAGATGCCTTTCACGGGTGACACCGCATCGGTTGATGTGATACACAACCGCCTCCATCAACTACGGGCTGCCTTCTTGGAAGCCCACGCTCCACTCGAATTCGGAGGCACATCGAGAACAACGGCCTATCTGGGAGACCGCCGTTTCCTCACCGAGCTGATCTGGGGCCAAGCCCTCATCGTGGATCCACAAGATATCTCCACATCACCCGTGTTGATCCGTGACGGCTACTTCGAACTCGAAGAATCCCGACTCTTCCGCGCTTCGCTGTTTCCTGGCGCCACCGTGATCGACATTGGAGCCAACTATGGCTACTACACGGTTCTTGCCGGCGAAATCGTCGGACCTACCGGAACCATGTATGCCATCGAACCCAACCCCCACATGGTGGCCTACCTCAAAGAGAACATCCGCATCAACGGCTACGACAACATCACCACCGTGACTCCCAAAGCCGCCCACTCCCACACAACCACCGTCACCCTCTTGGTCTACTCCCGGCTCCACGGATCGTCTCTGCTGGACTCCCTCAGGGAGAGAATCGGTCTCAGCCACTCCGCTCTCGAAGAGTTCGAACAGGACGAGATACGACCATTGGAGGTAGGCACAACATCGCTCGATGAGTTGTTGCCCCGAGGGACCCGAGTCGATGTCATCAAATCCGACACACAGGGATCCGAACCCCTCATCATCAGAGGAGCCGACCGGGTCCTGCGCGAGAACCCTCACATCAAACTCTTTATCGAGTTCGCCCCGTCGCTTGTCGCTGCGACCCTGCCGCCCAGCGACTTCATCATCGAACTCAGAGAGCTGGGCTTCGAGATACGCCGCATAGAGCCAGGCGGCCCGCTGAGCTCGCCCTCGATGGATGCGCTGATGGCGCGAGCCGTGAGCGATCTGTATCTTGATCGATCCCGGACCTGATCGTTCTGCACAGCCAGAGGAGATGACATCATGCGCAGCTTCCTGAAGAGCCTCCTCCGACCATTTGTCCGTGTGCTCCGGCGCCTGTGGCAACCCACGACAGATGCCGTCGCGGTTGGCATCGATCAGACCCGCGAACTGGGCGTCATGGTCGAACGCGCGATCATGGCCGCCGAATCGGGCTCCGTTTCCCGAGACGAGCTCATGAATCAGCTCAACATGATCTGGCTGGAGGTCAATCACCTGGTTCGCGGCCCCGGCAACAACCAAGAGGCAACATCCCAGCGCAGCCAGATCAACAGTCGACTCAATGAGCTCGAGGTGTTGATCAAGCGCCACGGTGAGACCCATGCTGAACTCAGCGCCTATACCGGACACAGGCTGCGGGATGTCGCTGACCATTCGCTCCTGGCTCGACAGTCTCTTGAGGACCTCCGAGCAGAGCTCGATCGTCTGCGGTCCGATATGGACCCGGCCCGGGTGACCAAGATCAGCGACTTGAGCCAATCGCAAGCCGCCTTCCTGAACTATGCCGATGGGCCTTGGGGTTTCAAGGCCCAGGCAGGAGTCTGGTTCAACTGGCCTTTCAACATCGAGCACCAGATCGGCGGCGCAGTCATTCGGGAGGTGAACGAGCGGATTGTCGAGCTGCCCTTCGTCTACGCCAGCATGATCGGCCTCAAACCCGGCGCCCATGTTCTCGACCTCGGCTGTACCGAGAGCCCTGTTGCATTCTCCCTCGCCTGCCTCGGCTACAACGTCGTGGCCATCGATTTGCGCAACTACCCGTTGTCGCATCCGCGACTGACAACCGTCATGAACTCATTCGAAACCTGGGACCCCCCGCAGACACCGTTTGATGCCGTGATTTCGCTGTCGTCAATCGAACATTTCGGTCTGGGAGCGTACGGCGGGCTCGAATCACGCGAGAACGAGGCCGACCGGAAGGATGCCGATCGGAAGGCGATGGCGAAGCTCCACGCCATCACGGCCGACGACGGGCTGTTGGTACTCACCGCGCCGTTCGGCGTCTACGGGGTCGACGAGCTGCAAAGAACCTACGACCTTGATCACCTCATGGCCCTCCTCGAAGGCTGGGCGATCGAGGAGGCAAGCCTCGCCCGTCGCGCATCTTCGTCGCAATGGGAAGTCATCGGGGGGCTCGATCGCTCAGATGACATGATGCAGGAGGGAGCCCGGGGTGTTGCGATGGTCCGGGCGCGGCGTCGGCCCCGTTGATGGGAACAGAAGACCAGCTGCCGCTCATACTCGACATCCAGGGCGCTCAGAGCCAGCTTCACCCGGAACGAGGCATCGCCCGCTATGTCTTCGAATTGTCGAAGGCGCTCTGGGAATCGAATCCCGAACGGATCCATGCGATCGTTGCCAACGCCAGACTCGGCATGACAGACGCTGTTCGCTTCTTCGCCGGCACAGGGAAACTCGCTTGGAACAACTCTTCGGGCGACCACATCATCCCGCCGAGGCGGAGATTCGGGTATTACCAGATGTCACCATTCGAATTGGCTGGGTTCGAGGAGCAGCTTCCACGCTACGCTCGAAGTAGCGAAGCCCTGACGATCGTCACAGCTTTCGACTTCATTCCACTGCGATTCCCAGAACAGTACCTCTCCGACCCTGACTGGAACGCGCGATACACCACTCGGCTATCCATGGTCAGGGATGCAGACGCCGTGCTCGCTATCTCGGAATCAACAGCTCGAGACACGGTCGAGCTCGTTGGCGCCACGGAGAATCGGGTTTCGGTGATCGGGACCGGTGTCTCCACCCTGTTCCGACCATCCGCCGATAGGGCACAGGCGTTGGCGGAGTTACAGGACGGGCTCACCGGAATACGACCCGGTTTCATCTTCAGCGTTGCGGGAGTCGACTCGCGAAAGAACCTCGGTGGACTCCTCAAGGCCTACTCCGGCCTCCCCCGCTCGATGCGTCAGGACCACCAGCTGGTCGTGACCTGCAGGCTCAGCGACCAACAGCGCGCTGACATCTTGGCCACTGCCTCGGACCTCGGGATCGAATCGGACCTCCTGCTGACGGGAACCGTCGCCGACGGCACGCTGCTACGCCTCTATCAGACGACGAGGTTGTTCGTCTTCCCTTCACTCTGGGAAGGGTTCGGACTGCCCTTGGCGGAAGCCCTTGCCTGCGGTGCACCGGCCATTTGCTCTGATCGGGGCGCCCTGCCAGAGGTCCTGCCTCGTCGGGAATGTCAGTTCGATCCGGAAAACAGCACAGAGGTGACTGAGGCGATTGCCAACGCGCTCCAGCGTCCCACCGATCAATTGGAGAGCAAAGAGCTCGGTGACACGATCGTGGAACGCTTCAGCTGGCAACGCGTGGCGACGAGGGCGTTGAAAGCGATCGACGAGATGCAGGCCGATGCCCAGCGCCGCAGGTTCACCGTTTGGAACCCCCACCCTCGATGGGCGTTCGTGATGTCGACGCAGTCTTCGATGGAACTCCGCAAGAACACGGAGTTGGCGAAGGCGATTGCTCAACATGTCGACCTGGATGTCTTCGTGGCGGACCTCGACGACACCGACGCGCCTGGCCCGTATGTCACCAGGAGACTCGCTGATCTGGCGGCTTGGGATTCCTTCATGCCCTACGACGCCGTTGTGTACTGCAATTCGGCGGATGAGATCCCGACTGCCGTGCACGAGGTGATGGGCCGAAGCCAGCGAAAGCTCACGCTCGTGAACCGTGAGCTGCCGCATGAGACCGCAGATCATCTGCTCAGCCTCGGAGGTCTCATCGGAGTGTTCTCCTCGTTCTTCGCGGATCACCTCACCATGAGTGGGGCCCAGGTCCGAGTCGTCGAGCTCCCCGTTGGGCTCGGCAGCCCATCTGGCTTCCGACCCCCTCGCATCCCAGGGCTGATCGCGCTGTTGGGTCAGCCTACGGCCGATCGATTGGGTCTCATGGCCGTGAATGCGGCACGGGGCGGGGCATCAGCTGACCCTCCTCTCCGGTTTGTCATTTCGTCGGTGGGACGGCAAACCGAAGTGCTGATGGACACCGTGGAGCAGAAGGCAGCGAGCGGCCGGGTCGAGTTGATCGACGATGGGGCATCGCCGGAGAGGCGGCTATGGATGAACCGAGCGGCTGGCGCCATCCAATGGTGGGATCCGAAATCGGCCGACTCGGTCCAACAGATCGAAGACTGTTTGAGTAGCGCCCTGCCGACGATGGTGGTCTCCGCCGACGGAACAAGCCCATTTCCCGAGGGCGTGGTCCGAAACATCAACCTTCCCTCCTCCACGGAGGAGTTCCGAGTAACGGCCGCGGGCTTTGTTGCCGATCGAAGAGCTCTCGCGGAACTCGCCGACGGCGCCAGGGGCTACGCGCAGCAGAACTCATTCGATGCCCTCGCGGACCGCATCATCGACCTGCTCGAGCTGTCGACGGTCTGAACTAGCTTTCACCCTTGCGGATGATGAGCCCAATCGAGGTTGTAACGAATCCCTCAAGAGCAAGCTTCAGATGTGGTTCGGTGCGATACGGAGGAAGGTCCACATAGCGATCGAGGAGTCCGTTGCCAATGTCGAGATCGAGGGGCTCCACCTCATGTCCCGACGAACGAATCCGATCCATCAGGGCCGCCAGATCGAGTGCGCGGTACAGGACGGTGGGTCCTGTCTCAACGGTTCGCAAGGGGTCCAGTGTGTATTCAGTCGTATGCACCGCGACCCCGCCGGGAACCAGACACTCGATGGATCGCTCGACGAACCGGGCGCCAGCGTCGAGGGAACCCAGATGCTCGAAGGCACAGGACGACCAGGTGAAGTCGAACCGATTGGCAAGGTCGCTCGGGACCTCATTCATGTCGACCGCGCGAAAGCGCACCCGTTGGAAGAAGGTGTCCGGATCGCAAATCTCGTCGTAGCGCAGCGAACCGAGTCCGTCTGCGGCGTATTGCACCGAACTGTCAGCCCAGCCGGTCGCCTCAGCGTGATCGAAAGGAGCGTCGGTAGCAACGACAGTGCATCCGAGCTGTGCAAAGAGGGCCGGAAGCCTCTCAATGCCCACGCCGAAACCAAGCCCGCTGTGGCCTGGCGCTAGCAATCCGCGTTCCCACAGCGCCTGACAGATGAATGCAAACTCCCACCATTTTCGCCCGTATTGGGGAAAGATGTCGAGCTGAACGCACCAGTAGGTCAACCAGTCAGTCGCAAAGTCCTCTTGTCGACAGACCGATGACTGAAGAGGGACCTTGGCCACAGGTGCTGTTTCCGGGCGCTTCCCAGCGCGCCACTCGTCGGCATCGAACATCGGCGACCATGCGTTCTCCGGGGGCATGAGCAGATTGGAAAGACCGAGGTTGGTGTTCTGGATTTGGCGAAAGACATCAATGTTTCGATCAAGCAATTGCCGAAGCACCTCCAGCTTGTGTTCGGCACGGTCCGCAGCGGCGCGTTGAAGGTCTCGCTGGATGCCATCGAGCTTGCCATCGATCGAGACTTCCGGGCCATTGCCCGAAACACCGTGAACGACAGTCGCGAGGTCTTCTTCCAACCGAGCCAGTCGCGACTCGATCGCTGGCAAGACTGAAACGAGATGATCCGTTACACCGTTGAGTTGTCGCAGCACCTGAGCAAGATGGTCGAGGATGGTCGATTGCTCATCCACATGTACCCCCAGTGAGAAGCATCCGTCGAGGATCATAGGGCGAACCTCACCCCGTCGCCGCGCAGGCCGCGTACCCAGGGTTCCCGTTCAACGAAAAGGTCACTTCTGGCCCACGGAATGAGCCTCGTTCTATGGGCTGATTCTTACCTTTTCGTGCAACGGGAACCCTGGGTACGCGTGTACATCGCGGAGGCGGACGGGAATCGAACCCGCCAGGGAGCTTTCGCCCCCTCGTCGGTTTTGAAGACCGCGGCGTCCACCAGGCACGCAGTCGCCTCCCTCGGGTGGAGGGTAGACCCGTGCATCTCGGAAGGCGCCGGAGTTCCCAGGTGGAGGCCTGTTGAGTCCGCGCATCCGGACGCCGCTTTCGATGCCGGTCCCACGGTCTCAGTCCCCTGAATCCTCGCTAAGCTCCGAACCGCACGCACGAGCGACACGAGGAACGCCATGGCTGACGCTTCATTGATGGTGTGGATCGACCAGGATCTGTGCACCGGAGACGGGATCTGCGAGGAGATCGCTCCCGATGTCTTCATCGGACGAGACGACGGGCTCTGGGTGGTCAAGGAAACGGCCTCGAACTGGGGAGCCGACATCGTCTTCGACGGCAACCAGGCGCCAGACGGCAGCCGTGGTGTTGCACGAGTCCCGAACGACCAGGTGGACATCGTCGTGGAGGCGGCCGAGGAGTGCCCCGGCGAGTGCATCATGATCGAGCCATTCGATCAGGAGACCTTCGACAAACGCGGGGCGTAGCCAGCAGGCTCGGACACCGCGTGACACCGGCGGCTGCCGACACGAGGGCCTGCGCTATCCGGTGATGTATCCCTCGAGTTGATCGATCACGAACTCCTGTTCGTCGATCACGGCTCGAACGACATCGCCGATCGACACGACACCGTAGAGGGTGCCACCGTCGACGACCGGGAGGTGACGGAACCGGTTCGCCGTCATCAGCGCCATGCACTCGCGGACGGTCTTGACCGGCGTCACCGTGACCGGATGCTGCGTCATGATGTCGGCAACGGGCGTGTGCCGCGATTCGCGACCACGGAGAATGACCTTCCTCGCATAGTCGCGCTCCGAGATGATGCCGACCAGCACGCCGGCGTCAATGACGACAAGGGCACCGATGTTCTTGTCCGCCATGAGCTCCAGTGCGTCAAAGACCGATGTCGCGCTGTCGACACTCCAGACCTCCCTTCCCTTATGGGAAAGAATGTGTGCGACCGTTGTGCGCATCGAGTCCTCCTCCGCCCCCACTCCTCCGCCCCCAATGTACCAACCTCCACTGAATCGTGCGCCGACGCGCACGCGCCTACGATGGTCGTTCCCGGGAACAGGCCGATGGACTATCAGAATCTCGACATGTGGCGCGATGGCGACATCGGCTTCATCGCGCTCGACCGACCACACGAGCTCAACGCCCTGTCGTTTGCAATGCTCCGCGAACTCATCTCGGCAGCGAATCAGATCGCGTCATCGGACCTGCGCTCGGTCGTCATCGCGGGGAACGGGCGCTCCTTCTCATCCGGATTCGATGTGTCCGCCCTCGAATCCGTCCTCGTTGCCGAAGCCGACACCGCGCAGCGCTACGAAGCAGCGCAGCTCGGCGGCGCGGTCGCCGACGCGATCGAGGCACTGCCACAGATCACGATCGCGGCACTCCACGGACATGTCGTCGGCGGAGCGGTCGTCCTCGCGGCAGCGTGTGACCTGCGCGTCGCCGATCGCGATACCGTGTTTTCGATCCCGGAGGTCGACCTCGGCATTCCCCTTGCGTGGGGAGGGGTCGCCCGCCTCGTACGGGAATTCGGGTCAGCGATCGCCAAGGAGCTGATCTTGACATGCCGGCCCTTCACCGCCGAGGAGGGGCGGATGGCTGGCTTCCTCAACGCGATCACCGAACCGGGCTCGGCCATGGATACCGCAAAGGAATTGGCTATGCACATCGCGGGCAAGCCCCGCCTCCCCGTGGTGACGACGAAGCGCCATGTCGCGGAGATCCTCGCAGGCGATCTGTCCCGGGACGACGCCCTCGGACTCATCTCGGCCCTCGACGACGATGAGTCAACCACCGCCAGAAACGCCTACCTTGCCCGGTTCCGCCGGTAGAGCGATCGCTCGGGTCGCCGCCGTACAAGGCTCCGGTGGCGTGCTTCGCCTACAATCCTCCACCGTGCTTCGTGTCATCAAGGGTCTCGCCTGTGTTTGCACTGTGGTTGTCGCGGTGCTCGCCTTCACGGGCTCGGCGTTCGCAGAAGGAGAGGGCATCGGCGGAACGCTGATTGCCGTGACGGGTGACGAGCGCGTCCCCGTCGAGGGCGTGCGGATTGCGGTCTCACAAGACGGTTCGGTCATCGGCGAGGGAACGAGCGACGCAGATGGCGTGTGGTCCGTTCTCGTTCCCGGGCCCGGCGCCTACACCGTCGAACTCGACACCACGACTCTCCCCGAGGATGTCTCCCTCACCGACCCTGACCGATCGACCCTCGACGATATCGTCGTGCAACAGGGACGGCAACGCACCGTCCTGTTCCCCCTTGGCGAAAGCACGGCAGGATCGTCGCCCGCCTATCAAAGGGCCGGAGCCCTGTTCTTCGCGGGCCTGAAGCTCGGCGCTGTGATCGCACTCAGCGCGGTTGGGCTCTCGCTCATCTACGCGGTGACCCGACTCGTCAACTTCGCGCACGGCGAGATGGTCACGATCGGCGCCGTGCTCGCCTACTTCTTCAGTACCTCCGTCGCAGGGCCCGGATGGAGTCTTGTGGTTGCCGGGCTCGTTGCGGTGTTGCTCGGAGCAGGTTTCGGCCTGGTGCAGGACCGTGGGATGTGGCGGCCGCTTCGCAAACGGCGGATGGGTGTCGTGTCGATGATGGTCGTGTCGATCGGCTTGTCGTTCGCGCTCCGCTACCTCATCCTCGTGATCTTCGGAGGCACACGGCGTTTCTACGACGAGTTCACCGGTCAGTCCCCGATCGACATTCTTGGTATACCGGTCGTCCCAAAGAACCTCGCGACGATCGTCGTCGGTGTGGTCGTCCTCGGGCTCGTCGGCTTGTTCCTCCAGAAGACGAGGACTGGAACGGCGCTCCGCGCCGTCTCGGACAACCCGGACCTTTCCGAGTCATCCGGTATCGATGTCGACCGGGTCGTGACCCTGACTTGGACCATGGCGGGCGGTCTTGCGGCGCTCGGCGGCGTGTTCTTCGGGCTGACCGAAGCGGTCCAATGGGACATGGGCTTTCGCCTGCTGCTGTTGATCTTTGCGGCAGTCGTCCTCGGAGGCCTCGGCACCGCGTACGGCGCGATGCTCGGGGCCTTCGTCGTTGGTATCGCCGTGGAGATGAGCACCTTGTTCTTCCCGTCGGAGCTCAAAGCAGCCGTCGGTCTCATCATCCTCATCATCATGCTCTTGATCAAGCCACAGGGGCTGCTCGGCACCCGCGAGAGGGTCGGTTGATGGATGTCGTAGCGATCCTCCGTGACGGGGTTCTCGCCATGATCGGCCCGGTGACCGCCGCGTACGCAGTGTCGGCCATCAGCCTGAACCTCCAGTTCGGATACACGGGTTTGCTCAACTTCGGCCAGGTTGCATTCATGATGGTCGGTGCGTACGGAATGGCCATCACCGTCGAGGCAGGTGGCTCTCTGTGGCTCGGTATCCCGGTCGGGATCCTTGTCGCTGTTGTCCTCGGACTCGTTCTCGGACTTCCGACCCTCCGGCTGCGGGCTGACTATCTCGCCATCACAACGATCGCCGTCGCAGAAGCGCTGCGGCTCATCGTGCGGTCCTCATGGGCAGAGCCGTTGACGAACGGGGTCTTCGGCATCCAGGGCTTCGCCAATGCATTCTTCGACTTGAACCCGTTCCCCGGAGGCGCCGTGTACGGGTTTGGGCGCTGGACGGTGACGGGAAGGTCGCTGTGGATGATGATCGTCAGCTGGGTTGTCGTGTGTCTTCTCGCGCTCGTCGTGCGTCGCCTGATCAAGAGCCCATGGGGCAGGGTCCTTCGGGCGATCCGTGAGGACGAGGACGCAACGAGCTCCCTCGGCAAGAATGTGTTCGGCTACAAACTGCAGTCACTCATGCTCGGTGGCGCCATCGGCGCAGTGTCGGGCATCCTGCTTGCGATCGAGCAGCAGAATGTGACACCCGATGCCTACCTGCCGCGGCTCACCTTCATCCTGTATGTCATCGTGATACTCGGCGGGGCAGGCACCATTCTTGGACCCATCATCGGCGCGCTCATCTTCCAATTCGTCTTCTTCGCGTTCGACGGGTTCATGTCCCAAGCGCAGGCGAACATCGACTGGGTTGGGAACCTCCTGACACCGGCGGAAGCGGGACAGGTCAAGCTCATCCTCGTCGGGGTGGGACTGATGGTGTTGATGATCTTCCGCCCGCAGGGCATTGTTGGCGATCTGAATGAGAGCCTCATCGATGACCACTGAACGCCACCACCGGCTCGATGGCGTCGAAGCCGTCCCGGGCGTGCCAAAGCCCGATCCGATCGTCACGATCGACGGGCTGCGCAAGTCCTTCGGCGGGCTCCACGCGGTCGATGTGCACCATCTCGAGATCGAGCGGCACACGATCACCTCCCTGATCGGTCCGAATGGAGCAGGGAAGACCACCTTGTTCAACCTCATCAGCGGATTCGATGACCCCGACCACGGACACTGGGACCTCAACGGAGGACCGCTCATCGGAATACCTGCCTATCGCGTCGCGCGTCGCGGCATGGTCCGTACCTTCCAGTTGACGAAGTCCCTCGCGCGGTTGACCGTCATCGAGAACATGCATGTCGCCGACCAGAAGAACCCCGGCGAGACGCTTCGGGGAGCTCTCTTTGGGGGTTGGGCCCGGGCCGAGCGCGCCGCCACCGACAAGGCACGAGCGTTACTCGACCGATTCGGGCTGGCACACATGCAGGACGAGTTCGCCGGATCCCTCTCGGGGGGGCAGAGGAAGCTCCTCGAAGTTGCCCGCGCCCTCATGGTCGACCCTGAAGTGATCATGCTCGACGAACCAATGGCTGGGGTGAACCCGGCCCTGACCCAGTCGCTCCTCGGGCACATCACGAGCCTCCGTGACGACGGCATGACGGTGATCTTCATCGAACACGACATGGATGTCGTGCAGGAAATCTCGGACTGGGTCGTCGTCCTCGCCGAAGGTGAGGTCATCGCAGAGGGTCCGCCGCGGGCGATTGCGAACAACGAGATGGTGATCGACGCATACCTCGGTCGACAGCATGGGGAGGAGGCCACATGACGGATCCGCTACTGACCGCGACCAAAGTGCGTGCCGGGTACATTCCGGGGGTCGATGTGCTGCGTGGCGTCGATCTCCATGTCGATCCCGGCGAACTCGTTGGCATCATCGGGCCGAACGGTGCAGGGAAGTCGACCCTCATCAAGGCCGTGTTCGGCCTTGTGAGCGTACGCGACGGCGAAGTGCGTCTCAACGGCGAGGACATCACGAACCGGGCCGCGCACGACCTCGTCAGGGCGGGTGTCGGCTATGTGCCGCAACGGGCGAATGTCTTCCCGTCCCTCACCGTTCAAGAAAACCTCGAGATGGGCTTGTTCACCGATCCCAAGCGATGGGATGAACGGATCCCGACCGTTGAACGCCTCTTTCCGCTTCTTGCGCAACGGTCACATCAGAAGGCAGGTTCGCTGTCGGGGGGTGAGCGCCAGATGGTGGCCATGGGCAGGGCCCTGATGACGGCGCCGTCCCTCCTCCTCCTCGACGAGCCGTCGGCAGGTCTCTCGCCAGCAAATCAGAGCCTTGTCTTCCGCCGGGTCCGAGAGATCGCCGATTCGGGAGTGTCGGTGCTGATGGTCGAGCAGAACGCTCGACGGTGCCTCGAGATCGCGGACCGGGGGTATGTCCTCGACCAGGGAGCCAACGCGTACACCGGTACCGGCCACGAATTGCTCCACGACGAGAATGTCATCGGCCTGTACCTCGGCACGCTCGGGCGAACCGACTGATGTGACGAGACCACGAAAGGACAGACCACGCGAAGACGGGGCCCGTTGCCGGACCCCGTCTCGTCTCGGACGACTCGTCGACTAGATCGAACCGACGATCTGGTCGAAGGTCTGAGGAGCGCCTTCGGCGTCGTACTCAAACAAGTCGTATGTTCCGATCGTCGGTTCCCCGTTCGGACCGAAGTCCAACGGACCGGACGCACCGTCATAGTCGATGTCCTTGCCCTCTTGGAGCAGCGCGAAGCAGTCCGCGAACGAAGTGCACTTCTCGCCATCCTTCGTGACCGTGATCATGTTGTTGACGAACACGGTCGGGTCGTTCGTCTGGGCCTCCTGGGCGGCAAGAACCGTCACGATCGCGCAGTCGTAGAAATGCGCTGAGAAGATCGTCGGGGTGCCAGGCGAGAAGGCCGCGAAGCGGTCAGGGAAGGTTGGGTCGCCGTTTTCGGGAGCCGACGATGGCGCCGTACCCCGGATGCCCTCGAGCAGGGCGGCGTTGCCACCCACCGAGTCGACCGTCACATTGTCCTTGAATCCGTCCGCCACATAGATCTGGCCATCGAATCCTGCGCCCTGGAGATCCTGGAGGATCTGGGCACCCTCATCGAAGGTGATCATGACGAGAGCAGTCGCACCCGAATCGACAACCGAAGCCGCAACATCGGAGAACGATGCGGCGTTGTGGTCGTAACCCTCGGCGAGGGGAACCGTTGCACCACTGTCTTCGTGGTACTTGGCGAGGGCCTCACCGAAGCCGCGCCCGTACTCGTCGGATCGCCACACGACCGCAACATTCGACTCACCGTCCCCAAGCACGAGGTCACCAAGAGCCGGTGCCTGGATGTTGTCAGACGGAGCAGTCCTCGTGTAGTACGGGTCGTAGGTCGCCGCTGACAGTGCAGCACCGGTGTTCGAACCCGAACACATCGGCAGCTGGCTCTCGTTGATCTTGTCGAACACGCCGAGCGTCACACCGGTCGCCGCCGGACCAAGGATCGCCTGGTGGTTCCCGGTCAGGAACTGGTCCAGATTGGTCGAAGCGATCGCCGGGTCAGTGCCCGTATCGGCGTATTCGACGGTCACGAGGCCCGCCGAAACCGCATTCATCTCGTCGACCGCCATACGGATCGGTTCCTCGAGTGCGGCAACGATCGCCGACAGACCACCGGTCTGCGGCATCATCGCGCCGATCGCAAGGGGAACCGGCTCGAACACAACCGGAGCCTCGGTTGACGAGGTCGTCGTGTCTGCCGGTGCCGTCGTTGTCGTGTCAGCCGGTGCTTCGCTTGTCGTCGTGGTGTCCGCCGACATGTCGTCGTCATCTCCACCTGACAGTGCAATGATCACAATCACGATCACTGCAACGGCCGCGACCGCGATCCACGGCAGCCATTTCTTCAGATTCTCATTCACTTGAATGCCTCCAAGTCGTTCTCAGGACGCGGCAACAGAGCGCCGCGTCACTCCAAGCGTAGACACCCTCGGGCGCGACCGGCAAGATTCCATCACATCACCGCTTCGAATCGTGGACTCGACACGGGAGTAGCGTTACGACCATGGCCGACTCGACCGATGCCCATGTCGCCCGCCAGCGACAGCGTCTCACCGCCTCAGTCACCGATCTTGATGTCGCCCGACAGCGGGCGCTCCTCGTCGGAGTCGCCCGGTCCCGCCGCGACGAGGAAGCGGGCTGGGTCAGCCTCGCCGAACTCGGACTCCTTACGGACACCGCTGGCTCTGACCCAGTCGATGCCGTCCTCGTGCGGCGGGAACGACCTGATCCCGCGACCTTCATCGGGAAGGGCAAGCTCAACGAACTGGTTACAGAATCGCGTGCAGCCGACATCGATGTCGTCGTCTTCGACAACGAACTGTCGCCCGCCCAGCAGCGGAACCTCCAGCAGGCGTTCCAATGCGATGTCGTCGACCGGGTCGCCCTGATCCTCGACATCTTTGCTCAACATGCGCACACGCGCGAAGGACGGCTCCAGGTCGAGCTTGCCCAGTACCGCTACCGGCTCCCGAGACTGCGCGGCAAGGGTGTCGAGCTCTCACGGCTGGGAGCAGGTATCGGGACGAGGGGCCCCGGCGAGACCAAGCTGGAGACCGATCGCCGCCGGATCCTCGATCGGATTCGTACGATCGAACGCGAGCTCACCGATGCACGCCGTTCCCGCGCGACGCGAAGCAAGCAGCGACAGCGATCCGGTAACCCTGTCATCGCGATCGTCGGCTATACGAATGCAGGAAAGTCGACGCTGTTCAATCGTCTCACCGACGCCGGAGTCCTCGTGGAGGACCGTCTCTTCGCGACCCTTGACTCGACGATTCGCAAACTGGAGCTCCCACACGGCCACAATGCCCTCCTATCAGACACGGTCGGATTCGTTCGGGATCTGCCGCACGAACTGGTGGAGGCGTTCCGGTCGACGCTCGAGGAAGTCGCTGATGCGGATCTGCTCTTGCATCTCGTCGACGCGTCGGACGCCCAATTCGAGGAGCACATCGCCACGGTGCGACTCGTCCTCGATGACATCGGCGCCTCAGATGTCCCCGAGCTGATCGTGTTCAACAAGATCGATGCTCTCGACCACACCGCGATACGCCGTCTTGAGGCACTGCATCCGGACGCCGTGTTCGTCTCGTCACTGACCGGGCACGGAATACCACAACTGCTCGAGCAGGTGGTGGTCAGCCTCGCCGCCCAAACGGTCGAGCTCGCACTCTCGATTCCGTACGCGCGGGGAGATGTCATCGCCGACATCCATTCCGTCGGCGATGTCCTCGAGCTCGGCCACACCGATTCGGGGACCGACCTCACGGTTCGACTCCCGAGCACCGAGGCACACCGGTTCCGCGCATTTGCGCCTGAAGCTCCGGCGCCAGCCGACATCTGACACTGTACACCTCGTTCACCTCGACACCTCGGTCTACAGCAGATCAAGGACCCCCGGCCCGTCGGCAGTTGGGGCTTCGGCTTCCATGGGACCGGCTCGTTGGGTGTGCGGCGATGTCGACACGGAAGCGGAGGCGGTTCGCTCGTCGGCGATCGGGAGCAGCACGAGACTGACATAGACGACCTGGATCACAAGAGCGACCACACCGGCCGAGAACAGACCGAGATCTCTCGGCCAGAACGGCAGGACCGGGATCAGACCTCCGATGACCCACGCGATCTGGAAGATCGTCTCAGCATTCGTGAACGCCCATGCCCTGTTGTCTTCATCAACAAGCACATGCATGATCCCGTCGAATGCGAACTTCGCCGTTCCCCACGCGAAGCCGGCAGCAGCGACGAGGATGGCGGCAGCCGTGAGGGAATCGAGTTGGGCGCCGATGAAGGCTGCGATCGCCTGGACCGCAAGGGCACCGACGACCATGGGTTCCTCCCTGACGCGGGATCCGATTGCCGGCGCTACCCATGCCGAAAGGAAGAATCCGAGCCCTGCGGCCCCCAAGAGCACCGCGAGGCTTCCGAATCCCGAATCCGCGTCCCGAATCGAAAAGGCAATCAACAGCACCAGATACCCGTTGAGGAACCGGACACCGGCCGTTGCAAACCGTGCGAGACGAACCGACCGTGGCAAACGGGCCCGTGGGCCGGTCACAACCTTGCGTTTGGGTCTCGGAACGGCGGGAAGTTGTGCCGCTGCAACGGCCGAGATCGTGTAGAACACGATCGACATCATCAGCACCGCGGTCGACCCGAACAGCACATTGAGCCCTGCTCCGACGGGGACAACCACCGCCCCCGCGATGACACCCGCCCTCGCGAGGCGGGCGTTCGCGTCGATGAGCTCGTTGGTGTCGCGCACCACCACGGGCAGCACACTCGACCTCGAGATACCGTGAAAGCGAGACAGCACGAGCGAAAGGAAGGCGAACGGGAACAACCACAGCGAGTCGATGGTGAGCATCAGCCCGAACGAAACACCGATTCGGCCGAGTGCGGAGATCGCGAGCCCTGCCCGGTATGCGCCAGGGGAACGCTCGAAGATCCTGCTCAGGACAGGGCCGATGAGGGCAAACGGGGCAAGCGTGATGAGCAGGTAGAGCGCAACATTCGAGCGGGCTTCGGTGGAGGGAACGGAAAAGAACAACGATCCGGCCAGCGCAACCGCAACGAGCGCATCCCCTGCAACGGACGCCCCGTGGGATTCGGCAAGCCGACCATAGCCATGGCCCCAGCCTCGGAACACCGAGGTGAACGCGGCGCCGAAGGACCGCACGACGCCCTCGAGGGCCGTCTCGGACCACACGACAACCTTCCGGTCTCCGTCGTCGCTCGTCGGTGGCATGGCGATCAGACTAGAGCACGACCATCAGCGCCCAAGGGCACCGCCGTCACCTCCGAGCGGACGACCGCGGTCCGGCTCCCGTCAGTCAGTCGCGCCAGCGATTGCCGAGGGGGTGATCACAACAGCTGCGTCGCCAACTCCGCAAGAGGACTCCGGACGGTTCGCTCCATCGTGATATGCCCGAACATCGGGTTTCCTTTGAACTTCTCGATGAGCGCGGCGAGCCCGCCATACGGGGACACATACGGATTGTCGATCTGGGTGAGGTCCCCACAGAAGATCACCTTCGAGTTTGCAGCCATGCGCGTGAGGATCACCTTGAGTGTGGGCAGTTCGAGGTTCTGGGCTTCGTCGACGATGACGAGCTCGTTGGTGATGGACCGACCCCGGAGATAGGTGACGGCGGCCAGCTCGAGGACATCGCGTTCGAACAGCTCCTCCACGGCGAGGCGCGGGTTGCCTCCGTCGGAATCGAAGAGCGCATAGAGGTTGTCATGAACCGCTGCCATCCACGGCTCGAGCTTGTCGTGAAGATCGCCGGGAAGAAAGCCGACCTCCTGGCGACCGAGCGCGATGAGCGGCCGGTACACCGACACGCGACGGTACCTCCCCGCTTCGACCACCTGCTCAAGGCCCGCAGCGAGCGAAAGAAAGGTCTTGCCGGTTCCGGCCATCCCCATGAGGCTCACCGCCGTCACTTCAGGATCGAGGAGGAGATCGGCCGCGAAGGCCTGGCGCGTGTCCTTTGTCTCGATGCCGAAGACATGCCGAATGCCAGGAACGCGGACAGCGATCGGATCGGTGCCTCCCTGGACGATCCTTGCGAGAGCCGACGACGATCCTGACCCCTTCAAGATCAGGTACTGGTTCACGATGCCTTGCACGCCTTCGATGGCCACCTTGCCGGATTCGTAGATCGCATCGATGATGCTCGTCGCAACATCGATCTGGCGGACACCGCTGTACGACTCATCGACCTCGACGGTGTCTCCCCGATAGTCTTCGACGACGATGCCGAGTTGAGCGCCCTTGATGCGGAGGGCGGCGTCCTTGGTCACGAGCACGGCACCGCCGAATTCATCGTCGATGTTGAGACATGTCGAGAGGATGCGGTGATCGGGCGTGGACGGGTCGAGGACTTCGGGGAGCCGCTTGGAGGAGATCCCGTTGAGTTCGATCCGCACCGAACCCCCTCCGGGGAGTGTTCTTGGGGCTCCGAGCCCGCCATCGCGCGAAGCGCCGAGGTCTTCGAGGAGTCGGATCGCCATTCGGGCGTTCGCACCGACCTCATCAACCCTCGACTTGTGACGGTCGAGCTCTTCGATGACGACCAATGGCAGCACAACCGCGTGTTCGTCAAAACGCAGAATCGCGTTCGGATCCGCGAGAAGGACACAGGTGTCGACGATGTACGAGGTGTGGCCCGGTGTCCGTTGCACGCTCGAGGGAAGCACGCGGCGAACCTAGCAGACCGCAGACCGCGTGCTAAGGACCGCAGTGCCTCGCATCTCAGCCGAAAAGCGTTGCACGACGGGGGTACGCTTCGCGCATGAAGTACACCGTTGTCGGGGCCGGATCGTGGGGAACAACCATCGGCACGATGCTCGCACCACGAGTCGAGACGGTGATCTGGGCACGCGACCCGGACATCGCAGCCCAGATCAATTCGCACCACCGCAACGACGCCTATCTCGAAGGGTTCGACCTTCCTCCGACACTCCAGGCAACCACCGATATCGAGGAAGCCGTTCATGGAGCAACCGTCATCGTGATGGGCGTGCCCTCCCACGGATACCGATCCGTCCTCATGAGATTCGCTGAGCTCGTCGACCGCACCACTCCCATCGTCTCACTCTCGAAAGGAATCGAACGCGAAACCCTGATGCGCATGACCGAGGTCACCCTCGATGTGCTTCGGCACCACGACCCGACCCGCGTTGGTGTTCTGACGGGCCCGAACCTTGCAAGGGAGATCATGGAGGGCCAGCCTGCGGCAACGGTGATCGCCTTCGAAGACGGCGTTACCGCATCCGAGCTTCAGCACATGTTCATGGGTCCGACCTTTCGGGTCTACACGAATCCTGATGTCGTCGGATCCGAGATCGCAGCCGCGGTTAAGAATGTGATGGCGATCGCGTCCGGCATGGCCGCTGGCAAGGGCTTCGGTGACAATTCGCTCGCGACGCTGATCACGCGGGCACTGGTCGAGATGACGCGGCTCGGAGTTGCCATGGGCGGAGACTTCCGAACTTTCGCGGGGCTTGCAGGACTTGGTGACCTGGTCGCGACCTGCAACTCGTCCCAGTCACGAAACCACCGCGTTGGTTTCGGGCTGGGTCGGGGGCGTACGCTCGATGAGGTGACCTCCGAGATGAACATGGTCGCCGAAGGCGTGAAGTCGACGGCGGGAGTCCTTCGGCTCGCGGAGCGCCACCGCGTCGATATGCCGATCGCACGACAGGTCGGTCGGGTCCTGTACGAGGATCTCGATGTCACCGAGGCACTGACCGAGTTGATGACCCGCGCGGCCAAGAGCGAGTTCAAGCGTTGACAGTTCCTCGACACATGAACCGCCGATGATCAGCTGCCTCGTGCTGCTTCGACAGCGGGCCGGACCCAGCATCCGGCGAGATGGTCGTTCACGAGACCCATCGCCTGCATGAACGCGTACATCGTTGTCGGCCCCACGAACTGCCAGCCCCGCTCCTTGAGATCGGCCGAAAGTGCCGTCGAGATGTCCGTTATGGCCGGAATGACGGTTGGTGCGGGCCGCCGTTCGGGTTCCCACATCCAGAAGTAGTCGGCGAGGGAACCGAATTCGGCTGCCATGTCGAGTGCCCGCGCAGCGTTGTTGATCGTCGCTTCGATCTTGCCGCGATGCCTGACGATGCCGCGGTTCTTGAGCAGCGCGGCGACATCGGACCGGCCGAAACCCGCAACGAAGGTCGGATCGAACCCGGCGAATGCCGCACGGAAGTTCTCGCGTTTGCGCAGGATCGTCAGCCAGCTCAGCCCGGCCTGGAATCCCTCCAGGCAGACCTTTTCGAACAGCCGAACATCATCGCGCTCAGGGAACCCCCATTCATGGTCGTGGTAGGGGCGATAGTCATCATCATCGGCACCCCACCAGCAGCGGGCTCTTCCATCATCGCCGACGAGGACATCCATCATGGGTCCCGCTCCCCCAGCGCCCGAACCTGCGCGGCCTTGGAGTGGTGGAGCACGACCCGCATGAGGTCCTCCACATAGTCGGGATCGAGCCCGATCTCGTCGGCATCGCGCCTGGCCTCCGCGATCAGCTCCGCTTCACGGTCGAGCGACTCCATGGCGAGGTTCTTCGATGCCTTGATGATCCCGATACTGACCGAATTGCTGAGTCTTCTTGCCAGCAGCTTGAGTAACTCTCGATCAATTCGGTCGATGTCGTCACGCAGCGACGGAATGCCGAGGTGGTCCATCAGCACAGCGAACGCCTCAAGGCCGAGGTGTCCACCGGCACGGAACTGAGCCCTATCGGGCTGGTTGTGAACCGCGACCATCAAGCCGTCGGCTCCTGCGATCCGAGCCGCGAGCGCAAGGGGGGCGATGAGATCAAGGGAACCGACGAGGGGAGCGGGGTTGACGAGGACTGGGAGGTTTGACAGCTGTTGGACAACGGCGACAGCCGAGATATCGATCGTCCCGGCCGTGCGCGGATCGTGGCCCTCCGACCCCCGTTCGCAGAGAATCACCGTACCTCCGGCGACCGTCACCGTCTCGGCCGACCGCAACCATTCGTCAACGGTCGCGCCCGCCGCTCGATGCACGATGGCGGGCTTCGTCGTCTCCCCTGCTGCGATGAGCAGATTCCGGTCATGCATGCGCGAAGGGCCGATCTCGATGAGGTCGACATGGTTCGATGCAAGGGATGCCTCCGTTGCCGTGAAGGCAAAGGTGGAGGTCGCAAGGCCGGTGCCCCGACTTGCGTGTTCGAGGAGCCACAGCCCTTCGGCACCAAGCGGCGTGAAGTCCCCGGCAAGTTCGGGCGGAAGGAAGGTTGCGGAACGAACGACGGCACCCCCGGCTTCGCCGACGGCTCGGGCCACGGTCATGATCTGGTCCACCGATTCGACCGCTCCCGGCCCGGCGAGGACCGGGAACGAGCCGTCACCGAAGCGCATCTCGGCGGCGCGCACAACCTCGGTTTCGATGTCCGGCTTGCGCTGACTCTTGAGATGCGGCTCGTCGTGTGACACAGCAACCCTTCGGTGGGAGACGATGCTACCCCTCGAGGAGGGCGCGGCAGGACCCCGCGAGCAGCGGGGCGATCGGCTCGAAGGACGCAAAGCGCGCATCTGAGGTCTGACCGGCCATGAACCGTGCATAGATCTGCTCGATGATGACCGCGATCCTGAACCTTGCGAGAGCCTCGTAGTACGCGATCTGCCCGAGATCCAACGCGCTCCGAGCCGCGTACCGTTCCACGACCTCAGCCTTCGGCATCACCTCACCAATGGCAACAGCGTGTTCGCCGAAGATCAGGTGGGTTAGATCGCCGGGTTGGACCCAATACGCGAGGAGGGTCCCCGCGTCGACGAGGGGATCCCCGCGGGTCGCCATGTCCCAGTCGAACACCGCAACGAGGGAACCCTCACCGGAAACCATCGTGTTGTCGAGCTTGAAATCGTTGTGGAGGATTCCGGTCCGCTGCGCGGTGGGCACCGACGACGCCAGCAGCTCAGCGGCACGCTCCATGTCGGGGACCGTCCGGGTCGCTGCTGCATCCCACCGTCGTGCCCAACCCTCGATCTGCCGGTCGATGAACCCGTCGGGTCGCCCCAGCTCGCCGAGCCCCACGGAGTCCGCGTCGACACAATGGAGATCGGCGAGGGCATCGACCAGCGAGCATGCCACGCGCCGTTGCACGGCTGGGTCTGTCAACGCCGACGGCCACCGGTCCCTGACGACATGGCCGTGGCGACGCTCCATCACGAAGAACGGCTTGCCCATCACCCCAGGATCGTCGCAATAGTGGAATGCCCTCGGTGCGAGCGGATATGCCTTCCAGATCCGGGAAAGGACTCGGTATTCGCGAGCCATGTCATGGGCATGTTCTGCCACCTCGCCCAACGGTGCGCGCCGCAGCACATATTCGTCGCCGGTACTCGCCACGGCCCGGTAGGTGAGGTTGGCGGCACCACCCGGGAACTGGTCGAACACGATGTCGTCGGTCGGAAACAGCTCCGGAAGCTCGGTGGCGAGGTACCGGGCGACCCCGGACTCGTCGAACCGTTCCTCGTCCCGGATGGGAGCCGTGTCCGTCACGGGCATGGCCCCACACAGATGGCAACGACCGACTGCCACCCCACGAGGACCATGACGCCGACGAACGCAACCGTCGCCCCGACCTCGATCCCATGGCGAAGCACCGAAATCCCGGGTGCGCGCATGCCCTTCCCGCTCTCGACCGACACCACACCAACCACACCGATCCCGACGATCGTCGATGCCACCGTCATCCACGCGTAGCTGTGTCCGAGCGAAGGTGTTGCTGCGAGGCGGTCGAGCATGATGGCAAGGAAGACCCCTGCCAGCACGAGGTTGGTGAACACGAAGTAGGGCATCGCCCGGTTGGGATTTCGCCGGAGCCGTGCTGCGAAGGCTACGGACAGGCCGCACAGCGTCACGGTGGTGGCCGCGTAGATCCATCCGAGTCCTCCGACCGGAATGAGCATGATCGCCACGCCGGCCATGATGACCGCATACCACAAGATGTTGGTGAGCGTCGGGCCGATGCCAACGACCACCGGCAACATCGGCACGGATGCGGCCCGGTAGTCCTCCTGGTACTTGAGCGAGAGTGCCCAGAAATGCGAGGGTGTCCAGAAGAACACCACCGCGAACATGAACCAGGCTTCCGGCGCCAAACCGCCCGTGTACACGGCCCACCCGATCAGCGCCGGAACCGACCCTGCGGCTCCGCCGAGGACAATGTTCTGCGTCGTCGAGCGCTTGAGCACCATCGTGTAACCAAGGACATATCCAATGAAGGCGGCAGCGGCAAGGATTCCCGCGAGCAGGTTCGCCCCGCCCGCGAGGACCACGAAGCCGCCGACACCGAGCGCGATACCGAACCAGGTGGCTTGCCGAAGCGACACTCGCCCGGTCGGAAGCGGCCGCTTCTGTGTCCGGGACATCGAGCGGTCGATGTCCGAGTCGTAGACCTGGTTGATGACATTCGCCCCACCGGCGGAAAGCGAACCGCCGATGAGGGCGACGAGTACCAGATCGAGGCCAGGCCAACCGTTGGCAGCGACCACCATCGCCGGAATCGTGGTGATCAACAGCAACTCGATGATCCTCGGCTTTGTCAGCTCGACATAGGCGCGAAGCGTCGAAGGTCGGGATGGTGCAAGCGGCCCGGTCACGGTACCGACACCACGCTGGCCGAGATGCTGCCCGGAACCGATGTGGCCCGACTGTGCTTCAGGAGCTTCGCTGACTTGACCACGAGCGGACGGATTGGGGCATCGGCGGACATGGCCAAGAGCGTACCGGGGACCGTTGCGATTCCCAGCGGGCAAGCAACACCCTCAGCTACGATTCGTGCCATGGCCAAGAAGATCATCGCGTTGGTCGCAATCGTCGCCATCGCAGCTATCGCGTACCGGATCCTCACCCGCGAAATACCCGTCGACGAGACCTGACATGCTCGCCGTCCGGCGGTTCGGCTCAGGCTTACCTCTTGTCGCACTCCACGGCTTCACGCACACCGGCAGCCAATTCGCCTCCCTGGCAATCCCCGGACACGAAATCATCGCTCCCGATCTGCCTGGCCACGGTGCGTCGGATGCCGCGTCCTGCGACGCTGGGGCAACGATTGCTGCGGTCGCTGGAATCATCAAGGGTATCGGCGACGAAACCCCGCTCATCGGATACTCCCAGGGTGCCCGTCTCGCGCTGTCCGTTGCCGCGACCACCGACCTGTCCCCATCGAGCCTGATCCTCATCTCTGGCACCGCAGGCATCGCCGATCGCGAAACACGCGCCGCCCGCCATCGACGAGATGTTGCACTCGCCCGCCAGATCGCTTCGATGACGGTTCCCGCCTTCATCGACGAGTGGACGACGAGGGGCCTGACGGCCACGACCCATCTCCCCGACTCGGTGCGCCTCGCCGACCGGGCTGTCCGCCTCGAGAACACATCCGCCGGGCTTTCCTCGGCCGTCATCGGCTATGGCCAGGGCAGCCTCGACCCGGTTTGGTGGAGGCTCGGGACGCTCGACATGCCGACGCTGATCCTGACCGGTGAACGGGACCCCACCTATTCGCGGATCGGGGCAGAGATGGCCCGTCAGATCGGGCCTCACGCTGAACACCTCGTGATCAGCCGAGCGCGACACAACCCGCTCACGGATACGCCGGAGGCGACGGCGGCGATCGTCTCAGGGTTCCTTGACAGGCACCGCGGTGCCTGAGGTCCAGTCGTAGAACCCGATGCCCGACTTCTTGCCGAGCTTGCCATCCTCCACCATCGACACCAGCAGCGGCGGCGGCTCGAACCGCTCGCCGTACACCGTTGCGAGGTGGCGTGCGATCCCGAGACGGACATCGTGCCCCACGAGGTCGCCGAGCATGAGGGGCCCCATGGGATGGCGATATCCGAGGGACATCGCCCGATCGATATCTGCTGGCGCGGCGACACCCTGTTCGACCATGCGGATCGCTTCGAGCCCGACGAGGACACCGAGGCGTGAGGTCGCGAATCCGGGTGCGTCGTTGATCACGGCCTGTTCCATGTCGAGGAATGAGGCAATCTCGGCGACGCGGGTGAGGGTCTCGTTGCTGGTCGCTTCTCCCTTGATGACCTCGATGAGGTGGATCGCCCAAACGGGATTGAAGAAATGCAGGCCAACGAAACGATCCGGTGCGGTGAGATCCCGTGCGAGGGCATTGATCGACAGGCTCGATGTGTTGGTGCCCAAGACGGTCGGATCCAATTCCTC
This sequence comes from Acidimicrobiia bacterium, assembly GCA_041393965.1. Taxonomy (NCBI): domain Bacteria; kingdom Bacillati; phylum Actinomycetota; class Acidimicrobiia; species Acidimicrobiia bacterium. Next base: position 737,794 of record JAWKJB010000001.1, on the reverse strand, counting down.
GGCTGTCGCGAGCAGACCCCGCTTGAGGTCCATGTTCTCGATGACAGCCTCGATGACGACATCGGGACGGTGCGTCACATGTTCAAGGCTCGCGACCGCCGACAAACGAGCCTTGGCGTCAGTCGCAGAATCGAGCTTCCCGCGGCTCTCGGCCTTGTCGAGACTCACGCCCGTTCGCTCCACAGCGGCGCGTGCAGTCTCAAGGTCAATATCGGCGATCTCGACGGTTGCACCCTTCGCGGCGAACCGATGGGCGATACCGACACCCATCGTGCCCCCACCAACCACCGCTACGCGCATGTGTACCTCCGCTGCGCAGAATACTGCGGACCGCAACCCGACCTTCACCCCCCACCGCGCAAGCGTGAACCGTGAACCGTGAACGGAAAACCGCGGGCGAGGCTCGCCACCCACTACTTTTGCGGTCATGGACGATATCCGCCTCACCGCATTCAGCCACGGCGCCGGTTGAGGATGCAAGCTCGCATCTGACGAGCTGGCGCAGGTCTTGCGCCCCCTGCACGCCTCAAAAGCCACCAGCCACCCGGATCTCCTCGTGGGGATCGCGGGTCTCGACGACGCCGGCGTCTTCCGGGTTGCCCCGGACCGTGCCCTCGTGCAGACCGTGGACTTCTTCACTCCCATCGTCGACGACGCGTACGACTGGGGTCGGATCGCAGCGGCCAACGCCCTCAGCGACATCTACGCGATGGGCGCCGAACCGCTCACGGCCCTCCAGCTGATCGGATGGCCCCGCGACGATCTGCCGTTTGCGACCCTCAGCTCAGTGCTCGAAGGGGGGATGGCCATCATGGAAGAGGCGCGCTGCACGGTCATCGGAGGACACTCCATCGACGATTCCGAGCCGACATACGGTTTCGCCGTGACCGGGCTCGCCGCGCCGTCCGATCTCATGACCAACTCAGCCGCAACGCCTGGTCAGGTGATCATCCTCACCAAACCGATCGGTACCGGCATCATCGCGACCGCCATCAAACAGGGCAAGGCGACGGTGCGCCAGACACAGGCGGCAACGAACACGATGGTTGCCCTCAACCGGGCGGCGTCTGATGCAGCACGCAGGGTCGGTGTCAAGGCGGCAACCGATGTGACCGGCTTCGGGCTCCTCGGCCACCTGTCGGAGATCGTCCGAGGATCGCAGGTGAGCGCCCTCGTCGACCTCGACGCCGTTCCCCTCATCGACGGCGCACGCCCGCTCGCCGAGCGAGGATTCATCGCGGGAGGCACCAGAAGGAACCTGCGGTCCGTTGATGCCATGTGCGAGTTCGGGAAGGCAACCGAAATCGATCAGCTGATTCTCGTGGACGCGCAGACCAGCGGTGGTCTCCTCCTCTGTGTGGATGCGCCGCTCGAAGCCGCGATGCATGCAGCCCTCACCGATGAGGGCGCCACCGGCTGGACGATTGGACGCATCGTCGAGCGAGACTTCGCACACGGGCCGAGCGGCATCATGAGAATCGTCTGAGGCTCTCGGAGATTCCGGGTTGCTACGGCCGTGAAACAGGATATCCTCAGAGTGCTGGGTCGACTTGTCGACCCTTGTGGACCCCTCGTCCCCCCTGGGGGTCCACCAACCCCGCAGTAGGCCCCCACCCCCCTGGGGGCTTACTGCATTGCGCCAAAGCGATCAGCGACGGTGTCGGTAGGCTGTGCACGCTGTGAAGTTTCGTCTCCCGCGCCCGCGCCAGTTCGGCTCGTCCCTTCGGGATCTCGCGCGCCGGAACCCCACTCAGGCCGAGGAATACCTCGACAGACATCAGGGGGCATGGGAAGAACTCGCTGAGCAGGATCCCCACGACGCGGCCGACATTCTCGAGGCACTTCGGGAGGTCGGGGCAGCGAACCTGCTCTCCGAGCTCGATCCCGAGTCGGTCGGTGAGGTGCTCGATGAGATGCACCCCGAAGCCGCCGCTGACATCTTCGAGGAAATGGGCACCGAGGACGCAGCAGCAATGGTTGCATTGATGGAGCCCGATCAGGCTGCCGATGTCGTCGGGGCGCTCGAACCTGAGGAGCGAACGGCGATCCTCGCAGCACTCGACCACTCGACGGCGACCGAGATCCAAGAACTCCTCGTTCATGCCGCCGACACCGCCGGCGGCATGATGACCACGGATGTCGCGAGCCTCCCCGTCGACATAAGCGTCCACGCGGCAAACGAGGAACTGCGGCGGCTGCATGCCGAGCTCGGATCCAATCTGCTGTATGTGTATGCGGTCGACGCCGAGAATCGGCTCGTCGGTGTTGTCTCGTTCCGTGATCTCGTCTTCGCATCGCCGTCGGAGCGGCTCGGAGATGTCGTTGAGCCGACGCTGGTGACGGTCCATCCCGAAACGGACCGCGAACAGGTTGCAGAGCTCATCCACCGATATCGCCTGATCGCGATTCCGGTCGTGGAGGCAGGAGGAAGACTCGTCGGGATGGTGAAGTTCTCCGAGGCCATCAACGCCATCCAGGCCGAGATGTCCGAGGACATCGCGGTCATGGTCGGTGCGGGTGAAGAGGAATCTGTCTTCACGCCGGTTCGACGCTCCGTGCGGAGGCGTCTTCCGTGGATCGTCTTCAACCTTGCCGTCGGGGTCGTGATCGCTGGCGTCATCTCCCAGTTCCGATCGACGCTCACCACCTTTGCCGTGCTCGCGGCCTACATGCCGATGGTTGCCCAACTTGCAGGGAACTCGGGGGCCCAGAGCCTTGCCGTCATCATCCGATCGATGGCGGTCGGCGACCTGCCACATGGTCGGGCATGGCGGGCGCTGAGAAGGGAAGTTGCCGTTGGAATCGTCGATGGCACGGTGATGGCGCTGATCGCCGCAGCCATGGCGGCCCTCACCGTCGGGATCTTCGAGGGTGGCTCAGCCGAAACGATCCCACCCGTTGACCTCGCACTGATCGTCTTCATCGCCGTATGGGTCGCATTCCTTATCGCGGGATTCGTCGGGGCTGGCATCCCGGTGCTCCTCGGAAGGCTCGGCCTTGACCCCGCGCTGGCTTCGAATATCTTCCTCACCATGGTGACCGACTTCACGGGTTTCGCCGGGTTCCTCATCACGGCGACGCTGCTGCTGACCTGATCACGATCCGAGGATATTCGATCCTGATTCGGCGAGAGGACCGAGAAAGGTGATATGGAACCCGTTGTCGAGGCGTGCGAGATAATGGTCGGCGATCGTATCGAGCATTGCCTTGGTCGCCTCCGGATCGCCGACCACATTCGCCGCCGCAGGGTCATCGATGATGTGTGCGGTCGCGATCGGTGGGAACAGGTCGACGATCTCGGCGATGAGGTCCTGGACATCAATGTCGGTGATCGTGTCGTAGCTGGTGGGATCCAACAAGACGATCACGGTGTCACCAGTGTCACCGGGCGTGCGTTGAATGATCTGGTACTCCGGTGCGGAGAGGCTGTCGATCGGGGACAAGGTCGTCGTCGTGGCGATGGTGGTCGACGGCGGTGCGGGAAGGCTCAACAGCGACGAATCCCGGGTGGTCGTCGTTGCGTCGCTTCCGGATCCCTGACACGACGCGACCAAGACTGATGCGGTGAGCGCCGCAACGACACCGATGGTTCTTCGCATGAACAGAGCCTACCCTGCATCATCAGTTGCGCCCTGCTTGGAGGCGCCATTCGTCGTACTCGATGCCGTCGAGCCACGGCCGATGATGCACCAGTCTGAAGAGCCCGGCGACCGTTTCGAACAGCTCGGGATCGGGTTCATGTTCGAGCAGGCACATCGCAAGGTCGAGCACGGGGCGCCACGCTCTCGCTCCAAAGGACAGATCCACACGGGAACGCCACCCGATCGAAGCATCGGCGACCCGTCCGTCATCGATCCAGAAATCTCGCAGTCGCTCGCCGGTCCTCACGATCCGTCGCAGGTGCTTGGCTGAGTCCCTGTCGATCGATCCGGTGGCGGCGACGCTGTCGGCCCAGTCAGCGAAGCTCTGCGCTGTCCAGCCTCGGGGGTTCGTCACAACCCCCTCATAGAGCTGGTCGACCTCGGTGATCACCGGATGCATGCGGCCTCCACCATGGCAAGGAAGCCCGCCCGGAGCACAGCGGTGACCGGCCCGGGAAGAAAGTCGGTGTCAGCCACGCGCACCACCGGGCTCACCTCCCTGAGGGTCGACATCACGAAGATCTCGTCTGCTCGGAGAAGGTCCCGTGCAGGATATGAGCCCTCTCGAACCTCAAGGTTCTCTGCTCGTGCGACTTCGAGCGTCGCCGCCCTCGTGACGGACTCGAGGATGTTCGCATCGAGGCCCGGTGTCGAAATCGCCCCGTCACGCACCCACCCGATCGAGAAGGTCGGACCTTCGAGCACCGACCCCGAAACACCGATCAGGACCGCATCGTCGAACCCCCGAGTTCGCGCCGCGAGGGTCGCCGCGAGATTCGGGCCGTACGACAGCGTCTTGGCTCCCGTCAGCTCGCTGACATGGCCATCGGGATGCCACGGAGCATCGATGAGATCGAGCCTGAACACCTCCGGGATGTTGGGGAGCGGTTCCATGAAGACGATGACAGCACTGTTCGTCCCGGGATTCCCCATGTCGGTACCACCTGTCACGAAGACCCGCACGACCCCATCCCCTGGGGCTGCAACCCGCAGACACCATGCACGGATATCGTCGATGGCCGGAAGCCGGATCCTGAGATTGGCTGCACTGCCCGCCAGCCGGTCGAGATGCTGATCCATGCGGAACGGGACTCCGCGATACGAGCGCATCGCTTCAAAGCAGCCGTATCCGCGCTGGAACCCGATGTCGAAGACCGAGACCGCGGCAGAGGCCCGCTCGACAGGCTCACCGTTGATCAGCACCGGATCGGCCCCCATGGTCACGGAGTGAACCGGTTCGTAATCGGCAGCCGACGGTCGCGGCCGAAACCCTTCGTCGTGATACGCACACCCGGCGCGGCCTGCCGGCGTTTGTACTCGTTGCGGTCCACCATCGAGGCGATCCGCCTCACCAGCTCGCGATCGAATCCCGCTGCGGCGATCTCGTCTGCTGTCTTGTCGTCTTCGATGTAGCGTCGAAGCACCTCATCGAGTGTCTCGTACGGCGGCAGCGAATCGGCGTCGCGCTGGTTCGGACGCAACTCCGCCGACGGCGGCTTATCGAGGATCGATTGCGGGATCACCTCGCTGCCGGAGTTGCGCCAGCGGCACAGGTCATACACGGTGGTCTTGTACACATCCTTGAGGACGGCGTAGCCCCCGGCCATGTCACCGTACAGCGTGGCATAGCCAACGGCCATCTCGGACTTGTTGCCCGTCGCGACAACCATGCCGCCGAACTTATTCGAGATGGCCATCAGGATCGTGCCGCGGATCCTGGCCTGGAGGTTTTCCTCGGCGACATCGGCTGCGGCACCGGCAAACACCGGTTTGAGAGCGGTGAGGTAGTTCTCGAAGAGGTCGTCGATAGGGATCGTGTCGATCCGGATACCGAGCCTTGTCGCGAGATCGACCGAATCGTCCACACTGCCGCGCGATGAGTAAGGGCCCGGCATGGTGACGCCGTGAACGGCCGAGGCGCCGAGTGCGTCGGCCGCGATCGTCGCCGTGAGCGCCGAGTCGATGCCGCCGGAGAGCCCGACAACGACCTCCGTGAAGCCGTTCTTGTGGACATAGCCGCCGAGCCCCGTCGTAAGCGCGGTGTAGATCTCGGCCGTCGGTTCGAGGAGCGGCGTCACGGCACCGGTCGTGACGGGGGCGATTCCCTGCCGGGACTCCTCCGAGATCGCCACCACTTCCACCGTCGACGGACGCGGGCTGTTCTCGACAACGACCTCGACCACGAACCGATCCTCGACGAACTGGGGCGACCGGTGCCGGACTTCGCCTCGGTGATCGATCACCATCGAAGTGCCGTCGAAGACCAGCTCGTCCTGGCTCCCAACACTGTTGAGGTACACAATTGCGGCCTCCGTCGATCGAGCGCGGCGCTCAAGCAGATCCTGACGCTCGCGGCTCTTGCCGATGTGATACGGCGACCCGTTGATGTTGAGGAGGACCTCTGCGCCACCCCTTGCCTGCACGGTTGGCGGCCCCGAGTCATCCCAGATGTCTTCGCAGATCGAGATCCCGCAGGCGATGCCGGCAATCACATGGATCTGCGGTGGCATGCGACCTTCCGCGAAGTACCGTGCCTCATCGAAGACGCCGTAGTTGGGAAGCAGCTTCTTGTGGTAAACGGACGCCACGCGGCCGCGATGCAACAGTGCCGCCGCGTTGGCGACCCGCCGCGGCATCGAGTCGTCGTCGAACCGTGTGGTGGTGAGCCGGTCGACGAAACCGACGACAACGGCCATGTCCCCTGACATCGCCGCGAGTTCTTCGAGCGCGGCGAGGTTGCGATCGACGAACCCCTCGCGCAGAACGAGATCCTCCGGTGGATAGCCGGTAATCGCGAGTTCGGGGACGAGCAGGACATCGGCGTGCTGGTCCTCGGCCCAACGCATGGACTCGCCGATCTTTCCAGCGTTGCCATCGATATCGCCGACGATGAGATCCAGCTGAGCGCCAGCGACCCGCACCGCACGAGTCACAGACCCTCCACCGTCTCTGCGATGAGGTGGTCGACGACGGCGATGAGGCCATCTCGCGGTTCGGCTCCGCTGGCGATCGCATCGGCATAGACCCGTCGTTGTCGGTCGGCGCTCGTGCCCTCAGCAACGATCGTGCGGATGTGCTCCACATGGGATAGCGCTCCGATGTCGGAAGCGTCCTGTTCGATGATGTCGATCAGTTCGTTCATCAGGTCGCCGACCGGCACCAGCGTTCCCCTGCCGAAGTCGATGAGGGATTCGTCGACGCCGTAGCGCTGGGCCCGCCAGCTGTTCTCCTGGATCAACATCCTCGAGTAGATGCGCCAACGCTTGTTCTGCATCCGGAGGCGGTAGAGCGTTGCGAGGAGGGACTGGTAACAGGCGGCGATGGCAAGAGCGTCGCTCACCCTCGTGCAGATGTCGGTGGACCTCATCTCGAGGGTCGGATACCTCGCGGACGGTCGGATGTCCCACCACAGCTTCGAGGCATCCTCAATCACCCCCGTCCCGACGAGGACATCCACATGACGCCGGTATTCGGACCAGGAATCGAACTCGTCGGGAAGGCCGGTTCGTGGCATCGATCGAAACACCGTCGTCCGATAGCTCTTGAGGCCCGTGTCCTGGCCATGCCAGTACGGCGATGATCCCGAAATGGCGAGGAGGTGAGGGAGGAAGTAGGTGATCTGGTTCATCAGGTCGATGCGCAGATCCTCGTCGCTGATGCCGACATGGACATGCATGCCGCAGATCAACAGGCGCCGCACCACACCTTGGAGCGCCTCTTCGAGGAGGTTGTAGCGGGCCTTGTCGGTGTGCTGCTGCTGGCTCCAATCGGCGAACGGGTGGGTCGAAGCCGAGATGATGGCCATACCGTGTTCGTTCACCGTGTCGGCGACGAATCGCCGCATGGTTGCGAGGCACTCGGCCACCTCGGTCATGTCCTTGGCAACGGGCGTACCGATCTCGACCTGCGATCGGATGAACTCCGGGCTCGTCAACCCGATCGGAGGGTGGGCGAGGTCGTCGAGGAGTTCGTCGGGAAGGTCATCAACGAGGTCCCTCGTCTCGCGATCGACAACGAAATACTCCTCCTCGATCCCGACCGTGAAGGGTGGACGAACTGACGGCATGTCTTCCTCTCCAACCGACACGGTAGCGGGTCACCGTCAGGGTACGAGCAACAGTCCGGCGTCCTCGAGGGCGTGCGCGAGGGCACCTTCCTCGCCCGGTCTGACCGAGACGGTGAGCACACCGCCACCTCCATGTGGAGCGTGGCGCATCTGGATGTCGCGCACATCAACCTGCGATGCCTCCAATGCGTGGCCGACCTTTGCGAGTTCGCCCGGTTGGTCCGCAAGCGCAACCCGGACCGCCGTGACGGGGGCGCCGAGCGCGTCACGAGCCTCGCGTCCGGCGACGAGGTGTGCCATGAGGGTGTCGTCGTCGGTCATGAGGCCGGCTTCGAGAAGGGACAGCTGGTTCTTGAGAGCACCGATGGCAGCGAGCACGGCGGGAGCGTTCGCCTTCAGAAGTTCCACCCACGGGAGCGGCTGACTCGCGGCAACCCGCGTCAGGTCCCTGAAGCTCCCCGCTGCGAGGTCCATAGCTCCCTCCGTCCCGGCCGCCATCGCGAGGAGGGCTCCGGAGAGGATCTGCGGGAGATGGCTGATGGACGCAACCGCACGGTCGTGTGTCTGTGCGTCCATCAGGATCGGTCGCGCGCCGAGCGCATCGACCACGGCTTGCACGATTCCGACGGCTTCGGGGTTCCCGCCGTCGACGAGCACCCAGGTTGCTCCACGGAACAGCGCTGCACTCGATGCAGCCGGACCGGAGGTTTCACGACCGGCCATCGGGTGCGTCCCGACGAATCCGGGAAGATGCGCCGCCGCGTCCCGGATCGCGGTCTTGACGCCAGCAACATCCATGACAGGGCCATCCATCCGGAGTCCCGAAAGAATCTCGATGGTTGCACCCGGTGGTGCTGCCACGATGACGATGTCGGACCGTGCCCCGACGAGTTCGGGGATCGTCGCTGCGACCGCCGATACAAGCGAGCGGTCGGTGGTGAACCGGACGACATCCGGATCGGGGTCGTAGCCCGTTGTATGCCAACCCGCATCGACGAGCCCTGCGGAGATGGACGAACCGATGAGTCCGAGACCGATGATGCCGGCGGAGGGCGTCGACCCGTCAGCGTTGTCTTCCATGTGCGGTGAGGCTAGATGGATACCCGTTCGTGACGGGAGGGGGCGACCTTGGGGAAGTCGCAGGGCCTACGCTTGCCCGCAATGCACAAAGTGTTTGTCACCGGAGCCGCGTCGTGGACGGGTGGTCAACTCGTGCTCAGGCTCGAGCAACGGCGCGATGTGGAGGTGATCGCCGTCGACGACACCCAACCACGCATTCGGTTCCGCTCGCGGTTCGAACGGCTCTCCCTCGAGCGCCTTGCGGTGGCTCGGCTGATCCTCGAAGTCGAGCCCTCCTTCGTTGTTCACCTCCAGTCCGTCCACCGGACAGCCGAGGAAGGCCGAACCACCGAAGGCGAGGAGCGCATTGTTGGGGCTCTCGCCTTGTTCGGCGCCATCGAACGGCTCAAATCGGTGCGGTCGGTCGTCGTCAAGTCCGACACCGCCTACTACGGGGCGAGCCCGAGAAACCCGTCGGTACTCGCCGAGACGACCCGTCCCAAGGGGACACCGAGTCGGTATCAGCGGGACCTGACGGAGATGGAGCGGTTCGTCACCGAAATGGCGGACCGCCACGATCACATCCGATACACCATCTTGCGGTTCGCGCCGCTGTTCGGCCCCAGCATCGCGAATCCGTTCAGCCGCTACCTCACCCTTCCCATCGTCCCGACGCTGCTCGGCTTCGACCCGCGCATCCAGGTGACCCATGAGCACGATGCCGTTGCAGCGATCGAGCACGCGATCGACCGCGACACAGAGGGCACCTTCAATGTCGCCTCCGACGGCCAGCTCTACTTGTCGCGCGTGCTGCGGCTCGGGCGGCGGATACCCCAGCCGCTTCCCGGCAGGCTGTTCGACTCAGCACTTGGTGCCCTCGCTCGGGCCGACATCGTTGTGCCGAGCCATGTCAAGGCGGTCCTCAAGCACGGACGCGTTGTCGACACACGCCGGATGCGTTCCCCGTTCGGGTTCGAGCCCTCCTACACATGCCGCCAAACCGTCCTCGATGCATACGGTCGCACCGGGTCTCAGGCCTCATGAGGGAAGTCGACCTTGCGGCACTCACGAAGAAGGAACTGATGGGCATCGCGCGCGCACAGAGCCTCGCGGGCCGTTCAAACATGTCAAAGGCGGAACTCATCACCGCGCTCGCGTCGCCTGTGGGCGATACCGATCCTTCCGGCGGCGCGGGTGGCAGCGAGGACGGGGCACCCACACCGACCGAAGGGCTCGCGCCGATCGCCATCCCCGGGATCTCTCCCGAAGACAGGGCGCAGGCGCGGGCCCGGCGTCGGGTGATGTCGGACAGGCTCGCGTCCCTTGTGGACACAACGCGCCACTGTCCGTGGAAGACCATCGAGGGATACCCGTGCGGACTTCCCGTCGTGGTGGGGACAGCCCATTGTGGGCTGCACTCCGATGGTCTCATCTACGACCGCGCGATTCCATTGACCGGAAGCCTCGGCTTCGCATCATGGCCAACGCTGTGGCGACATCTCACGCTCGCGACCTATGACTCCGACGCCTTCGGGCTCGATCCCATCATCGCCGAGATGGCATGGCACCTGCTGAACGGCATGTACTACGACTACTTCCGGGTGGAGGTCGAAGGAATCCAACATGTGCCCATGCAGGGAGGAGCGGTTCTGGCTGCGAACCACGGTGGGGCGGCCCTGCCATACGATGCGGCGATGCTGATGCTGTCGGTCCTCAACGAGGCAGAACAGCCGCGACGCGTCCGGGTCATCGGGACCGAGATCTTCAACATGCTCCCGTTCGTGTCCCATTTGTACCGAAAGGTGGGCGCTGCGTACGCCGCGCGTGACGATGCACGGGAACTGCTTCGGCGCGGTCACCTCCTCGGAGTATTTCCCGAAGGTGAGCGTGGGTTCATGAAGCCCGTGTGGGAGGCATACCGGGTTGGCCGGCTCGGTCGGGGCGGATTTGCCGAAATCGCACACGCGGCGTCGGTCCCCATCGTTCCCGTTGCCATCGTCGGGTCCGAGGAGGTCCATCCGGCGGCGATGGTGTCCAAACGGCTCGCAAGGCTCGTGCGGCTGTTCTTCCCGGAACAGCGCGTCGATGAGGTCGCCGTTGCGCTCAACCCGCTCCCGCTCCCGATCCGCTGGCGAATCCGTTTCCTGCCACCCGTCATGCCGAAACCCGGCCCCACCGATGCTCTCGAACTGCTCGAGCACACCGAGGACATCCGCCACTCCATCCAACACGCGCTCGACGACATCCTCTCGGCGCGCAAGACCGCCTTCTGAGCCCGCCGGCGCTTCCGGGTTCGCGCGGAGATCTCACCTGACACAACTGCTAGCAATTGCAAGCACACTGCTGTATCATGCAACTATGAGGACGCCTTCGCTGCCCGATGTCGGGGCTTTCATCAAGGAACAGCGGGAACGCAGCGCACTGTCAATTCGCAAACTCGCCGAATTGACCGGGGTCTCGAATCCCTACCTGAGCCAGATCGAACGGGGCCTTCGCAGGCCCTCGGCGGACATTCTCAGATCGATTGCCGACGCTCTGTCCATTCGGACCGAGACGCTGTACGAAAAGGCCGGCCTGCTCGACGAGCGTGACGGCCCAGATGTGATCACGGCGATCGAAAGCGACAACCAGCTCACAACCAAACAGAAGCAAGCGTTGCGAGAGATCTACGCGAGCTTCACGGATCAGGAGGAATCATGATCGATATCGAAACACAGAAAGAGCAAGTGACCAAGGCCGCAAGGTCAATCGTCGATTCGACGGTCTCGGCAGGCAACAGGGCGGTGGACTTCTCCACCGGCGCGGCGACGACCGTCGCGGCCAAGGCGAAGGAGTTGCTCGGCCGCACGAAAGAAGCAGCCGAGGTTGGGATCGGCAAGGTCAACGCGGTGAAGGTCGGCGACAAGAATGTCGGAGAACGCGTCGAGGAAACCGTCGAGAGCGTGTCATCCGCGGTCGATGTCGACCAGATCACCGAACAGGTTGCCAAACTGCGCCAGCAGATCGATGGGCTGTTGAACTCGTGGAAGGAATCGTTCCGCCCGTCGAACGGTGCGACCTCGGGTGATGCGGTCGAAGCACCGCAGGCTCCGAAGACAGCGAAGAAGACCGCTCCGAAGGCCAAGACAGCCACGAAGCCGGCTTCCAAGGCCACCGCTTCCAAGAAGCCTGCTGCGAGCAAGGCGACAGCCTCCAAGTCCACCACGAAGACCGCCCCGAAGAAGTCAGCACCCAAGAAGAGCTAGCCGACAACGGGTGGCGTTGTCCCTCGCAGTTTGGTGTGGCAGTTTGGTGTGGCGTAGTTCGGTGTGATTGGCGGAGCCCTCCGCACGAGACGGTGAGTTGTCGGACTCACGACTCGTGAGGAGGGTTTACGCCCCGCCACGGTCTGTACATCCGAATCCGCCCCTCGTCGTAACTCTTCCCGTCTATGGTGGGTCGTCCATCGTCTGAATCGGGGCGAACGGACGAGTGCTCGGGATCGCGGTGACTCCGATTCCCGATGTGCGCGCTCGATGTGCACAATGACATCACGATGGCACGACGAATAGCTCGGTGGACAAGAGTTTCCGCGTTCGTCTTTCTCTCGTCGGTCGTGATGGTGACGGCCTCCGAACGGGTCTACTGGTATCTCGGCGGAGCCACTGCCGAGACCCTGGTTCTCACGCCCCTGTTCTATGTGATTCCTGCCCTTGTGGGTCTCTGGACCCTCGGAAGTGGCCCGTCGAGCCGTCTCCACCAGATCGTGCTGGGCGGAGCGGTCTTTGGGTTCATCGTCGAGGGTGTGCTCACGACAGAGATCTATCTCGATGGTCCACTGCCAGCAATGGCCGCACTCTTCGTCGGTTGGCACGGTCTCCTGTCCGTCGTCAGCTTCTGGTATCTGGCTCGGCGTTGGCTGCTCGATCGACAGCGCCACCGACTTGCGATCGGCGCTGGTCTCATCGGGGCCTACTGGGGTGTGTGGTCCATCGTGTATTCGCTGCCACCTGCCTTGACCGACTTCGAGGATCCTTACGAGATCATGAATCCAGCGGGCTTCGCTGTCTATGCGCTCATCGTCGGAGCCGTGTTCGCGGCGGCGCATTGGCTGTTGGGTTTCGTGTGGCCCGATCGTTTCGCACCCGGCCGGTGGGGCGGTCGAGGCATCGTCGCTCTCTGCGCCGGATATGCGGCCCTTGCCGTTCTGCCGGTGGTGATCTGGGCACCCATCAAGCTGGGTGTCCTACTCGGAGGAACCTTGTGGTTGCTCTCCAAGAGTCGGGAGTCGACACCCAGCGAACCGTCTGCGATTGCGTCCCTTCAGGGACGGGTACGGCCAGGCGATGTCGCGATCCTGATGATCATGCCCCTTGTCGCCATCGCGACCTATGGCGTGATGTGGAGCCTTGACCTATCGGTCGTAGGTCTCCAGACCGTGTACGGCGTAGGCACCGGCATCCAGATCGCGGCCGGACTCGTCGCGTACATCTGGGCGGCATACCGCTCACTGCGACCCAGCGAGCAGTTGACTCCCCTCGCAGGGAACGCCTCAGCGGAACCCAACGCATAGCGAACTGGCCACAGTTCGGTCGATCCCCGATGAGGCTCAGCTCCTCACGATGGGTTCGAGCTCATTGGCAGCGTCGATCCACCCCTGGATCATCTCGACGGTGGGAAGGCGTTGGACCCGGTGCCGCTTCCCGTTGATCTGGGTCAACGACACCATCAAGTTCTGCGCGTTCCGTCGACGGAGGGTCTTGATCGTGTCGACCCCTGCCGAACCGAGTAGGTCGGCGTATTCGGCCCCGACGCCGTTGACTCGCATCAGGTCTGCCTGCTGCGCCCACTTGAGGAGGTCAGCCGAAGCGATGCCGGTACGAGCGGAGATCGCCGCGCGTCCCTTGCGGGACGACGCTTCCCGAAGCAGCGCCTCGGTCGTCCGAACTCGGCCCTTGCGCAACTTCGTTGCGTTGCGTTGACCGATGGCTCGTATCGCAGATATCGAAGCCACATCGATCCTTCCATCTCGACTGCAAACGGCTCCGAACGAGCCTAACCCGATCGGTGCCGGTCGTGCGAGGCGGTCATCGCGTCCTGAGCCGGAGATCCTCATGTGTGGCAAGGACCGGAGGCGACAGGTATTCGAAATGGCACTCCTCGATGGTGTTGGCCTTGGTGGCGATCACATCGTGCAGGCGCGCGGCACCCTCGAGGGACAGCAGATGATCGAACCAGGTGCTGGCGACAAGCACCGGCCACCCCCTCGCGAAACGGTACTTGGGAACGACGGCATCGGCACCCGTGGCTTCCCAACGAGACAGCATCGATTCGACGACGGCGGGTGGGATCCCTGGCTGATCGCCGCGCGCGATAAGGCATCCCCGTACCGATCGGTCCATCGAAACCAGATCGAGCCCTGCGCGCAGCGGTGCCGACAAGCCCTCCCCCCACTCGTGATCGATCACGATGTCCACCTCGAGATCGGCGATGGCGTCGACGACCTCCTCGGCGTCGGGGCCCACGACGACGACCCGGCGATCGACACCCCACGGTACCGAGTCGCTGACCACGCGGCGAATCATCGGCACCCCATCGATGGCGGTCAGGTACTTTGGTTGATCGAATCCCTCGCCTTCGTCTGCGGCGAGGAAGATGGCGGCGATGGACATGGCGGTGTTCCCTCGAATCGGTGCCAGTTGGACGCTACCCGACGAACCCCCTCTACCGATCCGGCGGAACCATTGCCGCAAGGAGTTGGGACTCGACGAAACCGAGCCACGCGACCACGGCGAGCCGCTTGTCCGCTGAGATCCGGAGTTCCCAGCCGGGACCGCCGTCCATGGCGCCCGATCGAGCCGCGAGGGCGAGGCGTGCCTCGTTGAGCACCCGCAACACTCCCCGCGCCTCATCGTCGGTCATCGGCTCCGGTACCGCGAGAAGGCTCGCAAACCGGGAGCGGTCCTCGAACCGCTCCCGCTTGATTTGGGACTCCATGAGTTCTCGGAATTCGGCGCTCGCGTCACGGTCACCTCGATATGCGGGTCGATCGAGCACCGCGGCGGCGGGGTCGTTCTCCTTGGCACCGATGTCGTTGAGAAGCTCGGGAATCTCCGTGAGGAGCGCGCGGTCCTCGGCGGACAACTCAGCGCGGATCTTCTCGCCGACGCGTCGGAACATGGCTGTCATTGCTGCTCCATCGTGGCCCAGAGGCCATAGCGATGCAGCCGGTAGACGGCGAGCTCGGCAGGTTCCCTGAGACCTTCGTAGACGATCGCCTTGCCTTCGTTGTGGACCGCAAGCATGAGACGGGTTGCCTTGGCGGCATCGAACCCGAAGACATCCTGGAAGACGAACACGACATAGTCCATGAGGTTGACCGGGTCATCCCACACGATGACGATCCACGGACGGTCCGACTTGGTTCGCTCCTTGAGCTCCGGGGAACGGACAGGTGTCGTCACGACTGTCGTCGGGCCCGTTCGGGTGTCTCGGTCGGTGCCCCAACGCCCCGGCGCTCGTTGATCCAGTTCTCGAAGTCCATTCGTGCTACCCGCCACTCCCTGCCGAACTTGACCGCGGGAAGCTCCCCGGAACGCAACACCGATGTCACCACGAAGGTCGATACATCCATGTAGTCGCAGATGTCGGCAACCGTGAGCCACGGCTTGTCGATGTCGACGCTGATCCTGTCCATGGAACCAGCGTAGAGCAGGAGGCATCCTCGTTCCAGAGGTGCAAGAAACCTCTTGCAGAGCGCGAAAGACGACCGTATCGTCGTGTAGCGCACAGTCACGACCACCCGGTCAAAGACGCATGGGTCGAAGGGGCCACAGCGGGCGTCGGTCCGGGAAGGTGACAGGACATGATCAGTGCATCAATCGCTCGGACCCACCGGTTCGGAAGGGTCAAGCGGAACGGATATGACCCTGCAGAGGTCGATGCCGTTGTGGGACGACTCGTCGATGCGGTAACGGACGCCGAGGAGCGTTCTCGTGACCTCGAGACGAAGCTCGACGACGCCCAGGTATCGGCTACGGCCATCGCGAGAACGCTTGCCGCCGTCGAAAAGACGCGTGACTCGATCCTCGCCGACACCGAAGCCGATGCACAGCGCATCATCGGCGAAGCCCGACTCGAGGCAGAGACTGTGGCCGTGATCGCCTCCAACCTCGGGGCCGAGATCTCGGCACGAAGGGATGCCATCCTCACCGAGGCGTATCAGGAGGCTGATGCGGTCGTGGCTCGCGCCGAGGCCACCGCCGCGGCGAGAGAGTCTGAATCCGCTGCGAGTGCTGCGACAACGATTGCCGATGCGGTCGCCGAGAGCGACGCCGTTCGCCGCGAAGCCGCCACCGAAGTTCGCAACATCACCACGGGTGCCGTGTGGGCGAGCCACAAGGCAGCCATCGCCTCACAACAGAGGCTCGACGAGGCACGCGCCGCGGCTGCAGCAATCATCGAGGACGCTCGACACGAGAGCGACCGGCTCCGCGAACGCATCGCGAGCCTCAGGACTGCGGTGGCAACGCTACAAGCGTCAGCAACATCGCTCGCAAGGGAAGCAGTTGCCGGTGCCGAGGTCATCGACCTCAATGCCATCGAAGCGATGGATCGGGGTCCCGACGAGCCGGCGCCGATCCGCCCGGCGGAACCAACCGTCAAGGTCGCGGCGAAACCGGCCGAAACGAAGACAGACGACCGCACAGATGACGGTGTCGCCACCTACTATCAACGGCGAGCAGGCAGCATCCGTGAGCGGATCGAGATCGCCCGACTGGTCAACTGACCGGTCGGAGCGGGCGGAGCGACAAGGGCACCGGTGGGATCCCCACCGGTGTTTGTCGTTGGGCAGTTCACTGTGAACAGTTGACAGTGAACCGTGAACGGCAAACCGTGAAAATTGATATGATCAGACTCAGGTTATACTGAGCGTCTCGACTCAAGACATACGGAGCGCCGGGTGCGCTCGCACACGACAAGGAGAAGTCATGCCACGAGCCGTGGGAATCGATCTCGGAACAACCAATTCAGTCATTGCCGTCCTCGAAGGCGGGGAGCCGAAGGTCGTTGCAAACGCCGAAGGAAACCGGACGACCCCGTCGGTGGTCGCGTTCGCCAAGAACGGTGAAGTGCTCGTCGGGGACCAGGCAAAGCGCCAGGCGATCACCAATCCCGATCGCACGGTTCGGTCGGTCAAGCGCCACATGGGTACCGACTGGTCGATCGCCATCGACGGCAAGGACTACACGGCACAGGAGATCTCGGCACGGATCCTCCAGAAGCTCAAGGCCGATGCCGAAGCCTTCCTGGGCGAGACGATCACCAAGGCGGTGATCACCGTCCCTGCCTACTTCGGTGATGCCCAGCGACAGGCCACCAAGGAAGCTGGCCAGATCGCCGGACTTGAGGTCGAGCGCATCGTCAACGAGCCGACGGCCGCGTCCCTCGCATATGGACTCAACAAGGGATCGGCAGACGAACTCATCTTGGTGTACGACCTCGGTGGCGGAACCTTCGATGTGTCCGTGCTCGAGATCGGCGAAGGCGTCTTCGAGGTCAAGTCGACCGCGGGCGACACCCACCTCGGTGGCGACGACTGGGACCAGGTCGTGATGGATTGGCTCGTCGACGGTTTCAAGAAGGAGAACGGAATCGATCTGTCGAAGGATGCGATGGCGCTCACAAGGCTCAAGGAAGCCGCAGAGAAGGCGAAGATCGAGCTGTCATCGGTCCAGCAGACGGAAATCAACCTGCCGTTCATCACGGCGAATCAGGACGGTCCGATCCATCTGCTCAAGTCGCTCACGCGCTCAGAGTTCGAGCGCATGACAAGCGAGCTCGTGGAACGAACCCGCGAGCCCTTCGAACGCGCCATCAAGGACGCGGGTGTCGAGATCGCCGAGATCGACCATGTGATCCTCGTCGGTGGAACGACCCGCATCCCTGCGGTCCACAAGCTCGTGACCGAACTTGCAGGCAAGGAGCCGAACAAGAGCGTGAATCCCGACGAGGTGGTCGGGCTTGGTGCCGCGATCCAAGCCGGTGTCCTCACCGGCGATGTGTCCGACATCCTCCTCCTCGATGTCACGCCGCTCACGCTCGGCATCGAGACCAAAGGCGGCGTTGCCACGACCATGATCGAGCGCAACACGACGATCCCAACCAAGCGTTCCGAGATCTTCACGACGGCGGCCGACAACCAACCCGAGGTCGACATCCATGTCGTCCAAGGTGAGCGCGCCATGGCGCGAGACAACAACAGTCTTGGCCAGTTCAAACTTGACGGCATCGCCCCGGCTCCGAGCGGCATTCCCCAGATCGAGGTCACCTTCGACATCGATCGGAACGGCATCGTGTCGGTATCGGCGAAGGATCTCGGCACCGGTCGGAGCCAGCATGTGACGATCACCGGCGGGACCGCCCTTGACAAGGACGACATCGACCGCATGGTCAAGGATGCAGAAGCCTACGCGGCCGAGGATGCCGAACGAAAGGAAGCAGCAGAGGCGCGCAACGCGGCCGACCACGCTGTTCATTCGGTCGGCAAGCAGCTCGCCGAACACGGCGACAAGCTCGACGAGGCCGAAAAGGAGCCCGTGCAAGAAAAGCTCGATGCGCTCAAAGTGCTCCTCGACAAGGAGGACGCGGCGACGGCCGACCTCAAGACGGCGACGGGCGAGCTGCTCCAAAGCGCACAGGTCATCGGCGAGAAGATCTATGCGGCTGCCCAGGCGGAGACAGAGGCGGCCAGCGGTTCCGATGGAACGGCCGGGTCAAACGATGAGGTCGTTGAGGCCGAGGTCGTGGAGGATGAGGAGGCTTAGGCCTTCTCATCGCTGCACGACACCCGAGAGACGAGAGCATCATGCACCGCGACATTGAATCCGCAGCCGAGGTTGCCGACACTGGGCTCCCCGACCAAGAGACCGCCGAAGCCGACATGAAGGAGATCGAAGGGATCGAGGAGGCAGCGACGGCAGCCGTACTCGGACTCAGTCTGCCCGAGGATCCGCACGAGGCACGCGAGATCCTCCTCAGGGAGCTGGTGGAAGCACGAGAAGAAGCCGGCGAGCTGTTGGAGAACCTCCAGCGCGTTGCCGCGGAGTTCGACAACTTCCGCAAGCGAACCGAACGAGATCAGGTGGAGAATGTCCAGCGTGCCGGTCAGCGAGTGATCGAATCGCTTCTCCCCGCACTCGACAGCTTCGATGCCGCCCTCGCCATCGAGGCAACCACCGCGGTTGAAGGGCGCATGCTCGCCGGGATGAAGAGCACCTACAACCTGATCCTCGATGCGCTTGCCCGCGACGGCTTCACGCCGATCGATGCGGTCGGAGCACCATTCGACCCGGCGTTGCACGAAGCGGTGTCGGTGAATCCGGGCGAAGGTGATCAGATCGTCGAACAGGAAGTACGAAAGGGATATCTGATGCGGGGACGGGTCATCCGCCCAAGCCTCGTCATCGTCGGACATGCGTAAGGAATGGCTCGAGAAGGACTACTACGCCACCCTTGGCGTGGCCAAGGACGCCTCCCACAGTGAGATCAAGAAGGCGTTCCGAGCCCTCGCGCGCACATCCCATCCCGACAACAACCCCGGCGATCCGACCGCTGAGGCCCGCTTCAAGGAGATCAACGAGGCGTACGAGACGATCGGGGATGAGGAGACCCGGAAGGAATACGACCATGCTCGCGAGATGGGCTACTTCGTTGGAGGGCCAGGCGGTGGACAGCAGTATGTCAGGGTTGATGATCTCTTCGGGGGTCGGGCAGGCTCCGCACAGGACCTCTTCGGCGGGTTTCAGGACCTGTTCTCCGGAGGAAGAAGTCGTCCGAGACAGGGTGCTGACGCCACAGGTTCCCTCAACCTCTCGTTTCATGAGGCCCTTGAGGGCGCCACACGGCAGCTCACGGTCAACGGCGCGCAAGTGAAGGTGAAGATCCCGAAAGGAATCGCCTCGGGCACCAGGGTCAGAGTCCCCGGCAAGGGCGGCCAAGGGTACAACGGCGGGCCCCCCGGAGACCTGTATGTCGAGGTCAGCGTTGGAACCCATCCGATCTTCCGTCGCGTCGGCAAGCGCGACCTCGCAATCGAGGTTCCCGTGTCCTATCCGGAGGCCGCGCTCGGGGCAACCATCGCGATTCCCACCCTCGATGGATCCACGAAGATCAAGGTCCCTGCCGGAACCGCCTCGGGCACCGCCCTCAAACTGTCCGGGAAGGGAGTCAAGACATCAAAGGGAACCGGTGATCTCCTCGTGACGCTCGCGATCGCCGTCAACCCCGATCCGGATGCCGAAGAGCGGCAGGCGCTCGCAGCGCTGCGCAGTGCCCAGTCCGATTGGGATCCGCGTGCAAGACTGGGGGTCACATCATGAGCGAGAGCAACGACGCCGTCTACATCATCTCCGTCGCAGCCGAGATCGTCGGCATGCATCCACAGACGCTGCGCGGCTACGAACAGAAGGGGCTTCTCGAACCGTATCGCACACCGGGAGGGACACGCCGCTACAGCAAGGCCGATGTCGAACGCCTGCAGCTCATCCAGGAGCTCTCGAACGCTGGAGTCAACCTCGAGGGGATTCGGCGGATCCTTGCACTGCGGAGTGACAACGAGCGGTTGGCGAGCCAGGTGGCCCGACTTCGAAGACTGCTCGAGGATGCCGAACGGCGACGCGGCCTCACGCCCGGCCGGCGCGTTGTCCAGTTCGGCCTCACCCGCCCCAGCCTTCCGGATGTGAGGAGAACGGACCCTTTCGATGAGTTCGCCTCCGACTGACGGCGACAGCCACTTCGTTGTCATCATCGGACATCGCGCCCGATTCCGCGCGAGTTACTAGGGTGCCTCCATGAGGGTGCTCTTCATGCTGGTACTCGCCGCGATCGTCATCGGACTGCTCTACCTCCAGCTCACCCACGAGGGCGGATTGCCGGGGGTGTGGGATGATGTCACCAACCGAAGCGCCCCGAGCGTCGAGATCGAATACCATCCCGTCGCTCCTTAGCGATCACTTCAGGCGGTCCGGATCGGCATCACCGCGTCGAGTGCCTCGACGAACCGCTCGTTCTCAGCCGGGGTGCCCACGGAGATCCGCAAGCCGGGGCCCAATGCCCGCACGATGACCCCTCTCGCCGTGAGATCCTCTGCGACCGAGGCCGCAGGGACCTGCGGCTCGAAGTACACGAAGTTGGCTTGGGACGCAGCTGGAGCGAGGCTGCGCTCCTGGAGAGCATCGAAGAGGTAATCCCGACCTTCGGCGTTCGCGATCACCCGTTCGGAAACGGAGTCCTGATGCTGGAGGGCCTCAAGTGCCGCTGTTTGGGCAATGGTCGTCACCGCGAATGGTGCTTGGGTGCGTCGCACCGCTGCGATCACTTCGGGCGCCCCGACCGCAAACCCGATCCTGAGACCCGCGAGCCCGTACACCTTGGAGAAGGTCCGCAGACAGAGCAGGTTGGGCCGATCGGGGGCAAGACGCAGCACGGATGCGTAGTCGTCTGCGGTGACATACTCGGCGTACGCCTCGTCGACGACGAGCAAGACTGATTCGGGAACTGCGTCGAGGAACCGGACGAGCCGATCGGCGACGAGGTGGCCGCCGGTGGGGTTGTTGGGGTTGCAGACATAGACCACCGTTGTGTCAGGGCGAATGGCGCCGAGCATGGCATCGAGATCGTGGCCGAACTCGCGATCGAGCGGTATCCGAACCGGTTGTGCACCGGCGATCAGTGTGTTGATCAGGTACAGGACGAACGACGGATCGGCGAACACGGCTGAGGTGTCAGGGCCGCCGAGGGCAAGTGCCACGGACCGAATGATGTCGCTTGATCCCGCGCCCACCCAGATCGCGTCGGGGTGAACGCCGTGGAACTCGGCGAGCGTGTGACAAACATCGTGGGAGGATGTGTCGGGATACCGATTGACCTGCCGGGCGGCGTTGGCGATCGCTGCAACGACCTCGGGGAATGGCTCGGTTGGGCACTCGTTGGAAGCAAGCTTGTCGATCGCCGTCAGACCGAGCTCGCGTGCAACCTCATCGATCGGTCTCCCCGGCGCGTAATGCGGGATCGACATCAGATCGGATCGAAAGGTCGGCACACGCGCCCCTCTCCTCGGTTGGATGACAGAATACCCCGCCCGGCACCCCCCGGATCTCCGGCCATCTATGCAACGATCGACTCTTCGTCCGGTTGCTGGAATACGAAAGCGACCACGAGCGAATCACGGTCCGGCCAGCCGGACAGGGTGTCGGCCGCAGTTGCATTGGCATACGAGCGGAACTGTGGCCACGACATCATCGGTTGGGGGACAACTTCCAGGTCGAGGCCAGCGATCGCAGAGGCGGCATCTCCCGTGAGCTCCAGACCTTCCATCTCGACGACGGCGAGATCGAGTTCCTCGCATCGTGCAATGAACGAAGCTGCCACATCCCTTGGAAAGAAGCCCTCCCCCTCATCGGTTCGGAGCGCCACCCGCTCATCGAACTCCGCAAGGAGCTCCGCCGTTGCGGGGTGCACATCATCCCAGTCGATGTCGTCTCCGGCAACGACTCCGGCATGCAGGCGGAGATCTCGGAACTCATCATCGACAGCGTCGGGATCAACGATGCGCACAGCAGTGTCGAGCAGGATCTGGAGCTCGGCGACCGAGAGATCCTGTACATCGCCGTCGCCGTCGGGATACACCTGAAGAATCGCCTCGTCACCGTCGAAGAACACCATTCCGACGAAGTCATCCCCACGCCAGAACTCGACGATCGGGCCATCGAAGTCGTCGCGTCCGGTCTCGACCAGTGTGATGGGCAACATATCGGGAGCGTACCCGGTTCCCGCGATCGGTGGATCACACGATGCGCGGGATGAGTCTCCATGGAACTTCGCTGCGATACCTCCGGTATCCGGGAACGAGGGCCACCAGCATCTCTTCTTCACGCGCGGTCTTTGCAACGAAGAACACGAAGAACATCGGGGCGGTGAGCACGGTGGCGGGGCTCGCATACGCCACCCCGGTTCCGAGCGTGAACGCGATGATCCCCGAATACATCGGATGGCGAACGAACCGGTATGGGCCTCCTTCGATGAGCCTTGCGTTGGACACCGGACGAGGGAATGGCGACAGCCGCGCACCGTGCTGGATCACCGACCACGCCGAGACGCCTGCCCCGAAGCCAGCAACGAGAAGGCCCGCCGCCCGGACATAGACGAGGACGCCTCCACCGTCGAGCCGGTTGCCCCACACGAGTGCCATGATGAACAGCACAAAGAGGGCACCCTGGAGAACCACCCACCAGGCACCACGACGATTCTCCTGATCTGAGTCGTATCGACTAAAATTTTCTGGCATAAGTGATACAATATTGTGGTTGCATCGAGTGGAGCCGACGGGAGACCGACCGCAACATCATGGACATCGAGCACTTCACCAAACGATCACAGCAGGCAATCCTCGCCGCGAGGGATCTCGCCGCGCGGTCCAAGCATCCGACGGTGGGTCCCGCCCACCTGCTGGCAGGGCTGTTCGCACAACCCGACAGCATCGTGTACTCCATTGTCGACAGCGTAGGAGCCCGCATCGGGGATGTGCGTGCATCCCTCGACGGCATCCTCAACAATGAGCCGCGGATCCACGGGGGAGCCGAGCCGGCCTTCTCTCCCGCCGCCGTTGCCGTGTTGGACGAAGCGGAGCGAATCAGGGACAGGCTGGATGACGCGTACACCTCGGTCGAACACCTGCTGTTGGGCCTTGCCGTCTCCGACTCGCGGACCGGCGAGATGCTCAGAGCCGCCGGAGTCGCCGAACAAGCCATCACCGGTGTCCTGACCGAGGTCCGGGGATCGCAGAGGATCATTTCACAGGATCCCGAGGACACCTTCGCACCGCTGGAACAGTACGGACGCGACCTCACGGAGGCAGCCCGGAAGGGTGCCCTCGATCCGGTGATCGGTCGCGACGACGAGATCCGGCGAGTGATCCAAGTTCTCTCACGCCGCACCAAGAACAACCCGGTCCTCATCGGTGAGCCCGGTACCGGCAAGACGGCCATCGTCGAAGGCCTCGCACAGCGCATCGCCGACGGCGATGTTCCCGAGAGCTTGAAGAACCGCAGGCTCGTGGCGCTCGACATCGGAGCGATGATCGCGGGTGCCAAGTACCGAGGCGAATTCGAGGAACGCCTCCAGGCCGTCCTGAAGGAGATCACAGCAGCCGAAGGGCGTGTGATCACCTTCATCGATGAGATGCACACGATCGTCGGCGCCGGCGCGAGCGAAGGCTCGATGGATGCGTCGAACATGCTCAAGCCCTTGCTTGCACGGGGCGAGCTCAGGATGATCGGCGCGACGACCCTCGACGAGTACCGCAAGTATGTCGAAAAGGACGCAGCGCTCGAGCGACGATTCCAGCCGGTGATGGTCGACGCCCCGTCCGTCGAAGATACGATCGGGATCCTGCGCGGCCTCAAGGAACGATACGAGGTCCACCACGGGGTGCGCATCACGGACGCCGCCCTGATCGCGGCGGCAACCCTTTCGGATCGCTATGTCACGGGGCGTCACCTTCCCGACAAGGCCATCGACCTCGTCGACGAGGCCGCCTCCAAGCTCAGGATCGAGATCGACTCGATGCCAGACGAGATCGACACGCTCGAGCGCCGCCGCCGCCAGCTCGAGATCGAGCGCCAGGCACTCAGCAAGGAGGACGACCCGGCATCGACGGCTCGCCTCGATGCGATCGCAGAGGACCTTGCCCAGATCACCGAGGAACTCGATGCGTTGACCGCTCACTGGCAGCGCGAGAAGGATGCCATCGAGCAGATTCGCGCAACCAAGCAGGCCATCGACGATGCCCGAACGAACAGCGAACGCGCCGAGCGGGCCGGTGACCTCGAACGCGCCGCGGAGCTGCGCTACTCCACGCTGCCGGGGCTCGAACAGCAGCTCACCGATCAGCAGCTCCGCCTCGACGAGATGCAGTCCCAGGTCAAGATGCTCAAGGAGGAGGTTGACGAGGAGGATGTCGCGGAGGTGGTGAGCCGATGGACCGCGATCCCGGTCACCAAGCTCATGGAGGGTGAGATGCACAAGCTCATCCGGCTTGAGGACCATCTCCATGAACGCGTTGTTGGTCAGGACGAAGCGGTCTCTGCCATCGCCAACGCGATTCGGCGCTCGAGGGCGGGTCTCGCTGATCCGCATCGTCCCATCGGGTCGTTCCTCTTCCTCGGTCCCACCGGCGTCGGGAAGACCGAACTCGCCCGGGCCCTTGCCGTGTTCCTCTTCGACGACGAGCGCGCGATGCTGCGCATCGACATGTCCGAGTACATGGAGAAGCACGCCGTTTCCCGCCTGATCGGCGCCCCACCAGGCTATGTCGGGTACGACGAGGGTGGTCAGCTGACCGAGGCGGTACGGCGCAGACCGTATTCCGTCGTCCTGTTCGACGAGGTCGAGAAGGCGCACCCGGATGTTTTCAACACGCTTCTCCAGCTCCTCGACGATGGAAGGCTCACCGATGGCCACGGTCGGACCGTCGACTTCACGAACACGGTGCTGATCATGACATCGAACCTCGGTTCGGAGCTCATCGCGCCCGGTATACCCGACGAGATCATCGCTGAGCGTGTGCAAGGTGCCGTTCAGGAGCACTTCCGTCCCGAGTTCATCAACCGGATCGATGACACCATCGTCTTTCACCGACTCACCCGAGAGGACCTCGCCAGAATCGTCCAAATCCAGTTTGGCATCCTTGAGTCGAGACTCCAGGAGCGGGAGGTGAGCGCATCGTTGACCGACGAGGCCACCGCATGGCTCGCAGACCATGGATATGACCCGAGTTTCGGGGCCCGCCCCCTCAAGCGACTGATCCAGACCGCGGTCGCGGATCCGATCGCGATGCGGCTCCTCGAAGGCTCGATCATCGACGGGGACCATGTCACGATCGGAGTCGATGGGGATGAGCTGACCTTCGCGCCCGACCGGCCCGGTTAGACCACGAACGGAACCACCACAGCGGCATGGCCGATATGCTGCCGCCGGATGCTCGTCAGAACCACTGTGCTCGTCTCGCTCGTCGTCGCGTGTGCCGCTTGCACCGGCAGCGGCGGAGCCGCCATCCTTGCGACGAGCACGACCAGCCCTGCGCCGCTGACCACACTCGTCTCGCCATCCAGCTCTACAACCACGACGACGCCGACTCCTGTGACCACCACGACCGAGGCGCCGCCAACCAACGACTGTGTCGTGGAACCGCGCACGAGCATCGATGGGTACGCGAAGGGCTGCGATGTTCTCGGCATCGAGATTCTCGCCGCAGACGAGGTCGATCCCGATGCCGTCGTTCAGCTCTCTGACCGCATCTTCAACATGCTGATCAACCGCCCCGATCTCAACGCCGCACTCGTTGCGGCGGGTGTCAACGCGCGGGTGATCGGCAAGGACCAGCGCCTTCCCGAGCTTCCTGAGTTCGGGGAGCTCTACGACCTGTATCCGGGTACCGACTGGAACCGTGCTGCTCGGTCGTTTCCCGGAACAGACGCCATTCCGCTCGTTGCCGGCGCTGAGGAGAACCTCCTGTGTCTCGACGGTGACCGCTACGAGGGTGAGGACTCCTTTCTTCGCGAGATGGCCATGGCCATCAGACGATTCGGCATGATCGCGGTCGATCCGACGACCGATGCCCGCATCGAGCAGGCCTATGCGACCGCGATCGCGCGGGGCCTGTGGGTCAACACGCTCGCGGAGATCAACTCCGACGAGTACTGGGCGGAAGGCACCCAGAGCTACTTCGACAGCAACCTCGAGGAACCCGATGACCGGCCTCCCAACTCGTCCCACAACCAGATCGACACGCGAGACGAACTCCGTGAGTACGACCGCTTCCTCTCCGACACGCTCGTATCGGTGTTCGACGCCACCGGCTGGCGCCCCACCTGCCCATAGCCGCCGTCCAACGGTCTTCCAGTTCCACAGGATCTGTCGACGGTCAACCGTAAACTGCTCCACCTCTTGACGACCCTCGCTATGCCTGATATCTTGTTTCGCATAATATTGAGGTACGCAGTACATGACTCGTATGGATCACCGATCCCAGGTTCTCAAGGGGGTACTCGACATGTGCCTGCTCTCGTTGATCGACGAGGAGCCGAGCTACGGTTACGAGATGGCGAACAAACTCTCTGAACGGGGTCTCGATCTTGTCAGCGAGGGGTCCATCTACCCGACGCTGTCCCGTATGCAGCGATCGGGGTTGATCGAAGGCTATTTTGTCGAAGCGGAGGGTTCAGGGCCACCGCGCAAGTACTACCGGATCAGATCTGCGGGCAAGAAGCAATTGAAGCTGTGGAAGAAGGAGTGGTTGTCCCTGAGCGAGGGAGTGAACCAGATCGTGAAAGGAGCAACGCGTGGCCGATCTGACGAGTGAGCAAGTTGTTGAGCGGTGTCGCACCTACTGGCTCGGCTCCGGCGTCGACCGCGACATGGCGTCGGACATGGCGATCGAGTTGCGGTCCCATCTCCAGGATGCCATGGGGGCCGGGAAGCGTGTCGAGACGGTTGTCGGCCCTGACCTCGAACGCTTCGCCGAGGAGTGGGCTTCCGCGTATCGGGAGCCGAGGCCGTCGGTGCCAACACCCCCGTCCCTGCCAAGAACCGGCTCCAACACGGCAACCATCGGCCTGTGGCTCGGTGCGGCCGCCATCATCATTCTCGTTGCAGGGGTGGCGTTCTTCGCGCCGGACGACCTCGGAATGGACGCGACGACCTGGGCAACCGTCTGGATCATCAGCGCCGGTGTGCTCGCCATCGGTGAGCTCCTGACGGCAGGTTTCTTCCTCCTTCCGTTCGCCGTTGCAGCTGGCGCGGCCGGGCTTCTGGCGCTCGCCGAGGTCGCCGTCGTCACCCAGATCATCATCTTCGTGATCGTGTCGATCGCCTTCCTGTGGCTGCTCCAGCGTTTCGCCGCCAAAGACATCAGGGGCGAATTGCTTCCGGTGGGAGCCGCCCGCTACATCGGTTCGACGGCGGTGGTGATCGCCACCGTTGATCGCCTGAGCGGGGGAGGAAGGGTCAAGATGGGGACCGAGGATTGGCGTGCCACGACCGATGGGAACGAGCCAATCGAGGTCGGAGTGGAGGTCAGGGTCATCGAGGTGCGAGGAGCGCGCCTCGTCGTCGAGAAGGTCAGCAACTAGCCAAGAGGAAGAAAGGGGTAGCCATGGAGGCAGCAGCAGCAGTCGTGTTCATTCTGATCGTCGTGCTCGTGATCTATGTCGCGCTCGCGATCAAGATCGTCCAACAGCACGAACAGGGGCTCACGGAACGGTTCGGTCGATATCGCAAGACACTCGATCCCGGATTCCACATGATCGTGCCGTTCATCGACCGGGTCCAGAAGATCGACATGCGTGAGCAGGTGGTCGATGTCCCGCCACAAGAGGTCATCACCAAGGACAATGTCGTCGTGACCGTCGATGCGGTCGTCTACTACCAGGCAACCGACCCTGTGAAGCTCGCGTACAATGTTGCGAACTTCATCATTGCTGCCACCAAGCTGGCCCAGACCAACCTGAGGAATGTCGTTGGCGACATGGAGCTCGACGCAGCGCTGACATCACGCGAGAAGATCAATACCGAGCTTCGGGTGATCCTCGACGAGGCGACCGATGTCTGGGGCACGAGGGTCGTGCGGGTCGAGATCCAGCGCATCGATCCCCCCGGCGATGTCACCGATGCCATGCACCGCCAGATGAAGGCCGAACGCGACCGACGGGCCATCGTGACCGAGGCCGAAGGTGAGAAGCGTTCGGCGATCCTCAAGGCAGAGGGCGTGAAGCAATCAAGGATCCTCGATGCCGAGGGGCAAGCCGAAGCGATCAAGACCGTTGCCGATGCTCAGAAGTACGAACGGTTGACGATCGCCGAGGGTGAAGGGCAAGCCATCGAGCGCGTGTTCGCGGCGATTCACAACGGCGACCCCACACCCGACCTGATCGCCATCCGCTACCTCGAAGCGCTCCAGCAGGTCGCAAACGGACAGGCGACGAAGATCTTCCTGCCAATGGAGACCTCATCGATCCTCGGAAGCATCGCGGCGATCGGCGAGGTCTTCGCTGACACCCAGAAGACGCCGGCGGGTGGGTCGACCGCGTAGCGGATCGGCCTCCGGGTCGATTGATCGTCTTAGATGGCGATTTGACTATTGGTAACTATCTAGTTACCATTTGAGAATGGTGACAGGAGTCAAGCTCGATCGGACATTTGCCGCGCTCGGGGACCCGGCGCGTCGAACCCTCGTCCGGATGCTCTCGTCGGGCCCGGCGACGGTCAAGGAGCTCGCCGACCCTTTCGCCATGACCCGACCTGCCATCTCCAAACACCTCCGAGTGCTCAAGGACGCCGGCATCGTGACCGCCACAACGCGGGGAAGGCAGAACTGGTACTCGCTGGAAAGCGGTGCCCTCGCCGAAGCAGATTCGTGGCTTGCCGAGGTTCAGAACATGTGGGCGGACGCTCTGGGGTCGCTCAAAGCCTATGTCGAGGAGGTCGAAGATGTCGATGGTGCGTGAGACGGTCAGCGTGAAGGCCGATCGGGCGACGGTCTTCGATGCCTATGTCAATGAGATGAGTGCCTGGTGGCCATGGAAGGGCAGGTTCACCTACTCGTTCGCTCCGGAGGGGACCTCGCCTGAATCGATCATCCTCGAAGGCCGGCTGGGAGGCCGCTTCTTCGAGCGATTCGCAGACGGCACCGAGCACCAGATCGGGACGGTGACCAGTTGGCGTCCGCCAGACGAGGTCGCCTACACCTGGGAGGTGGAAGGTTGGAGGAACCCTTCGACGATCACGGTTCGCTTTGTCGACGATGGTGACGCAACGACGGTCGTGGTCGAACACACCAGGCTCCCCGACGCTGAATCCGAACGCGGATACTCCGAAGGGCACAGGGAGATACTCGCCAAGTTCGCGGTGTACGCGTCGGCCCGATTCCCGGCGAATCGGGACTGAATCAGGACCCGTGCGCGGCAGGCTCGGTCTCGGGCTGCGGTGACAGGAGGGTCGGAGGGCTGACGAGGGTTCGTGGCTCTGCGCGACGCTGCATGTACCACCACCATCCCACTCCGAAGAGGAACACTGCGATCGACACCCACCCGTTGCGCGACATGCCGAGGAACCGGAAGGTCGTGTCGGTGCGCATCAGCTCCATCAGGAACCGGATGAACGCATACAACGCGACATAGACACCCCACGACGCTCCCTTGGCGAGCTTCCCCCGCTTCTCGAGCCACAGGATCACGGGGACGAGCACGGCGAGATTCCACAGCGACTCGTACAGGAAGGTCGGATGAAAGGTCTCGACTCCTGGATAGCCCGCCGCCGCGGCCTTGTCCGGATCGATCTGGACGGCCCACGGCAGATCGCTCGGGGTTCCGAACAGCTCCTGGTTGAAGTAGTTCCCCCATCGCCCGATCGCTTGGGCGAGCGGGATGCCAACCGCGACGGCGTCACCCACCGCGAAGACATCCCCCCGGTACCGGTTCAACAGATAGATGAAGGTGATCGCACCGAACAGGAGGCCGCCATACAGCGCGAGACCCCCCTCCCAGATGTACAACGCGGCCCACGGCCTTCCCTCGAATCGGTGGGTGTGGGTCACGACATATGCGGCCCGAGCCCCGAGGAAGCCGATGACAACGACCCACACGGAGATGCGCTCGAACATCTCCCCCGAGCCGCCGAATCGCACATACCGGTTGCGCGACACGACGATCGCCACGATGACGCCGATCGCGATCAGAACGCCGTACATGTGGATCGTCAACGGGCCGATCTCGATAGCGTTCTGGGACGGGGAGGGTATCGATCCGAGGAAGATCATCCGTACCGCCCCTCGAACTCCTTGAACGCCTCGAAGGCCTTTGCTCCATACACGGTGCCGGGCCCACCCTGCATCAGGATGGCGACCGACACCGCTTCAGCCACCTGCTCCTCGGTCACACCGGCGCGGGCTGCCCCTTTGGCGTGGCTCGCGATACAGGCTTCGCACCGCTCCGCAATCCCGTAGGCCATCGCGATGAGTTCCTTGACGCCTGCACCGAGCGCTCCATCAGAGACCGCTTCGGCGTGCATCTGTCGGTAGCCTGCATAGGTCCCCGGTATGTGCTTGCGGAGCTGGGCCGCCGTTGCGTTGTAGCGCTGCGCTTCATCGTGGTAATGGCCCATCAGCCCTCCTTGTGGCTCGCAAGGCTACGGAGACCTGCGACTTGGCGTTGCACGCCACATAGTGTTGTGCGGCGTCACAGAATGCGAACGACCGAACCCGACCCGCTATTCCGGGGGTGGAGATGACATCGCTCAAGCAGCGAGCCGAGGCCCGCTACACCGAGCATGCCGATGCGCTCCACGACCTCGCGCGCTGGATGCACGACAACCCGGAACTCGCGTACGAGGAGCGCTACACGAGCGAACGGATGGCGAAGCTCCTCAAGAACGGCGGGTTCACCGTCACCCATCCTGCCTTCGGTCTCGAAACCGCATTCGAAGCCACGGTCGGCGATTCGGGGCCGAGGATCGTTGTGTGCGCGGAGATGGATGCCCTCCCGGAGGTCGGTCACGCCTGCGGGCACAACATCATCGGGGCGGCGGCCCTCGGCGCCGGCCTCGTCCTCGCTCCGCTGGTCGACGAGATGGGGATCCGAGTCACGGTGCTCGGGACACCGGCAGAGGAACACTACGGCGGCAAGATCGACCTGATCGAGGCAGGGGCATTCACCGACGCAGCAGCATCGATGATGATCCATCCCAGCTCGCGGGATGTCGTCGACCCGGTCTTTCTCGCCATCGAGCATCTCGCGGTGCATTTCCACGGCAAGGCCGCGCACGCCTCGGGAGCGCCGGACCAGGGACGCAACGCGCTCGACGCAGCCGTCCTCGCCTATACCTCCATTGCCGCTCTCCGCCAGCACATCCTCGACGACGATCGCCTCCACGGCATCATCTCCCACGGTGGCGCAGCGCCCAATATCGTCCCCGACCACACAGCGATGGAGTGGTATGTGCGTTCAGCGACCGACGAACGCCTCGACATCCTGATGGGGAGGGTACGAGACTGCTTCGAAGCGGCAGCGCTTGCAACGGGGTGCACCTTCACGATCGAAGCGGCAGGTCACCGCTATCGGGACATCCGCAACGATCCCGTGATGACCGAGTTGTATCGAGCAAACTCCGAGGCGTTGGGAAGGCCGATGCCGAGGTATCGCGACACGGACGGAACGACATCGGGATCGACCGACATGGGCAATGTCTCGCATGTCGTTCCCGCGATCCATCCGATGCTCAGCCTCGACTGCGAGCCAGCTGTGAACCACCAGCGAGAGTTCGCGGCCGCAACGCTCACGCCTGCGGGGCTTCGCGCCATTCGCGATGGGGCGCTCGGGATGGCGTGGACCGTTATCGACCTCGCGCAAGGCGACCGGTGGGGAGAATTGGGCAAGTAGCCTCCGGATCGAACACACAACAGGACCGCATGGACAAGTTCGTACCCAAGGCCGTCACCCAGATGCTCGTCGTTTCAGATGCCGCGGCGAGCCGCGACTGGTACACCGAGGTGCTCGACGCATCCGTCTACGCCGAGTACGGCGGCACCTCGGTCGTCCTCAGTCTTGCCGATACCTGGCTGCTGCTCGTCACCGGTGGCGAACCCACTCCGGAAAAGCCAACGATCACGATGACCACGCCTGACGACCTGAACCGAGTCAGCGCTCAGATTGTCTTCCGCGTCGACGATTGCACCGCAACCCATCGGCTGCTCACCGATCGCGGGGCTGACTTCCTCACCCCGCCCCTCGACCGTGGCAGCGAAACCAGGGCATTCTTCCGAGACCCCGATGGTCATCTGTTCGAGATCTCCGAGCTGACCTGAGGGCACCACCCAGGAAAACGAAACCGGTCGACGCGCCGCTACAGGATTTGACTCAGGAACAGCTTGGTGCGGTCGTGTTGCGGGTTGGTGAAGAAGTGCTCGGGAGTCCCCTCTTCGACGATCGTCCCGTAGTCGAAGAAGAACACGCGGTCGGCTACCTCGCGTGCGAACCCCATCTCGTGCGTCACCACCATCATCGTCATACCGGACCGCGCGAGTTCCTGCATGACATCGAGCACCTCTTTGATCATCTCGGGATCAAGCGCAGATGTCGGCTCGTCGAAGAGCATGATCTTGGGCCGCATGGCAAGCGACCGCGCAATGGCCACGCGCTGCTGCTGGCCGCCGGAGAGCTGGCCGGGATACTTCTCCGCCTGCTCCGGAATCCCGACCCGTTCCAGAAGCGCCATCGCGTTCTCCTCTGCCTCTGCCTTTGGCTCCTTTCGGACCCACTGCGGGGCAAGCGTGATGTTGTCGAGCACCGTGAGATGCGGAAAAAGGTTGAACTGTTGGAACACCATGCCCACCTCAGAACGGATCTTCTCGACATTCTTGATGTCGTTCGTGAGCTCCGTTCCATCAACGATGATCGTGCCCTCCTGATGCGCCTCGAGGCGGTTGATGCACCGGATGTAGGTCGATTTCCCGGAGCCGGAAGGTCCGATGATCACAACGACCTCGCGCTCACGAACCGTGGCCGTCACGCCCTTGAGTGCCTGGAAGTCCCCAAACCACTTCTTGACACCTTCGGTCACCACGATGGGATCACCAAGGACCCTCTCGGCAGGGATTCCGTTGTCTGACATGCTTGGCTCCTTGGTAATCGTCCTAGCGCTCGCCGACGCCGAGGCGCTTCTCGAGTCTCAGCGAAATGCGGCTGAAGGTGAAGGTGAACATCCAGTAGACAAGGGCGGCGAACAGCAGCGGCTCCTTGAACACGCCGATGAAGTTGAAGGGCTGGCCCTGCTGCGGAATGACGGCGCGCGCGATGTGGAGGAAGTCGGCAAGGCCGACGATCGTCACGAGCGAAGTGTCCTTGAACAGGGAGATGACCTGACCGACGAGGGCGGGGATCACGGCCCGAAGTGCCTGAGGGAGGACGATGAACACCGTCGTCTGCATCACCGTGAGCCCCATCGCCTGGGACGCCTCGTACTGTCCCTTCGGAATCGACTGGAGGCCACCGCGTACATTCTCGGCGAGGTACGCCGCCGAGAACATCGTCATCGCACCGATCGCCCTCGCGACGCTTCCGATGTTGATCCCCTCCGGAAGGGCTACCGGCAGCATCACGAACCCCACGATGAGCCATGTGATGAGCGGCACGCCACGAATCAACTCGATGTAGGCCGTGGACATCAAACGGAAGATCGGCATCTTCGACGATCGGCCGAGCGCGAGCACGATTCCGATCGGGAATGAGAGCACGATCGAGACCGTCGCAAGCAGGATCGTCAGGAGGAGTCCGCCGAACGGCGAACCGCCGCCGGGAATGTCGAGCGTCGACGGGGCCGCGAGCAGCATCACGAAGAAGGTGATCGAAGCGGCTGTTCCTGCCCACGCGGCGAGGAAAGCTCGGCGACCATCCCCTTTCCCGCCGAAGGTCGGTGCGGCAAGTGAGAACACGGCGAGCGCCAGCAGGGACCACCGGATGATGAACTCAACCGAGAACAGGAACAACACAAAGGCGAGGATCAGCAGGACGGCTCCGGTGATCCTGCCGATCTCGCCACGGGTGTCGGCGACGAACTGCAGGATCAGCCCTCCAAAGATGATGAACCCGACGGCAACGGGGAGGTACCAGGTGAAGATTCTGCCCGTGTCGAGTCCGGGATCGCGCAGAACAACGAGGAACAGAACCGGGAACGACAGGATCCACAGCGTGGTGAGGGTTCTTCTGAACGAATCGGGGAGCCGGTTCCTGACCAATGAGACGCCGAGATAGGTGGCCACGGCGAGAAGGAAGATCACCGTCCACGGAACCTTGGTTGTGATCGCGATCGGTTCGCTCACCACGATCTGCGTCCCTTCCGCATCGCGCGCTGGCCACGGAACAGAGATGGTCCACATGCCGATGAGTGCGACGATCAGCACACCCAACACGACCCCCATCACCGGGATCGACTCGTTCTGCGCGCGGTCGCCTGCGACCCTGCGTATGAACTGGCCACCGACGAACATGGCAGCACCGGCACCGAAGGTGATGAGGAAGGTGTCGGCGGTTTGGACACCGAGCGGGTCGAACACGAGCCCCCACGGGCCAAGCAGACCGGCAAGCATGAAGAAACCACCCACCGTCGAGGTCATGTTTCCGACCCTTCGCGGGGTCGTCCTTCCGGTGATGCGGTAGTAGGCGAAGGTGGCGGCCGCAAGGATCGCGACCACCGCAACGGATAGCCACACCCGGGTGAGCTGTCCCTCCGGGTATGCGCGAACCATCAGCAGGCGCGTGTTGTAGGTGACGGCCTCCCAGCGACGCGCGTCGGCGAACACGAAGCCGAGGCCCCCGCGGAGCGAAAGCAGGCCGATCAACGCGAAGATCACCGTCAGAACGGCACTCGCCGGTGTCGAGAACAGGTTCTGCCGGAGCCATACCTTCGGACCTCTCGGTGGTGGTTCCGGGGCAAGTTCCGGGACATCGGGGAGCTGGATCGAGTGGGTCATCTCAACGCTCCACCAGCTTCAGCTTGCGGTTGTAGTAGTTCACGATGGCCGAAATGATCAGGCTGCCGGACAGGAAGAACGCCATCCAGACCAGCACGATCGGAAGGGTCTGGCCGTTCTTGTTCAACAAGGTGAATCCGACGCCAACAATCTCGGCGAATCCGACAGCGGTCCCGAGTGAGGTGTTCTTGAACAGGTTCAGGTACTGGTTCCCGAGCGGTGGCAACACGATGCGGAACGCCTGTGGCAGGATCACGAGACGCAGCAGCTGTGACCGCTTCAGGCCCATCGCCTGCGCGGCCTCGGTTTGCCCCCTCGGGACTGCGAGGATTCCGCCACGGACGATCTCGGCGATGAACGACGCGGTGTACAAGGTGACGGCGAACCAGATGGCGAAGAACGGGACCGTCATCACCGTTCCGGTGTCGCCGAACTGGATGAAGTTGCCCTGCTCGACCACGCTGGCCTTCGAGAACATGAGGGGCTGACCGCCGTCATTCCCGAAATCGCGTCCGAGCCAATCGAAGATGTTGGCGATGCCCGTGCGAATCAGCTCGGCAACGGACTGGATGTCTCCTTGGACGGTTGTGACCTCAAACCCACAGAAGATGAAGGCGACGACGGCGATGAGGATCCCGAGGAAGCCGGCGAAGATCACACGGAACCAGTCGTCGTCGGTGATCTTCCCGAATCCTGCCGGGGTGCGTCGGGACTCGAAGAAGTTTCTGATCCACCATGCTGCCGTGACCACCGACGCAAGGGCGATCACCGTTGGGATGACGATTGCGGGAACGCCGTCGATGACATCAGCAATTCCCGAAAGGATTGGCTCGACAAAGGTCAGGATCGGCCACGCGAACCAGCCGATGATCCCGAACACGGCGACGGTGCCGAGCGTGAACCAACCGGTACGGGCTGGCTGACCTGTCTCCTCCTGTGTGCGCACACGCCACCGCTTCACGAAACGACTGACGATGAACCCGATCAGCAGGAAGGTCAGCCATGGGAAGAACCCGCCATCCCATGACATCCATGCGAGCCCGAATCCCTTGTTCGACGCCTTGAACCAGTAGGTGCCAAGGTCAGCCTCGGTGAGGGAAGGAAGCGTGAAGACGACAGCCTGCCAGAAGAAGATCTGGACGAGCAGCGGGATGTTGCGGATGGTCTCGATGTAGATCGCAGCGAGCTTCGTGACGATCCAGTTGGTGGAGAGTCGTGCAATCCCGATGATGGTCCCGAGGATCGTGGCGACGATGATGCCGGCGATCGAGACGCGCAGCGTGTTGATGGCGCCGACGGTGAGGGCCCTGATACCACTGTCAGGATCGAGATCGATTCCTTCGCGTATCAGGAAATCAGACGGGGCGGTGAGCCAGCGCCAGTGAAAGCTCGTGCCTCGTGCGGTGAAGTTGGTGAGAGCCCGATTCCCGAGGACAGCGAAGAAGCCGATGGTGATGGCAAGGACAAACAGCTGGGTTCCCCACTTCAGGAACGACGCGTTTCGCCACAGCGGGGTCTTCTGTTGCTGCCTGACCTGCACCGTCACGCGTTGCCTTCCTCCTCGACATGATTCGGTCACATGTCCAGCGGCACCCTAGAGGTTTCGCCTCCCGCATGCCACCGGTGGTCAGCCGTCATGGAGTGGCGCTGCACCTGATGGCTCTGGGCGCGACGGGGGACGCCCATATGGGCGTCCCCCGTCGTCTCGTTCGGTTTCGGCTCAGCGGAACGGCGGTGCGTAGATCAAGCCACCGTTGTACCACTGTTCGTTGTAGGTACCGGCACGCTTGAGACCGATCGCTTCGATGTTGCGATCGTAGATCTCGCCGTAGTTGCCGACGGCCTTGATCGCGTTCGCGAAGGCGTCAGCGGACAGACCCATGGCCGTTTGGACCTCACCGTCGCCGCCGAGAAGACGGCTGACTTCGCCCCCGACATCCATCATGGAGTCCACATTGGCCTGGGTGACGCCGAGTTCCTCAGCGGCAAACAGGGCGAAGGTGGTCCACTGCACGACATCGAACCACTCGGAGTCGTTCTCGCGAACGACGGGGCCCAGCGGCTCCTTCGAGATCGGCTTCTCGGGGAAGATGACCCAATCCTCGGCACCAGGAGTACCCGCAGCGATGTTCGCCGCGCGGTGCCCGAACAGGCCGGAACCGTCGGTTGTGACGATGTCGCAGGTCCCTGCGATGAACCCGTCGATCGCCTCAGTGAAGGTCTCCACGGTCTGAAGGGTGATCTCCACACCTGCCTGCTCCGCGCCTTCCTTGATGTTCTGCTCCGTGGTCGTGCCGGCATTGGTGCACACAATGGCTCCGTCGATGTCGGCGAAGCCTCCCTCGACCGTGAGCCCTGGCAGATTCGCCGGGTTGCCCATGATCTGCTGACCATCGAAGAAGGTGGTTGCGGTGAAGTCCTGGTTCAGATCGGTGTCACGAGTCTGTGTCCAGGTCGTGTTCCGGATCAGGACATCGATGTCGCCGCTCTCGAGAGCCGCGAATCGCTCCGCTGCCGTTGTCGGTCGAAACTCGACCGCATCGCCGCTGCCAAGGACGGCGGCTGCGATGGCGCGACAGGTGTCGACATCGATACCGGAATATGTGCCGTCAGGAGCGATTTCCGTGAAGCCGGGGGCACCGGTTGATACCCCGCAGTTCAGCACTCCTCTGGCTTGCACAGTTGCGAGCGTTCCACCCTCGACGCCTTGACCGGTGTCAGGTTCGGTGGTGGAGGTTGTCGTGTCTTCGGCGCCGTCGCCGCCGCAAGCTGCGGCCACAAGAGCGAGAACGGCGAAGAGCACAGCAAGTCGCTTCAGCATGCTGTTACCTCTCATTTCAGTTGCTTGTTGACGCGATGAGGCTCACCGCGACGCCCCGACCGTGGTCGGAGGCTGATCCAACATAGCCCGCCATCCGACCCACCGCCAGCAGACAGAGATGACAGATGCCAGATGCCAGATGTCAGATGTCAGATGCCAGATGCCAGATGCCAGATGCCAGATGCCAGATGCCAGATGCCAGATGCCAGATGCCAGAGGCCAGATGTCTGATGTCTGTTGTCTGATTCCAGATGCCAGAGGCCAGAGGCCAGAGGCCAGAGGCCAGATGCCAGATGTCTGATGTCTGTTGTCTGTTGTCTGTTGTCTGATTCCAGATGTCAGATACCAGACTCCAGCGGATGGAGCGGGTTCCATCGCGCTTGAAGATTTGGTAGTGGTTGGACATGCACAATCATCGCCGCCTCACTGTCTGGCAACGATCCATGGACCTTGCCCAGTCCATCTATGGCGAGTCTGAGTCGTTCCCCAGGTCGGAACGCTTCGGATTGGCGGGCCAGATGCGTCGGGCGTCGGTGTCCGTCGTATCGAACATCGCAGAAGGCGCATCACGCCGAACCGCAGCCGACTTTCGCCGCTTCATCGACATCTCCTTGGGATCGGCATCCGAACTCGACACGCAACTCGAGCTTGCGAAATGGATCGGCCTGTCGTCATCTGAGCGAGCCGATAGCCTGATGGCCCAAGTCAGCGAGATCCGAGCGATGCTGGTTGGTCTGAGGCGGTCACTTCACGACCAGCCCCCCGAATCTGACATCTGATATCTGGCATCTGACATCTGTTATCTGGTTCTCAGGCTCCTTGGGCGTGGATGAAGAGCCTGCGGTCGCGGGCCTGATCGAGTTCGGCGAACAGCACCCGCTGCCACTGGCCAAGCAGGACCTCACCGTCGACGATCGGAATCGTCACCGACGGTTGTCCGGTAAGGAGCTGACGCACATGGGCATGCCCGTTGATGAACTCGTCCTCCTGGAGGTTCTCCGTGCGGAGCTCGTGATCGTCGTGCTCGTAGTACTCGTCGACGGGAACGAGCCCTTCGATGGTCCGCCGGTAATCATTGAGGAAGCCGGTCTCGGACTCGTTGATCAACACGGTCGTCGTGGTGTGGGGCGAATACACGACGATCTGGCCGTGGGTGACACCCGACCGCTTGGCGACCGCGCGGACGGTGTCCGTGACATCCCAGAACTCGTTCGCTGCAGTTGTCGAGATGTGCAGCGCTTCGGTCCGCACCGGCGGCACCGTCGACGACGCGAGCACGACAGGCTGACTGGCTGGCTCAAGGGTTGCTTTTCGGGTGACGATGTGCTCGTCCACGCAGGCTCCGATCGCGTCGATGTCACGGGCACGCTAACCGAGCCGAAAGACTAGCGCCGTCGTCCATCTTCACACCGCCCATCACGAACGCGGCATGTTGGGCGTGCCCCACAGCCGGTACACTCGCGCCCGAACCGATCATCGGAAGGGACGGACATGCCCGCGTCTGTAATCCTCGGCGCCCAGTGGGGCGACGAGGGCAAGGGCAAGATCACCGACCTGCTCTCCGAGCAGGCCGACATGGTCGTTCGGTATCAGGGCGGCAACAACGCAGGCCACACGATCGTTGTCGGCGACGACAAGTTCGCGCTGAGTTTGATCCCATCGGGAGTGCTCTATCCGACCGTCACCCCGGTCATCGGGAACGGCTGCGTGGTGGATCCGAAGGTGCTCCTCGATGAGATGGACACCTTGGTGCGCCGAGGCATCGACCCGACGCGGGTGCTGGTGTCGGGGAACGCCCATTTGATCATGCCGTATCACCGGAAGCTCGACGCGGTGATCGAGCGGTATCTCGGCGACTCCATGATCGGCACCACGAAGCGTGGCATCGGCCCTGCCTACATGGACAAGGTTGCACGCTTCGGCATCAGGGTGCAAGACCTCTTCGACCAGAAGATCTTCCGCAAGAAACTCGAGGTTGCTCTCAAGGACAAGAACAAGCAACTCGTGAAGGTCTACAACCAGCTCCCTCTCGATCTGGAGGACATCTACCAGGAGTACCTCGGCTACGCCGAGCGGCTCGCAGACCATGTCACCGACACCTCGCTTGTCGTGTGGCAGGCCGTCCACGACAACAAGCGGGTCTTGTTCGAAGGCGCGCAGGGGACGCTGCTCGACATCGACCACGGCACCTATCCGTTCGTGACTTCGTCGAACCCGACGGCGGGTGGCGCCCCGGTCGGTTCAGGGATCGGCCCCAAGGACATCGACCGGGTGATCGGGGTCGTCAAGGCGTACATCTCGCGCGTCGGGACCGGACCATTCCCGACCGAGCTCGACGACGACATCGGCGATCGGCTCATCGACATCGGGGGCGAGTACGGAACGGTGACCGGTCGGAGGCGACGCTGCGGGTGGCTTGACACGGTTGCGCTCCGGTATGCGGTGCGGGTCAACGGACTCACGGAGATTGCGCTCACGAAGCTCGATGTGCTCTCCCATTTCGATACGATCAGGATCGCAACGGCATACCGATCCGAGGGCGAGGTGTTCACGGAGATGCCGCGCCAGCAGCGGGTCCTGTACGACTGCACCCCCGACTACGAGGATCTCCCCGGGTGGAGCGAAGACATCTCCGCTGCAACCTCATACGACCAGCTCCCGGATCGGGCCCGGTCCTATGTCGAGCGCATCGAAGCGACCGCGGGTGTCCCGATCAAGACCGTTTCGGTCGGACCGTCGCGGGCAGCGACCCTGAGCCGGTAGCCGATGAAGGTCCTCCTCGTCGGTGGCGGCGGCAGGGAGCATGCGCTCGGCACGAAGCTCGCGGACAGCCCGCTGTGTGGCGAGCTGCTGTCCTGCCCCGGTAATCCCGGCCTCGCCGAGCTCGGGCGGGTCGTCGACGACATCGACATCTCGGATCCGGCCCGGGTGACCAACCTCGCGGTGGGGGCGTCGGTCGATCTCGTCGTCGTCGGCCCAGAGGCGCCTCTCGCCGCCGGAGTTGCCGATGCTCTCGGCGGGCACCGCATCCCGGTCTTCGGCCCGACGAAGGCCGGAGCACGCATCGAGTCCTCAAAGACCTATGCCAAGGACATCATGGCGGCGGCCAAGGTGCCGACGGCCGAGTCGGCGACATTCACGCGGGCGGACGACGCGCGGAAACACCTCTCGTCGGTTGCATCGCCGTATGTGGTCAAGGCCGACGGGCTCGCCGCAGGCAAAGGCGTTCTTGTCACCGAGTCGCTCACGGACGCCACCGCATGGGTCGACGAGTGCCTCGACGGTCGATTCGGCTCCAGCGATGCCTCCGTCGTCATCGAAGAGCACATGGATGGCGACGAGGTCTCGGTGTTCTTCCTGTGTGGTGGCGGCGCCGCGGTTCCGTTCGAGCCGGCCCGGGACTACAAGCGGCTCAACGACGGTGACCTCGGCCCGAACACCGGGGGCATGGGCGCGTACTCCCCCGTCGATGACCTCCCGGATGGACTCGTCGCGTGGACCCTCGACCGTGTTGCTCACCCGACACTCGCCGAACTCTCCGAACGCGGCATCGACTACACCGGGTTCCTCTATGTCGGGCTCATGCTGACGGCCACCGGACCACGCGTCGTTGAGTTCAACGCCCGCCTCGGGGATCCCGAGACCGAAGCCCTGATGCCTCGCCTCTCGTCCGACCTCCTCGCCGCGATCGTCGCAGCGGTCGCGGGGGACACGAACGGCATGGGGCTGACATGGAACGATCGGGCAACCGTCAATGTCGTGCTCGCTGCCGAGGGTTACCCGTCGCGACCTCGGTCGGGAGACAGGATCACGATGACACCCTCCACGAACGCGGTGGCGTATCACGCCGGGACGGCGATCGTGGACGGTCACCTCGTGACGGCGGGCGGTCGCGTGATGAATGTCGTCGGGATCGGTACCACAATCCAAGAAGCGCGGGTGAACGCGTACCGGGCGGCGGACCGAGTCGAGTTCGAAGGCAAATATCACCGCACCGATATCGGGGCGACACGGGAGGACACCAGATGAAGGTTGCAATATTGATGGGATCGAGCAATGACATGGGCAAGATGGAGCCCGCAGCGGCGGTACTCCACGACTTCGGAGTCGAGCACGAGGTCCATGTCATGTCTGCACACCGGACACCGGACAAGGTCACCGCATTCGCGGCAGGCGCAAGGGACAACGGCTTCGGGGCGATCATCTGCGGAGCGGGCAAGGCCGCTCACCTCGCCGGCGTGGTGGCAGCCCATACGACCGTTCCCGTGATCGGTGTGCCGATCGCCGCGGGCGGGCTCGGTGGCGTCGATGCGCTCTATTCGACGGTCCAGATGCCGACCGGCATTCCGGTTGCCACCGTCGCGATCGATGGATCGGCGAATGCTGCCTACCTTGCAGTGGCGATCCTGTCCGTCGGGGATCCGGCCCTCGCCCAAAAGCTCGACGACTACCGAAGGGAGCTCGCTGGATGATCGAGCGCTACTCCACCGACGAGATGCGGTCGGTGTGGTCCAACGCTCGCAAGCTCGCCGTGTGGAAAGAGGTCGAGACCCTTGTCGTCGAGGCATGGGTCGACCTCGGAATCGCACCCCGAGAGGCGGCGACGGCTACCCGCGCCGCTCCCGAGGTCGATGAGGCGGCGTGGCTCGAGCGGGAAGCGACCACACACCACGATGTCGCGGCGTTCGTCGATCTCCTCGCGGAGTCCGTCGGTGAGGGCGCCGAGTGGATCCACTTCGGATTGACCTCGTCCGATGTCCTCGATACCGCCAATGGGGTGCTGCTCAAGGAATCCGGCGAGCTACTGACGGCGGCGCTCGCAGCCCTCTACGAGACGGTCAAGGCCCGGGCGTTCGAGTTCCGCGATGTGGCCATGATCGGGCGAACCCACGGGATCTGGGCGGAACCGACCTCGTTCGGGCTCAAGCTCGCCAACTGGGCATTCGAACTCCAGCGAGACCACGAACGGCTCACCGCCGCCGTTGCCGGCGTCTCGTATGGGGCGATCTCGGGGGCAGTCGGAACCTATGCCCACACGCCAGCATCGATCGAGGCATTCGTGTGTTCCCGCCTCGGTCTCGGAGTCGAACCGGCAAGCACCCAGGTCGTCCCCCGTGACCGCCACGCCCACTACCTGTCGGTGATTGCAGGGATCGGCGCTTCGATCGAACGGTTCGCAACCGAGATCCGGCATCTCCAGCGGTCCGAGGTCGGAGAGGCACGCGAAGCGTTCAGCGCCGGACAGAAGGGATCGTCGTCGATGCCGCACAAGAGGAACCCGGTCGCTTCTGAGAACCTCACGGGGGTGGCCCGCGTCCTTCGCGGCTACGCCGTGGCCGGTCTCGAGAATGTCGCGCTCTGGCATGAACGCGACATCAGCCACTCGTCGGTCGAACGCATCGTCATCCCGGATGCAACGATGCTGCTCCACTACGCGTTGCAGCGGGCGAACCGACTCATCGGCAATCTCGTGGTCGACACCGATCGCATGGCTGAGAACCTCGCTGCGACCCGCGGCCTCGTCTACTCCCAGGCCGTGCTGCTCGCGTTCGTCGAGAAGGGCCTGACGAGGGACGAGGCATACCGAATTGTCCAACGCAACGCGATGCGCACCTGGGACGAAGGCGGGACGCTCCAAGAGCACCTCGCCGCCGACGACGACACGCCCCTCGACGCTGGCGATCTTGCAGCCTGCTTCACCAACGAGCGATTCCTCGTAAACGCGGGTGTGGTGTTCGAGCGGCTCAGCAAGTCGGCGTTGTAGCCAGCCGGATCAATCGCAACGACGCCGGTGACTCCGACATCCAACGCGTCCAGTAAACAAGGTATGCCAGTGTTCTGAACTCGGAGCATCGGCTACCCAGCGAGGGCGGTATAGATTTCCAGCGCGATCGGAGCGATCCAATCGACAGGATAAGCGGGACGATTCTGCGGATTGTTCGCCTCCGGTCCTGCCACGATACTTGCCAGGAATCCGTCACCGACTATCAGACCTTGCGTGAAGTTGGGACCCGTGTGAAAGATCAACTGACCGCCATCTGCGGTCTCTTCAACCGCGTCACCGGCCTGCACCAGTTCAACTGGCCCAGAGGCATTCAGCACCTGCCACCAGACCGTGATCGATTCACCGAACTCGGTCAAGAATTGAGCCTCCTCGTGGTAGGCGCCAGCAACATTGGGCCCGGAGACGAAGCTTGTGAGAACCGGCTTCCCTGGCAGCGCAGCAGCCAACCGACGCATCTCGTCAGTCAGCTGGGAATCGGCGGACAAAGACGCCGCCGGGTTGCCGAATTCGAGTTCGTCCACACTGCGATTCCCTGGGAAGACAACGACTCCGGGCGTGCCATCGTCCACA
Organism: Acidimicrobiia bacterium; assembly: GCA_041393965.1. Taxonomy (NCBI): domain Bacteria; kingdom Bacillati; phylum Actinomycetota; class Acidimicrobiia; species Acidimicrobiia bacterium. The sequence continues at coordinate 693,292 of JAWKJB010000001.1, read as the reverse complement.
TCACGGATACTCGTGTCTTCGCTTTCGCCAATCGACCGAACTGTTGCGTTGTCGCCCGCCCGGTTAACCGGCGAGACTCTTGCCACCATGCCAGATGCGACGCCGACCACACCCAGGGCGATGGTGAGGAAAAGGCCGCCGACTGCCAGTCGCCCGGCTGATCTACCTCGCACCAAGGGAGCCTCCTTACGCAGGGCCACTCGTCCAGAACTTGACATATGTTGAACTCGTACCGAGCTTGCGCCCATACCAACGATCCGGACTTGGACCAGTGTCTTTCATCCATGACTGGCTGTAGCCGTTCGTCTTGTAGAAGATCAGGGTCCCATTCTCGTCAACCCCGCTTGCGAAGAGCTCGTTGCGGTACAGGCTCCAAGTGGCTGGCCCCACGAGACCGTCGCTGGTTGTGTGCCGAAGCGTCTGATAGCTCTTGACATCCTGCTGCGTTCCCGAACCGAAGTACCCGTCAACCGTGCTTTGCCGATAGCCGAGGCCCCAGTTGATGCGCTGGATGCCAACCGTGTACTCACCGTTGAGATCGCATGTCGTAAACGAGCTGTATCCGACCAGGTAGTTGTCATCCCATGTATCGCCGTCTGCCCATGTATCGCCAGAACAACTGATCGCGTGAGCCGGGGATACGACAAAGAGAGAGCACGCCAGCGCCAGCGCCAAAGGGATTGCCATCCAGGACAGGAGGACTCTCACGGTTTCGGCGCCTCCGACGATATCCACCATGCTACATGTGGGCGTCCGGTGCGACAATGACACAACTGCATCAAACCCACCGCTGCTCCATAGGCGAGCCATAGGGAAGGACGGTTGACCCTCGGCAGCCACGGTCCGCTTCGGCGTGACCTCCTCATCGTCGGACCGCTCGTCGGTCGGATTCCGATTCTCGCCCCTGATCGCCTCCCGCTAACTATCCGTGAACGAACGACAGGCGGACCGTGCGGTCGGTGTTGTCGATGTTGGTGTCGATCAACACGACCGACTGCCAAGTACCGAGCTGGGGCTGGCCGTCGATGACCGGCACCGTGATCGACGGTGCGACGAACGCAGGCAGCACATGGTCTCGGCCGTGCCCGGGGGTGCCGTGCTCGTGGCGCCACCGGCGCGGATCGCGGGGAAGGAGGTCATCGATCGCTGTCAGCACATCAGCATCAGAACCGGCACCGGTCTCAAGGATCGCAACACCGGCGGTGGCATGCGGCACAAACACCGAGACAAGGCCGTCTCCTTCACCTGCGCAGAAGCGCACTATCTCCTGCGTGATGTCAACGACCGTGGCAGCCGAACCCGTGGCAATGGTCAGCGTCTCGGACTTCATCGTCATGTGGCGAGGATATGTCGCACCGTCGATCACGCACCCATAGCCCAGATCGAAGACGCCGTACGCTGAACCTCCGAGATCCTCGACCGCGTTACCATCTGCGATGTGAGGGCGCTCGAGCACATCGGTTCGGGGAAGGTTCGGGAGATCTTCCGGGTCGACAGCGATCATCTCCTCATCGTTGCGAGCGACCGTATTTCCGCCTTCGATGTCGTGCTGCGTGAGGAGATTCCCCACAAGGGACAGGTACTCACCGGTGTGTCGCTGCATTGGTTCGACATGCTCGACACGCCTCACCACCTCGTGTCGTCAGACACCGGTGCAATGGACTTCCTCACCGCCGACCAGCAGGAGGCGTACGCGGGACGAGCGATGTTCGTGCGCTCCGCGGAGGTCATCCCGATGGAATGCGTCATCCGCGGCTACCTGTACGGCTCATCGTGGAAGGAGTACGCCGCAGGTGGCGGCCCAACGACGGAACACCTCCCAGAGGGCCTCCAAATGGCGAGCAAGCTCGACGAACCGATCTTCACACCTGCCACGAAAGCCGACAGCGGACACGACGAGAACCTCAACGAAGCCGATGCAAGGGCATTCGTCGGCAACGACCGGTACGAAGAGCTGAAGGCTCGGTCACTCGCCATCTACCGCACCGGCGCCGAGTACGCAGCCCAACGCGGCATCATCCTTGCGGACACCAAGTTCGAGTTCGGCGTGGTCGACGACGAGATCATCCTGATCGATGAGGTCCTCACTCCCGACAGCTCCCGCTACTGGCCAGCGGACGCCTGGTCCGAAGGTGCCACGATGCCGTCATTTGACAAGCAGCCGGTTCGTGACTGGCTCGAGGACCAGCCTTGGGACAAGACACCGCCGGCACCGTCGATGCCCAATTCGGTGATCACCCGCACGAGCGATCGCTACATCGAGGCCTATGAGCGCCTCACCGGAACCGCCTTCGCTGATTACCTCTCCGCGATGGGCGCCTTGTGACGATGCACGAACTCCGCGTCACGATCACCCGCAAGCAGGGGCTCTCCGATCCGGAGGGAACCACGGCAAGGCGGGCACTTCACGATCTCGGTTTCACCGGTGTGGGAGAGGTCTCCTTCGGCAGGGTCATCGCGATCGAAGTCGACGCCACCGACGAGGCAGCAGCACGAAAGCAAGTCGACGACATGTGTCGGAAACTTCTCGCCAACCCGGTGATCGAGCACTACCACATCGAGTCGGGGCCATGACGATCGCGGTCGTCGTGTTCCCGGGGACCAACTGCGAATACGACATCGCCCACGCGCTCGCGCTCGCTGGAGCCGACACGGAGATCGTGTGGCACACCGACACCGACCTCGCCGGTGCGACCGGGATCGTTCTGCCGGGGGGATTCGCCCACGGCGACTATGTGCGAACTGGAGCCATCGCACGCTTCTCTCCCATCATGGCGGAGGTCGAGCGCCTTGCCACGACCGGCATGCCCATCCTCGGCATCTGCAACGGGTTCCAGATCCTGTGCGAAGCAGGGCTCCTCCCCGGCGCCCTCGTCGCCAACAGGGACCTCAAGTTCATCTGCAAGCCAATCCATCTGCGCGTCGAGTCGACAGACAGCATCCTGACGCGGGCGGCGGCGGTCGGCCAGGTCATGGAAGTGCCCCTCAATTCGTACGAAGGCAACTTCGTGGCATCCGACATCGACGCGATCGAAGCCGCTGACGAGGTGATCCTCCGCTACTGCGATCCCTCCGGCAAAGTGTCGGACGCCTCCAACCCGAACGGTTCAACGAACGCGATCGCTGGCATCACGAACCAGCATCGCAACATCGCCGGGCTCATGCCGCATCCGGAACGGGCATCAGAGCAGATCCTCGGATCCTCTGACGGCATGGTCATGATCGAGAGCTTCGTCGCATCTGCCGCTTTGGTGCGGGCGTGACCACAGCCGAGCAATCTGCCCACGCGAAGCTCGGCATGACGGACGACGAATACCGGGCGGTCGTCGAGCTTCTCGGCCGGGAGCCACGGGACGCCGAACTCGCCATGTATTCGGTGATGTGGTCCGAGCACTGTTCGTACAAGTCGTCCCGTATCCATCTCGGGAAGTTCCGTTCCGACCAGCCGTGGGTGGTGGTCGGGCCAGGCGAAAACGCCGGTGTGGTGGATATCGGTGACGGCTGGCTCGCAGCGCTGCGCATCGAGAGTCACAATCATCCGTCGTTTGTCGAGCCCTATCAGGGTGCTGCGACCGGCGTCGGGGGCATCTTGCGGGATGTCTTCACGATGGGAGCACGGCCGGTTGCCGTATGGGACCCACTCCGGTTCGGTGCCCTCGACGACCCCCACAACCGCTACCTCTTCGAAGGGGTGGTGTCGGGGATCGCGGGCTACGGCAACGCCGTGGGAGTTCCCACGCTCGGTGGCGAGGTGGAGTTCGGTGATCACTTCTCCCGGAACCCGCTGGTCAATGTGATGGCACTTGGCCTTCTCAAGAGGGATCAGCTCGTGCTCTCGGCAGCGTCCGGCATCGGAAACCGGGCCATCCTGCTTGGCAACGCCACCGGCCGCGACGGCATCGGAGGAGCATCCATCCTCGCGTCGGCGTCGTTCGAGGAGGGTGACGAGGAGAAGCGTCCGAATGTCCAGATCGGTGACCCGTTCGAGGAGAAGAAGCTCATCGAGGCGTGCCTCGAACTCTACGAACGCGGTCTCGTCGTTGCGATCCAGGATCTCGGCGCGGCTGGCATGTCGTGCGCCACCTCCGAGGTTGCAGGCAACGGTGGCGTGGGAATGGATGTCGACCTCGACCGGGTCCATGTTCGTGAGGAAGGGATGACGCCGGGCGAGATCCTGATGTCCGAATCCCAGGAACGCATGCTTGCGATCGTCACCCCGCAACACGAAGCCGAGGTCCTCGCACTCGCAGACCGGTGGGAGATCGACGCGTCGACGATCGGAACCGTCACCGAAGGACCTGAGCTTCGTGTCTACGCGGGCGGGGAACTCGTCGCTGAGGTCCCCGCGGCGTCCCTCGCCGACGATGCCCCCGTCTACGACCGTCCGGCCGCCCGGCCCTCCTACCTCGACGGCATCTGGGCCCACGAACCCCTCCCGCCCGAAGGAGGCGATATCACCGAGGCGCTCCTGCAGCTGCTCGATGATCCCGCCATCGGGGACCGCTCGTGGATCTCGAACCAGTACGACCACATGTTGTTCCTCAACACCGTGATCGAACCGGGCCACGACGCATCGCTGATGCGCATCAAGGGCACCACGAAGGGCCTCGCCGTGTCGACCGACGGGGATGCACATCGGTGCTGGCTGGATCCTCGGAGGGCCGCTGCCCGGATCGTGTTCGAGGCGGCGCTCAATGTCGCCGTGACCGGTGCAGCTCCCTATGCGGTGGTCGACAATCTCAACTTCGGATCTCCGGAGAATCCCGAGGTCATGTGGCAGTTCATCGAAACCGTCGAGGGGATGGCGACGGCCTGTGCGTCGCTCGACATCCCTGTGGTCGGCGGGAATGTGTCGTTCTACAACCAGACCGACGGCGTCGACATCTATCCCGCGCCGGTGGTCGGCATGCTCGGATTCTGCGATCCGATGCCCTCGGCACCACCACGCCTCGACCGCGCAGAAGACGGCATGACGATCTGGCTCGTCGGCCCCGACGCAATCGGTGACTTCGCGGGATCGGCGTATGACCGCATCGTGCACGGCCATACGACGGGTCGACCATCGGTAGCCGACCCTCGTGTTGCCCGGACCGTCATCGGTGCGGCAACGACGCTCGCGACCACCGTCCCGGTACTCCACGACATCTCGACCGGCGGTCTCGCCGTGGCGCTCACCGAGATCGCCATCGCTTCCAACACGGGATGTGCCGTTCACGGACTCGACGCGGCCGAACTCCTCGACGAGACCCCGCTGAGGTTTCTCGCGGTGGGTTTTGGCGACGACCTCCCAACCGAGGCTCCCCATCGGCAGGTTGGAACGATGGTCGGCTCCACGATCGACTTCGGCCCCGCGGGATCCATCAGCCTCGCCGAGGCACGGGCCGTCTGGGCGAACGCCATCCCGCGCCGCATGGGACATGAGCGGAGCATCGACAGCAAGGCGTGACAACCGGCAGTACCAGACTGCACATCCTGTCACCGAGGTGCGAACGAAGTACCAAGGCGCTGGCCACCGATCGTGTCGCCGGACGCGCCGATCCCCTTTCCGTGGGCCACAGTGCACCTTTTCGTTGAACGGGAACCCTGGGTACGCGTTGGTCGTTACGGTTCTGGGATGACCGACTCCACCGCGACGACTTGCTACCGGCATCCGGACCGGCCGACCCGACTGTCGTGCACAACCTGCGGAAAGCCGATCTGTGTCGAGTGCAGCCACGACGCGTCCGTCGGACAGAAGTGCCCGAGCTGCGCCAAGACCGACCCAAGAGCCCGCGTCGTGCGCGCGAGGACCGCCCTCGCCGGACCTTCCTTTGCCACGACCCCGGTCTCGTTCGGCATCATGGTCGTGACCGGCGCGATCTTCGTCATGGGTTTCCTCTCCCCCGAATTGCAGACATGGCTCTATCAGGTGTTGGCGCTCGTCCATCCCCCTGCTGCGGTGATCGGCGGGGAGCTGGTCGAACCCGATGTGTACCGCATCTTCACCGTCGCGCTGGTCCACGGAGGCTTGATGCACATCCTGTTCAACATGTACGCCCTGTACCTGTTCGGACCGCGGCTCGAGCAGCAGGTCGGATCCGTTCCCTTCGCAGCGTTGTACCTCGCATCCGCAGGCGCCGGCGGGTTCGCCTCGATGGCGTTCGGAAGCGAATTCGGATGGGCGGTCGGTGCGTCAGGGGCGATCTTCGGACTCTTCGGAGCCTGGATGTTCGTCGCGTGGAAGATGCGCCATTCACCTGGCGGGCGCGCCATGTTCAACCAACTCGGGTTCCTCATGGCAATCAACATCGCCCTCCCGTTCCTCGTCGGGGGCATCGACTGGCTCGGCCACCTCGGCGGGTTCGTCGCAGGGGTCGCGATCGCCTTCTTGTGGTCGCTGTTGGCCGTCGGTCGCCACCGCGCCCGCGAGATACGAACCGTGATCGCCGCAGCTGCGACGGTTGCGGCTGCCGTCGGCAGCTTCCTTGTGATGTGACCCTGCTCGAGGGACGGGTACACTCGCCGCTGTGACCGAACAGCAGCTGGCAGATCCCATCGTGAGGTCTCCCACCGATCGCGCTGGTGAGTCATGCGGCGTCTTCGGAATCATCGGACCGACCGTCGAAGCGGCAAGGCACACCTACTTCGGGCTCTTCGCCCTCCAACACCGGGGCCAGGAGAGTGCAGGGATCGCGGTCAGCGACGGAGAGAACCTCACGGTCTACAAGGACCTCGGGCTCGTCGCCCAGGTCTTCAACGAGGCCATTCTCGCCGGGCTTCCCGGCTCCCTCGCCATCGGACACACTCGCTACTCGACCACCGGTTCGAACTCATGGGAGAACTCCCAGCCGGTGTTCCGACATCTCGGATCAAACGGGATCGCGCTCGCCCACAACGGCAACCTCACCAACACCGCCAAGCTCGCTGCTTCTGCGGACGCCGGCGCGGCCACGACCGATTCGGAGCTGATGACCGATGCGATCGCGACCGCAATGTCGGAGAACGATCTCGATCTCCCGGATGCCCTCGAAGCCGTGCTTCCCACCTTCGATGGGGCCTTCTCGCTCGCGATCATGGACCGCTCGACCCTCGTCGGCGTCCGCGACCCGCACGGCTTCAGGCCGCTGTGCCTCGGTCGGATTGGCGACGCCTGGATCGTCGCGTCGGAAACGGCCGCTCTGGATGTCCTCGGTGCTTCGTTCGTTCGTGAGATCGGACCGGGCGAACTCGTCATCATCGACGAGAACGGACCCCGGAGCCGCTACCCGTTCCCGGAAGCCACAACCGACCTGTGCCTGTTCGAATTCGTCTACTTCGCCCGGCCCGATTCGACCCTCCTCGGCGAGACCGTCCACACCACCCGACAGCGCATGGGCGAACTTCTCGCCCGCCAAGCACCGGTGGACGCGGACATCACCGTTCCGGTACCGGAGTCCGGGATCCCTGCCGCACAGGGTTTCGCGGCGGTGTCCGGGATCCCGTATGTCGATGGGCTCGTGAAGAGCCGCTACATCGGACGCACCTTCATCGAACCCGCGCAGTCGATGCGCGATCGCGGTGTCCGCATGAAGCTCAACGCCATGCCGGGGGTCGTGAAAGGCAAGCGGGTTGTGCTCGTCGATGACTCCATCGTCCGCGGTTCGACAACACGCCAGCTGGTCGCCATGGTGCGCGAAGCGGGCGCCACAGAGGTCCATCTGCGCATCTCGTCCCCTCCGTACCGGTGGCCGTGCTTCTACGGCATGGACACCGGCGACCGTTCGACGCTCCTTGCGGCAGGTCGATCCGTTGATGAGATCGCCGCCCATCTCGGGGTCGACTCGATCGTCTACCTCGACCTCGACCAGCTCATCGACGCGACCGGTGCAGGATCTGATGCGTTCTGCACGGCTTGCCTTTCTGGCCGGTATCCAACGGAGGTCCCCACGGCCGACGGCAAGTTCCTCCTCGAGCGTGCGCCATGACCAGCTACGAGGATGCCGGCGTAAACCTCGACGCGGCGGACGAATTGGTCGAGCGTATCGAGTGGAGGGTCACCTCGACCTGGACGGATGATGTCGTCGGTGGCTTCGGAGGCTTCGCCGCAGGCATCGGGATCCCGGTCGGCTACCGGAATCCTGTGCTGATGATGACGACCGACGGCGTGGGAACCAAAGCCGATCTCGCCCGGCGGGCCGGGATCGTCGGTGGGCTCGGATACGACGCGGTCGCGATGGTCGCGGACGACCTCGCTGCCGTCGGCGCCACTCCGATCGCGTTGACGAACTACATCGCAATCGGCCGTCTCGATGTCGACCGAGTCGAGGAACTGATCGGGTCGGTCTGTGACGCATGCTCCGCTGCTGACATCGCCGTCCTCGGAGGCGAAACGGCCGAACACCCGGGTGTGATGGGACCCGACCAGTTCGACTTGTCGGCCACCGCGCTCGGCATCGTTGAACTCGGTGAAGAGATCGATCCCACCACCGTGGCACCCGGAGATGCCCTTGTCGGTATCGGCAGCCCGAACCTGCGCTCGAACGGCTTCTCCCTCGTTCGGGCGATCATCGGCACCAAGCTTGCGCTCGATGGCACCTTCCCCGATACCAAGCGCTCGACCGTCGAGGTGCTGCTCGAGCCGTCCGTGGTGTACGCGCCCGGTATCGGAAACCTCCTTGCGAGGGTCAAACCACACGCACTCGCCCACATCACCGGTGGCGGACTTCCCGGCAATGTGCTGCGAGTCTTGCCGGAAGGTCGGAGGGCCGTCATCGACCGCACCACATGGGAGGTACCCCATGTCTTCGGTGTCCTCCAGCATCTCGGAGCGATACCGCTCGGTGACATGTTCAGAACCTTCAACATGGGGATCGGCTTTGTGGCAATCGTCGCGAGCGACGATGTCGCAGCGACGCTCAAGGCCATGGAGGTGAGCGAACTCGATGCCGCGGTCATCGGCGAGGTGGTCGACGGCGCCCGGGGTGTGGAGATCTCCTGACCAGCGGCCGGTTCTCCGGTGTCGGTAACCTCGGCGTGATGGAAACGAGCCTCCTCATCTTCGGGATCCTCGTCGCCGGTCTCGTCCTCGGGAGCACAGCTCGGTTCGTCATCCCCGGGCGCCAGAGCTTCACCATCGCCGAGACCACGCTGATCGGAATCGCAGGAGCCGGGCTTGGCAGCATCCTCGTCAACCTCGTCGCCTCCGATCGCCCCCTTGTCGACATCGGGCTCACCACCGTGGTGGGGGGCCTCGTCGGGTCGGTCATCGTTCTCGTTGCGGCCGAGTTCGCCGCAACGCGCTTCGGGTTCCGATCGCAAGACACGGCACCGATTCCCATCGAAGCGATCCTCGCCGCTGGCGAATCGGCTTCGGTGGAGTTCAAGTCGACCGCCCGTTGGAACCTGCACACCCAGACCCGCGACGAGCGAATGGAGCTCGCAATCGCCCGAACGGTGGCAGGGTTCCTCAACGCCGAGGGTGGACTCCTCGTGATCGGAGTCGACGATGACGGATCCCCCGTGGGGCTCGCAAACGACCTTGCGCTGATGAAGGAGCCGGATCATGACCGATTCGAGCTGTGGCTCAACGACTATCTCCAAGAGACCCTCGGCAAGCCGGCGCTTGCGAGCGTCTCGACCCGGTTCGAACCCGCTGGGGACGAACATGTCGTCGTCGTGCGTGTGGAACCGTCGGACCGCCCGGTGTTTCTCGACGAACCCGGCGGGCAACGAACTGCGGATTTCTATGTTCGTATGGGAAACTCGACGCGGAAGCTCTTGACGGACGAGTTCGCCGAATACCGGCAGACGAGGTGGAAATGACGGAAAAGGCCAGCTACCCGGTGGAGTTCGTGTCGCCGGTGGACGACGAGCAGCGAAGCCGAGGACTTGCAGCACTCGGGGTGCTGCTGATCAAACCGATCCTGTTGCTGCCGCACATCATCTTGCTGTTCCTCTACAGCATCGCCGTCGTCGTTGTGGTGTGGATCGGCTACTGGTACATCCTCTTCACCGGCGGTAAGCCCTACTGGGTCGAAAACATCGAATTGATCTTCCTCGAGTGGATCAGTCGATCCTTCGCATGGTTCACCGGCACGACGGATGCATATCCAACCTTCGGAACCGATGAGAACCATCCGGCCCAGGTCGAGGTCGTGGAGGCCCCAGAGCCGCAGAGTCGCGTCCTCGCCTTCTGCGGCATCGTGCTCATCCGGTGGCTCCTCGCGGTGCCGCACTTCTTCGTACTCGCCTGGCTGACCCTCGGCACCATCATCGTTGCGTGGTTCGGCTTTGTGTGGGTGCTCGTCACCGGCTCCCTCCCGTTGCCCCTCCACTACTACTTCGTCGGGTTCCACCAGTGGTGGGCCCGTGCGTGGGCGTACGGTGCAGCCCTCACCGACCGATATCCACCGTTCTCCCTGAAGGTGTAGTCGACGCTCAGCCTTCGGCGGGGCGTTCCTTGCGGCGAGGGTTGAACAGGCGGAAGATCAACCAGACGAGCAGCGCGAGCATCGCAACCGGAATCACCACGGCAGCGGCGACGATCAGGAAGGCCACGGTTGCAAGCAGCACCTCACCTGCCTGCTCGAAGGCCTTGGCGATCGTTCCGGGCTCGGTGACGACCGGCGGCGCAACCTCGTCGGGCACTTCGGTGAGTCCCACGGTAAGGCTTGCGAATGAAGTGCGACCGTCGAGGTACTGGAGCTGCCCTTCGATCTGTTCGATGTTGAGCAGCACATCCTGCATCTGGACCTGGATGGCGACGAGATCGTCGATGTCTTGAGCTTCCGACAGGAGACCCGTGTAGAAGACCTCCTGCTGGCGCCAGTAGCGCAGCCGACCCTCGAGATCGACATACTGGTCCGAGACATCCTGGCTCGACAGCGACGACGAGATCCGCTCCCCGAGACCTTCGACTCTCGCGACGGCAGCTTCGAAACGCTCGGATGGGATCCTCAGGGTGAACCAGCCAACGGCATACCGGTTCTCCTCGAGTTCCTCGAGATGGCTCTCGCCAGACGAGACATAGCCGCCGAGCTCGGAAGCGAGCGCCCGCAGGTCCGACCCCCGGACATCGAAGGACCCTTCCGGGATTCGGATGTCGACGCGGCCGTCGCGAATCACCTTTGCGTCAAACATGGTGCTTTCGCCGGTGGAGTCGTACCGTGCGGCGAAAGCACTCGTCGTCTCAAGACCGATGTCGGGCACGGCCATTGTCCCTGCGTCGAGCGCAGGCTCACCCGTTCGGCCATCAAGATCGGCAAGGTACTCCCCGGCGGGTATCTCGGATGCCGAATCGTTGCTCGACGAGCAGGCCGCAATGATCATCGACGCGACGAGGACCAGGGGCGTCACCTTCCACCATCCGGGCCGTCGCATGATTCTCGTGGTGTCCATGTCCGCCTCCTCAATCGCTCGCGCAGCGGTTCCGGTTGTACGACGCCCACGCCTCCCGTTCCGGTTCCCGAACCGGAACTACGCTTGGCCACCATGACGACCTACCACCACTCAGATGTGCTGACCGTCGAGATCGAAGGTTCCGTGGCGACCGTGTGGCTCGACCGTCCCGAAGCACGCAACGCGTTCGCCCTGGAGTTCTGGGAGGACCTTCCCACGATCATCGGACAGCTCGGGGACGATCCGGAGATCAGAGCTGTCGTGATCGCCGCGCGAGGCGAGGCGTTCACCGTCGGCATCGACCTCAAGGTGTTCGGTGGGTCACTCATCGGAGGTGCCGGACTCGCGGAAGGCTCTGCAGCGCCCCGGTCCGATGTCGATGCCAAACGGGCGCTGTACGCATCGGTCAAGCACCTGCAACGAGCCATCACCTCGGTTGCCGACTGCCCGAAGCCGGTCATCGCAGCGATCCACGGCTACTGCATCGGTGCGGGGGTCGACCTCATCACCGCCTGCGACATCCGATTCGCGGCGGACGACACCGTGTTCTCGGTACGCGAGACCAAGATGGCGATGGTCGCAGATGTCGGAACGCTCCAACGCCTCCCCGAGATCATCAACCCGGGCCGGGTTGCCGAGATCGTGTACACCGGAGAGGATTTCGGTGCCGACGAGGCATTCGAGATGGGGCTCATCAGTCGCATCGCAGGCGATGCCAGTGAGGTCCACCAGCTGGCATGCGATGTTGCACGGGCCATCGCAGCGAACTCCCCACTCGCGGTGCAAGGTTCAAAGGCGGTCCTGAGGGCAGGGCACGGCCGGACCGTCAAGGAGGGCCTCGACTATGTCGCCCTCTGGAACGCGGCCTTCATCACCTCCAACGACCTCATCGAAGCCATCACCGCCTTCCACGAGAAACGCCCACCGGAGTTCACCGGGACTTGACCCGTCGCGGAACACACGGCACAAACCGCTGCCCGGGTCGGCCCGAGCGTGACGAACGCCGTGGGATGGGGCACGGTTGAGCGCTAGTATCTCGGCATGGCAACCGCACCACGCACCGATCGGCGTCATCTCTTCGCAGCTCCGTAGCGGTCGACAGTTCCGCAAGACATCCACCTCGCGTTCCAAGGAGCAGCCATGACCAGCCTTCAGAAACGATTCCACGACATCATCGCACCAGTGATCACCCTCGACTCGGATATCGAGATCGTCGATGGGAAGGGCAGTTGGGTGACGGGCGCCGATGGCAAGCAGTACCTCGATTTCGCATGCGGGATCGCCGTGACCAACCTCGGCCATCGACCCGACGCCGTCGTTGGCGCCGCCCAAGCCCAGCTTCACAAGCTCTGGCATGCGGGGGGCGCGTTCTTGTACGAACCGATCGTGACGGCGGCCGAAGCAATCGTCGGCATCGCTCCCGATGGGATCGACAAGCTCTTCTTCATGAACTCGGGCGCCGAGGCCGTCGAAGCCTCGATGAAGCTCGCTCGTAGGGTCACCGGCCGGCAAGGGATCATCACCTTCCGGGGCGGCTTCCACGGAAGGACGATCGGTTCGGTCACCTACACCACCTCGAAAGCCAAGTATCGGCAGGGCTACCACCCGCTGCTTCCGTCGACATTCGTCACGCCGTATCCCCACCCGTACGCATGGCGCATGTCACAGGAGGAAGCTGACGCCTACGCGCTGCGCGAGCTCGAATTCAAGTTCCGCCACGAAGTGACACCGGGCGAAGTCGCCGCGTTCCTTGTCGAGCCGATGCAGGGCGAGGGTGGCTACTACCCGGGCGGCCGTGCCTTCCTCGGCGCGCTGCGTACGATCGCAGACGAGCACGGGATCCTGCTGGTCTTCGACGAGGTCCAAACCGGATTCGGCCGCACCGGGGACTGGTTCACCTCTCAGGTGTACGACATCAAGCCTGATGTCCTGGTGATGGGCAAGGCGATCGCAAACGGACTTCCGCTGTCCGCCGTTGGGGCATCGGCCGACATCCTCGATCAGTGGCCACCGGGATCGCACGGAACGACCTTCGGTGGAAACCCCGTCTCGTGCGCGGCAGCTGCCGCCACCGTCGAGGGACTCATGGAGGTCGTCCCAACCGTCGGTGAGGCCTCCGCACATGCATTCGACCGATGGAACGAGCTGCGCGAAACGCACCAAACCATCGGTGATGTCCGTGGTCTCGGCCTCATGATCGGGATCGAACTCGTCACGGCTGACGGTTCACCGAACGCTGAAGCCTTCACGGCGATCGCTGCCCACGCACGGGATGCCGGCCTGTTCATCCTCAACTGCGGTCCCGGAGCGAATGTCATCCGGTTCATTCCGCCGCTCAATGTCTCGCCGGAGGATCTCGACCGGGGCATCGACATCCTCGCAGACGCGATCAGGACCTACGAGAAGAACGGTTGACCGTTGGCGGTCAACTGCGGCTTTCACTCCTCTGAGGTGAGGACTCCTCGCAGGCGCGGGTAGCGCACCGGGCGGTGGGTGTGGCAGAACTCCGCACGGTTGTATCGGGACAGTTGCGTGGTGCAGCCAGACACCGCACAGGTGCGGTCCTCGTCGTAGGTTTTCGGACGACGGGAACGGCCCTTGGGCCGCGATGCTTTCAGGATGTCAGACATGGTTGGTCTGGGTGCCTTTCTTCTTGTTGCTGACATGAACCGTGGCGCGCCTGCGGACACGCGGCGGCACCACCGGTGAATCTTCGGTCGCCCGATTGTATGTCACAGAACCGAATCGTGCAAGACCAGATCAGGATTTCCCGCGCGAACCCGCAATCGGCGTGACACCACGCTCCCCCGGCAGCGCCACCACGCCGACCCCTGCCGCCATCGCCAACACGGCAAGCCAGTCACCAAAACGCACCCAGATCGTCTGCGGCCCGACCCGGAACTGCAACGATCCGTAATGCACAACCTCCTCGAGCTGGTCGGTTGTCGGCCCGACACCGCCGTCACCGGTGATGAAAGTCGACTTTCCGGTGATCGCCGCAAGCCCCGTGTCGAGGCCGATCGCGGCGGCGTTCACGCGAGCGAGCGCGATCAACTGATCCGTCGCCGAGGACCGGCCGTAGCTCGACTCGTTCGTCGCGATCACCATCGTCTCGGCGCCCGCTCTTGCTATCTCGCGCATCGAGCGCGCGAAGGCACCCTCGAACGAGATGACCGACCCGACGATCCCTTGATCAGTGGGGAACACCACCGGTTCGGTACCCGAAATCATGTCACGAGGGACCTGATCGAGCTGAGGAACGAACCCGAGAAGGCCGCGCAAGGGCACGAACTCGCCGAACGGGACGGGGTGCTGCTTCTGGTACTCCCCGAGCTTGACGCCGTCGGGTGAGTACATGATGTTGAAATTGACGAATTCGGTGTCCGATACGGTCCGGGTTCCGGAGATCAGCATGTACGCGTCGAGCCTTCGGGCCTGTTCGACGATCTCGGTCCGAACGGTCTCGTTCTCATCGGGTTCGTACGGCGTTCCCGTGGAATTCTCGGGCCAGATGACGAACTCCACGGTCTCAACCGGAATGGACCGGGTGAGCTCGAGATGTGACTCATAGATCCGTTTGTTCTCGTTCTGGCAGTGGGTTTGCGGACACGGGCTTCCGCCCTGCACGATCGCCGCTCTCCACACCTGTGCCGATGGGGCGGGTGCGAACAGGCTGCCGGCGACCGCCATCAGCATCACCACGACCGCCGAATCGATCGCCATCCGCCACTCCTCGTGGTTCTCGATCACGAGGGTGGCGCCAGCCGCGAACGCGACGACAAGCACCGTCCATCCGGACGGGCCGATCCACTGCACCGATCCGACCGCCCCCGGCAGACCTGCTGCCGGATAGCCGATGTCGCCCCAGGGAAAGCCGCCGAAGGGAAACCGTCCCCTCACGAATTCGAGCAGGGTCCAGCCCCCTGTTGCGATCAGCCACCACCGCCACGGACTCCACAGGCGAAATGCCCACAGGAGCAGGGCATACACGGCGGTGAAGGCCCCCATGACGATCGTGAGGGGAATCCACGCCACGAAACCCAACGCGATCAGCCAGGTGAGGAGCAGACCGAAGAAAGCCGCACCCCACATCCAGCCGAGCATGATCGCCGTCGACGCCCGCTCGACGCGTCTGAGGGCAAGGAACATCGGAACGGGTGCGACGAACGCCAACGGAGCGAGGCCGATTGGGGGGAACGCCGCCCACATCATCAGCGAGCTCGCGGCAACGAGTGCGATCGGCACCATGGGCGTGCAGGATAGGTGACACGGCCGCTACGGAAGGTTCCTGACCCGATACCGATAGCATCGACCGCGTGGATGATCTCGCTGTCGCCGTCGAAGCCGCTTGGGCGGGAGCCGATGTCATCGCAAGGCACTTCGGCGCACCACCGGCAGCGAGATACAAGGGTCGGTTCGATCCTGTCACGGAAGTCGACCGTGACGCCGAGACCGCCATCATCGCGGTCCTCCGCCGGCACCGCCCGCACGACGCTGTCCTCGCAGAAGAGGGTGGCGGGACACTCGTTGAGGGTCGACACTGGATCGTGGATCCCCTCGACGGGACCGTCAACTTCGTCCACTCGATTCCCCAAGTCTCCGTGTCGGTGGGCCTCTACGACGGTGAAACCGGGTTGGTCGGCGTGGTGTGCGATCCGCTCCGTCGCGAGCTCTTCACGGCGAGCTCCGGTCGCGGAGCGCACCTCAACGAAGATCCGATGCGGGTATCGAGCACCCGCGAGCTGTCGCGTGCGGTCGTCGCAACCGGTTTTCCGTACGATCACGACATCCATGCCGATGCCCTGTCGGTGCCGGTCCGAGAGATGCTCAGGCACATCAACGGGCTACGACGATTCGGCTCCGCGGCGCTCGACCTCGCATGGGTGGCAGCGGGCCGCTTCGACGCATACTGGGAACTCGGGATCGCACCGTGGGACGGTGCAGCCGGCATGGTGCTCGTACGCGAAGCCGGTGGCATGGTGACGGATCCCGGCGGTGTGGACTCGACGCCCTCGAAGCCGCTGGTGGTGGCTTCGAACGGCTACCTCCACGATGCCGTTCGAAGCATCATCGAAGAACACCTCCCGCCACATCTCGCATCCCGATGAGCACGGTGCTCGCAGGCGAGGCGGTCCTCACGGGCCGGGGCCGTGTCGGCAACGCGATCATGATCAGGGATGGGGTTGTTGCCGGAGTGGGCGCAGCGGAAGAACTCGCCTCACACCCAGATCGGATGATCCGCTATCCGGGTGGCTTCATCGTCCCCGGCTTCCGTGACGCACACATTCACGCCATCCCGTATGCAGGGCTCCTCACCGGATGCTCCCTCCACGCAGCATCGTCGATCGATGACCTGCTGAACCGGCTTGCCGCATTTGCGAACACGCTGCCGCCGACCGCGCCCGTTGTGGCGTCACGCCTCAACGACGAGTCCCTTGCCGAAGTACGCCTCCCGACTCGGGAGGATCTCGACCGTGCGGTTCCGAATCGCCCTGCCGTCATCTACCGCTACTGCGGCCACATCGCCGTGGCAAACTCGACGGCCCTCCAAGCGTCGGGTATCACCGAGATGACACCCGATCCACCGGGAGGCGTCATCGATCGCGGGACGGACGGCCAGCCGACCGGTGTCCTTCGTGAGACCGCAACCGGACTCATCGCCGATGCCCTCGCCCGTGGAACCTCGCTGGCATCGCCCGGCCTCCTCGACGGCCTTGCCCGTCTGGGCGGGCTCGGCATCACCTCGATCGGCGCGATGATCGGCTACGGGGAGCGTCCCCACCACAAGCTCGCCGCCGAAGCAGAACTCCTCCGGGGTATCGCCGGGAACCTTCCGCTGAAGGTTCACGCCATCTCGATCGCAGGCTCGGCGGAGGATCTCGACCTCTCAGCCCGGGTCCTGTCGGGCGGCGCGCCTCGGTTGCGATGGCTCGGCGTCAAATGCTTCGCTGATGGAAGTCTCGGCGGACACACGGCGGCGATGGAGACCGAATACGACGACACGCCATCGGTCGGAACCTACCGGCTCACGGATCTGGACATCGACCTTGCGCGTCACAGCCTTGCCCAGGGCGGCATGGTGGCGATCCATGCCATCGGTGACCGGGCGATCGGCGGCGTGCTCGACGCATTCGAGGAGTTGATCGCAAACGGCGCGAAGCCGTCTGACCTCCGGATGGAGCATGTGTCGATCGCTTCGCCCCACCTCGTCTCGCGCTTCGCAAGGACCGGGACGATCGCGGTGGTGCAACCGTCCTTCCTTGCCTCGGAACATGGGTGGCTCGGCAAGCGACTCGGTACGAGTCGGCTGGAGTGGGCGTACCCGTTCCGGTCCATGGCACGCGCCGGCATCATCCTCGCGGGATCCTCCGACAGCATCGTCGAGCCTCCTCATCCCCTTTGGGGCATCGCAGCAGCGATGGATCGACACGGGATCGCTCCCGACGAGGCGATTTCGGGCCTCGAGGCCCTCGCGATGTTCACGGATGGAGGGGCCGTCGCGTTGCGCGAACCGGTCCCCCTCGCGGTTGGTTCGCCCGCCGACATCGCCGTCATCGACATCGACCTGCGAACCGCAACAGCACCTGAGATCCGGAAGGCGACGGTGCTCGACACATGGATCGACGGCGAACGGCTCGAGGTCGACCGCAGCCTGCCTGTGTGGGTCGAGTGAGCCCAAGGGTGCAACCTTGGGCGCGGCCGCTCAATCCTCCCCGAGAAGTTCGAGCACCTTGCGGTCGTCGACCTGGGTGAAGTCGTCGTAGAACGCCCCGACCCCGTGGAAGACCCGCGGTGACATCAGGCAGATCACCTCATCCGCAACATCCCCGAGGTCAGCTGCGGTGTCACGCGGCGCCACCGGGGCGGCAACGACGACCCGGGCTGCTCCGAGCTCCCTCGCCACCTTGCACGCGGCTCGCACGGTGGAGCCGGTGGCAATCCCGTCGTCGATGATGAGTGCGGTCCGCCCCGTAAGAGAGACACGGTCTCGCCGTGTGCGGAGCTGGCGGACCCGGTGTTCGAGGGTCCCGGATTCACGCTGTTCGACCTCGGCGAGCTGCTGCGGGGTGACGCCCACCCGCTGCACGAGATCATGGTCGAGGATGCGCACACCGCCTTCGCCGAGCGCTCCGAGAGCGAGCTCCCGATGCCATGGCACACCGATCTTGCGCACGACGATCACATCGAGCGGCGAGCCGATCCGCTTCGCCACCTCGGCCGCCACCGGCACCCCGCCTCGAGGGAGTCCGAGCACCACCGTCTCTGGCCCTCCGATGCCTCGCGCCTCGATGTGGTCGGCGAGCATGCGTCCGGCATCGCGACGATCGGCGAACCTGAATCCTTCAACCATCGGCTGTGGCTTGGCGGCGCCCACGACGGTCCGCGAGGTCAGTGCTCCCCGACGGGTTCGGGAACCGGTCCGATGATTGCATCGGCTGCATCGAGAACCTCCTGGATCTCGGCATGCCTACCCAGCTCCTTTTTTGAGAAGATGCGCGTGTTGTCGACGGTCACTTCGAAGACGCCGCCACTGGATGGGATGACGGTCACATCGTCGATGTAGTGCTCGAACTTGCCGAGGAGTGCTTCCACCATGCGCACGGCACGGTCCGTGTAGCCTCAAGCAGCGCAGTATTCAACGGTCAGATGCATGACCGTATCCTAGGACAGGACGGCGCCCGACTCTGCCGAACCCACCAGCTTTGCGTACCGTGCGAGGGCTCCGGTGGTGTATCTCGGGTCGTTCGGGACCCACTCGCTGCGGCGTCGGGCCATCTCGTCGTCGCCGATCAGCAGATCGAGGCGACGATTGGGGATATCGATTCGGACTCGGTCGCCTTCGGCAACGAGCCCGATCGGACCACCGTGGGCCGCCTCGGGTGCGACATGGCCGACACACAGGCCGGTCGTTCCGCCAGAGAATCGACCGTCGGTGATCAGCAGCACATCCTTGCCGAGACCTGCCCCTTTGATCGCGGCGGTGATCGCGAGCATCTCACGCATGCCCGGCCCGCCCTTTGGTCCCTCGTAACGGATCACGACGACATCCCCGGCATGGAGGTCATGGGCCCACATGGCCTCGAGGGCGTGCTGCTCATCGTTGAACACCCGAGCCGTCCCCTCGAACACATCGACATCGACACCGGCGATCTTGACGACCGCACCCTCGGGAGCGAGCGAACCACGCAGGATTGCGATGCCTCCCTCGCTCGCGAGTGGCTTCTCGACGGGATACAGGACATCCTGGTCGTCCGGGATCGTGACATCCGCGAGGTTCTCGGCCATCGTCCTGCCCGTCACCGTCATCACATCTCCGTTGAGCAGCCCCGCGTCGCGCAGCGCCCTGAGCACTACGGGAACCCCGCCGATTCGGTCGAGGTCGACCATGTGGTACTTCCCGAACGGCTTCATGTCGCCGATGTGGGGTGTCGCGCGAGAGATCGCATCGAAGTCCTCGAGGCTCAGGTCGACCCTCGCCTCATGTGCCATCGCCATGAGGTGCAACACGGCGTTTGTCGATCCCCCGAGTGCCATGACGACGGTGATGGCGTTCTCGAAGGCCGCTCTCGTCATGATGTCGCGGGGCCGGATGTCCCTCTCGAGCAGGGCAACGACCGCTTCGCCCGATCGTCGTGCGTAGTCGTCGAGCCGCGCGTCCACCGCAGGAACCGATGCTGACCCCGGAAGGGACATGCCGATCGCCTCACCGACGGAGGCCATCGTGTTCGCCGTGAACATGCCCGCACAGGATCCGGCGCCCGGGCATGCATTCTGTTCGATCGTCAGCAGCCGCTCGTCGCTGATCGTCCCCTGGGAGTGGGCACCGATGCCTTCGAAGACATCGACAATCGAGATGTCCTTGCCATCGACGGTACCCGGAAGCGACGACCCCCCATAGAGGAACACCGATGGCAGGTTGTGCCTCGCCGCGGCCATCAGCATGCCGGGAAGCGACTTGTCGCATCCTGCAATCGAAACCATCGCGTCGAACCGTTCGCCGTGCATCATCAGCTCGACGCTGTCGGCGATGACCTCACGCGACACGAGCGAGGCGCGCATGCCCTCGTGGCCCATCGCGATGCCATCCGACACGGCGATCGTGGCGAATTCCAGGCCGACCGCTCCGGCTTCGCGGACACCGATCTTGGCGAAGCCTGCGAGTTTCGGACCGGTCACATTGCATGGTGTGACCTCATTGCCTGCCGATACCACACCGACCTGAGGCTTCGCGAAATCGCCCTCACCGAGCCCCACGGCCCGAAGCATGGCTCTCGCCCCGGCTCGTGCCGGCCCGATCGTGACATCCTGGGAGTGAATCTTGTTTGGCATCGGGCCAGTTTAGTTCTGTACCGGACCGCCACTTCTAGTCTTCCTCTCCGATGCCGAGGACCACCGAGACCTTTCCCGAGATCCCCGTCACGCCCGAACCTCCGAAGCGCCGAAAGCGCAAACGCGGATGGAGCGTGCCGCAGAAGATCGTCATGACGCTGCTCATCTTGTTGGTGGTCGGCGTCTTCGGCGGATACGGATTCCTGCGATACACCGAGAGCAAGATCGACCGGATCTCGGCAAGTGAGCTGACCTCCCTCGATCAGGTCTCGGTGGCAGACGGTGACACCATCAACTTCCTGATCGTCGGGGTCGATGACCGGTCGACGCTCCCGGCTGACTGGGAGGACAACTTCGGCGACTTCTCCGGGCGGCGCACCGATGTGTTGATGGTGGCCCATATCACCGATGCCGGTATCCAGATGCTGAGCATCCCGAGAGACTGGAGGGCAAACATCCCCGGCCATGGCGTGAACCGCATCAATGCCGCCTATGTCGTCGGCGGGCCCGATCTGCTGGTGCAGACCATCCAATCCGAAATCGGGATCCCGGTCCACCACTATGTCGAGATCGATTTCGCGGGGGTCGGCGCCGTCGTCGATTCTCTCGGAGGGGTCACCTTGGATTTCACCTATCCGGGACGCGACGGGAAGTCCGGATTCGAAACAGACGCCGGACGCCACACCCTCGATGGCGAACAGGCGGTCGCGTACGCGCGATCCCGGCACTACGAGGAAAATCGCAACGGCTCATGGGAGTCGACCGGCGGAGGTGACCTTTCGCGGACCGGCCGCCAGCAGCAGATCCTCATTGCGTTGTTCTCCCAAGTCACGTCACCGTCGAGTGCTTTCAACCTCCCCAGTTTCCTTCCGACCTTCGCCGATCAGATCACCGCAGACGAGGGGTTGACGCTCGGGCTGATGGCGGATCTCGGCCGCAAGGCCCTCACGATGGACTCGCGGAATATCGACGCGGCAACCCTCCCGGTCAAGTACGAACGGGGATCGGACGGGCGGTCCTATGTCGTGCCGGTTGCCGCAACGGAGGGCGTCATCGCTGCGTTTCGTGCTGGGGAACCGCTCACGACCGAGTGACCGCGGTCACCCGACGATCACATCCATGGCGCTGAGGAAGGCGTCCAGTTCGTCGTCGGATGTGTAGGCGTGCGGGGACACTCTCACGAGATCATCGATGCCCCGGGATCGCATGTCGACGGGCGCCGAATTCACGGTTGCATGCGACACATTGATGCTGCGTTCGCGCAGAAGCTCGCGCACCTCGATCGAAGGGCGGCATTCGACACGGAGCGTGACGATCGCGCCCATGACCGAACCGCGATCGAGCACTTCGACGCCGTCCATCACCCCGAGCTCCCTGCGCAGGATGGCTGCGAGGTTCCTTGCGCGTTCCCAGATCGCGTCGATTCCCACGGCGAGCGCATACTCGGTGGCAGCTCTCAGGCCGGCCACATTGATCCAGCTCTTCTCCCATGTCTCGAAGCGCCTCGCGTCGTTGCGGAACTCGATGGTGCGATCGGTGACACGGGCCGCGTGGTTGTCGACGACAAAAGGGTCGAGCAGGCCCATCGACGACGACCTGACATACCCGAAACCGATCCCCCGCGGGCCGCGGAGGAACTTGCGCGAGGTGCCGGTGAGAAAGTCGCATCCGATGTCGTCGACATCGAGCGGCATCTGACCCACCGTCTGGCACGCGTCGAGGAGATACGGGACGCCTGCGGCCCTCGCGATCTCGCCGACCCGACCAGCAGGGTTGACGACACCGCCGTTGGTCGGCATGTGGTTGAGGGCGATGAGGGTCGTTCGGTCGTCGATCGATGCGGCAAGCTGCTCGAGATCGATCTCTCCGGAGGGAGCATCACCGACCACCACCGTCTCGACGCCGAAGCGCTCTCCGAGCTGGAGGAAGGCGGCCCAATTCGATCCGTACTCGGTGGTCGTTGTCAGGATCCGGTCGCCGACGCGATGTCGGAGGGAGTACACGACACGGTGCCAGGCCTGGGTTGCGGAGTCCGAAAGGGCGATCTCTGATGGGTCGCTTCCGACGAGGGCTGCCAGGGATGGGTAGATGCCGTGGCTGATCTCACGGGCGCCTTCGATCGCCTCGTAACCCCCAAGCAGGGTCTCGGCGTCGAGGTGGTTCCGCATCGCTTCGATCACCGGGGTCGGCATCAACGCGGCGCCAGCGTTGTTGAGGTGGACAACACGGTCGACGCCCGGCGTGTCTGCCCGTAACGCTTCGACATCGATCATGGGATGAGACGATCCACCATCAACATCCGCCGATCGACCGGCCCATCCTTCGGCATCCGGGCGTCGCTCCATCCATGGACTCGACCTTAGGTGCCACTCGGCGAGTGACAGCCGAAGTTGGGGAAATCACGCCGGTGGGCCCGATACGATCCCGAGCGAAGCACAACGAACAACGAAGGAGTGTGACGACGATGGAGCTGCCAGACAACATCAAGGCGGTGCTCGACGAACGGGTCTACCTGCACCTCGCGACCCTCAACCCGGACGGCTCACCTCATGTCTCGGTGGTGTGGGTCGACCACGACGGCGACAAGGTGCTCGTGTCGTCTGCGACGGGCCGCGTGAAGCCGCGCAACATCGCGCACGATCCGAGGGTTGCGCTATCCCTCACCCCGCCATCCAAGCCGTACACGAACATCACGATGCAAGGCCGCGTCACCAAGACGGCAACCGACGGGAAGTGGCTCATCAACCGGCTCAGCGAGAAGTACCTCGGGAAGCCCGAATACGAGGGGGCACCGGGCGAGGTACGCGTCAACTACGAGATCACCATCGACAAGGCGAGCACATGGGGATGACGCGGTGACGACCGGAGGGCGCGGGTGCACATCACGGCCGAGGATCTGATCGCAGTCCTGAGGGCCGAGGGTCTTCGCATCACCGAGCCTCGACAGCGAGTCTGCACGGTCATCGCCGAACGCCACGCCCAGCATCTCACCGCGAGCGCGATCCACGATGCAGTTCTGGAGGCGGACGGGGGCGACCTCGATGTGGCGACCGTGTACCGGACGCTCGAGGTCCTCGAAGCCGCGGGAGCGATCGTCCACGGCCATATCGGGCATGGGCCGACGGTCTACCACCTTGCCGATGATGCAGACCACCAGCACCTCGTCTGCTCTCTGTGTGGTGCCACAACCGCCATCGCCGCCGACGACATCGCCGTGCTGTTCGAAGGTATCACCAGCCAAACCGGCTTCATCCCCGACATTGAGCACTTCGCCCTCTCCGGCCTGTGTGCCAACTGTGCAGGACAAACGCGCTAGTCTTATTGCGAACGGTTCGCAGTAAGGACAGGGTATGCACATCCCGGACGGATTCATCGGACCCGGCGCTTCGGCAATCGCGGGCGTCGGCGCAGCCGGGGGCTTCGCGGTGGCGGTCCGACAGGCCAAACGCTACCTCACCGACCGGCTCGTTCCTCTCGCTGCGTTGTGCGCAGCATTCGTCTTTGCAGCCCAGATGGTCAACTTCCCGGTTCTGCCAGGGATGAGCGGCCATCTCATCGGCGGCGTGCTCGCGGCCGTGCTCGTCGGTCCCGCAGCCGGCTACCTCGTGCTTTCCATCGTGCTCATCGTGCAGGGGCTGGTGTTTGCGGACGGTGGATTGTCCGCTCTCGGGCTCAACATCATCAACCTCGCGGGGGTCGCCACCGTCGGCGGATACTGGATCTACCGACTCGGCCTCGGACTGACCAGCCGATCGACCCGCGCCGTCGTGATCGTCTCGGGCGTCGCTGCCGCGATTTCGGTGCCCCTCGCCGCTTCAGGCTTCGCCATCGAGTTCGCGCTCGCTGGGACGACCGAGTCGGTGTCGCTTGCATCCGTCCTGTGGTCGATGATCGGCGCCCATGTGCTCATCGGAATCGGGGAGGGAATCATCACCGCAGGCGTCGTCGCGGCGGTGATACGCTCCCGGCCAGACCTCGTCCATGGCGCTCCCACCTACACGGGGCACCGCACCGAGGATCTCGTCGCATGAGGCGCAATACGACCATCGCGATCGGCGCCCTCGCGGTGATCCTGCTCACCGGGGTCGTCCTCAGCCAGTTCGCGTCCTCGAAACCGGACGGGCTCGAATACATCGCAGAGCAGGAGGGCTTCGCGGATCAGGCACAGGATCATTCCCTCGCCGACACCCCGCTCGCGGACTACGGCGGCGACGGGGCGTCGCGTGCCGTCGCCGCCGCGATCGGGATCGCTGTCACACTCGGTGTCGGCTACGGGCTGTTCCGACTCCTCGGACGCTCGTCGACCACACCACAGCCCCCGCCACACGAGGACTGAAATGGCCGACGGCCATGTCCACGCGCTGTACCTCCATGGGCATTCGCCCATCCACCGGATGGCCCCTCAGATCAAGATCGTGACCGCCTTCTTGTTGGTCATCGGGATCGTCATCACCCCGCGGGAGGCATTCTGGGCCTTCGGCGCCTACCTCGTGGCTGTGATCGGGATCGCTGCCATCGCAGGAATCGGGCCACGATTTGCCGGGCGCCGCATGCTCATCGAGATCCCGTTCCTGCTGGTTGCCGTGCTGCTCCCGGTTCTCGGCGGGGAGCCCAAGGTTGAGGTCTTCGGTATCGCGCTGTCGGAGCCCGGCTTGTGGGACGCGTGGAACATCATCGCGAAGGCGACCTTCGGGCTCGCCGTCGCTGTCATCCTCGGAGCGACAACGCAGGTGCCCGAGTTCCTCGCGGGCCTCGACGGTCTCCGAATGCCCTCGATCGTGACCGCGATTGCCGGCTTCATGGTGAGGTACATCGATGTGGTGATGTCGGATTGGTCCCGGATGAGGACCGCGATGGCTTCTCGGGCCCACGATGCGCGGTGGTTCACGCAGATCGGCCCGATGGCGAGAACGCTCGGTGTGATGTTCGTACGAACCTACGAGCGGGGTGAGCGCGTCTACCTGGCCATGCGGTCCCGGGGATACCGCGGGGCCATGCCGGCCTCGTCGATACCTGCAACCCCTGCGCAGGAGTGGGCAATCGGGCTCGCCGCGATCGGATTCGTCTGGCTCATCGCCACCGCCGCCCTGGTGGGTGTATGACGACGCCTGTCATCGCGGTCGATCACCTCTCGTACCGGTACCCGGATGGGACGGTCGCTCTCAACGATGTGTCGCTCCACATCCACCCCGGTGATCGACTCGCGCTGTTGGGCCCAAACGGGGCGGGGAAAACGACGCTGGTCCTGCACATGAACGGCATCCACATGCCACAAGTCGGATCCGTGCAGGTGTCGGGCATCGTACTCGATGCATCCTCGGTGATGGATGTGCGGCGACGGGTGGGCATCGTGTTCCAAGACCCCGACGATCAACTGTTCATGACGACCGTCCGCAGCGATGTCGAGTTCGGGCCGAGGAATCTCGGTCTCGAAGGTGCCGACCTCGATCGCCGGGTCGATGCTGCGCTCGCCGCCGTCGATGTGGCCGACCTCGCGGAGCGTCCCCCGAACCACCTCTCGTTCGGCCAGAAGCGTAGGGTTGCCATCGCCGGCGTCCTGGCAATGGAACCCGACATCATCGTCCTCGACGAGCCAACCGCGAACCTCGATCCCGCGTCCCGCTCCGAACTCACGGCGATTCTCGACTCCCTCGATGTCACCCAACTGATCGTGACCCACGATCTGCTCTACGCCAATGAGACCTGCGACCGGGCGATCATCCTCGACCAAGGGAGGGTGGTTGCCGACGGGGAGATCACCGAGATCCTGCGCGATGAGGGCATGCTGGCCCGGCACCGGCTCGCACTCCCGAAAGGCGCGAGGATCTGAGGCAAGGCGACTCGTGCGCCCCATGGCTGGCCGCCGCGTGGTTGATGTGGCAGAGCCTCACGAGCGAGACCTCCGCTGCTTGAGCACGGCGCGCCGCGAAGCTCCTTCCTGTTCATCGATGAACCGTGTATACGACTCCCACCGATGTGTGTCGAGGTCGCCCGCTTCGATCGCCGCGCGGACAGCACACCCGGGCTCCTCGCGGTGGGCACAATCGCGGAACCTGCACGAAGTCCCGACCTGTTCGATGTCGGAGAAGAGCTGCTCGACTCCTTCCCCCTCTGCCCACAGGCCAAGAGCGCGAACACCGGGGTTGTCGATGATCATTCCCCCTCCGGGAAGCAGGTGGAGCTCCCGATGCGTGGTCGTGTGGCGACCCTTTGCGTCGCGGTCCCTCACATCGCCGATCCACGCGACCTCGTCCTCCATGACGGCGTTCACGAGCGAGGATTTGCCGGCACCTGACTCCCCGATCAGGGTCCCCGTACGGCCCGCGAGGAGCTCAAGGATCGTCTCGATGCCCGAACCGTTGGTGACGGAAACCGGAACGATGTCCACATCGCCAACCCAGGTCCGTACCCGGGAAACGAGAGAATCGACATCGGTCCGCAGGTCGGTCTTCGACAGCACGACAACGGGCTTGGCCCCGATGTCCCACGCGAATGCGGCGAACCGCAGCACCTTGGCACGGCGGAGGGGGCGATCCACGCCGAAGACGACCAACACAAGGTCCACATTCGCTGCGATGACCTGTGGACCTCCTTCGGTGCTCTCCCGAACGAGCTCCGAGGATCGTTCGAGGGCGCCGGTCACGGTTTCGTTTTCGATGAGCACCCAGTCCCCGACGGCGAGGGACAGCGATCGTGAAAAAGTCGCATGGCGCAGCGAAACCCCGTCCGATACGAGCACCTTGACACCGTCGTGGCGCACGACGCGAGCAGGATCGCCCGACGCCTCGTGCGCTGCGCGGCGTTGCTCCCAGTCACCGAACCACCCGAGCGAGACGATGCCCTGCGGATTGGCCGGACTAGCCAAGTGCCCGGTCAAGGTCGGAGATCAGGTCGTCGATGTGTTCGATCCCGACCGACAGGCGCACCAACGACGCAGGGACCTCGAGATCCGTCCCGTCAACGGAGGCGTGGGTCATGATCGAGGGAACCTCGATGAGCGACTCGACACCGCCGAGCGACTCGGCGAGAAAGAAGAGCTTGGTTCGGGTGACGATCTCGCTCGCTGCGTCGGTGCCGCCGGTCGGGGTGAACGAGACCATGCCACCGAAGCCGGTCATCTGGCGCACGGCGATGTCGTGGCCCGGATGTGACGCGAGGCCCGGATACCAAACCGCTTCGACCCTCCGATCGCCTTGGAGGAAGGCCGCAATCGCTGCGGCGTTCTCGCAGTGTCGGTCCATGCGCACGCCGAGCGTCTTGATCCCGCGAAGCACCAGATACGAGTCGAACGGCCCCGGCACGGGCCCGACCGCGTTCTGGAGGAACCTGAGGCGTTCGAACAGGTCGGCATCGTTGGTCACGATGGCACCCCCAACCGTGTCGGAGTGGCCGCCGAGATACTTTGTCGTTGAATGGACGACCATGTCCGCACCGAGTCCGAGTGGCTGCTGGAGGTAGGGGGTCGCAAAGGTGTTGTCGACGGCAACCAGCGCTCCGACGGACCGAGCCACCTCGACGACCGCGCCGATGTCGACCACCTTGAGAAGCGGATTCGTCGGTGTCTCGATCCACACGAGGCGTGTGTCAGGAGTCAGGGAGGCCTCGACGGCTTCCGGGGATGACAGGTCAGCCGCCGTCCATGCGATCCCGTGCTGGGCGAGAACGCGAGCGATCAGCCGGAAGGTGCCTCCGTAGGCATCGTCTGGCAACACGATCCGGTCCCCCGGGCTGAGCAGGTACCCGATCAGGGCCGTCGCGGCGAGTCCGGACGAGGTCGCGACCGCCCCACCATCGTCGGAAGCATCGACGCCTTCGAGGGCGGCAAGCTGGGTCTGGAGGGCGGTCCGAGTCGGGTTGTCGGTGCGCGAGTACTCGTATCCCTTGTGCACGCCGGGTGATTCCTGGACGAAGGTGGAGGTTGCGTAGATCGGTGTGATCGCGGCGCCTGTGGTCTGGTCGGGTTCCTGGCCTGCATGGATGGCAAGGGTTTCGAAACGGTGCTCGGTCACAGGCTGAATCCTTCCGCCGTCATCCATTCGTCGTTGAAGATCTTCGACAGATAGCTGCGACCGGAGTCCGGGAGGATGACGACGACGAGGCGGTCGGGGCTTCCCGCGGCAACCCGCATCGCTCCTTCGACGGCCATGCCGCACGACCCCCCGACCAGGAGGCCTTCGGTGACGGCGAGGCGCCGCGTCATCGCGAAGGCCTCTGCATCGGTCACGACCTCGTACCGATCGGTGAGGGAAGGGTCGTAGCTCTCCGGCCAGAAGTCCTCGCCGACCCCTTCGATGAGGTAGGTGGTGACATCGCCCGGTGTGGCCGCGGTGTAGATGGATCCTTTCGGATCGACGCCGACGACCTCGATGTCGGGGTTCATCGACTTGAGGTACCGGGCCGTCCCGCTGATGGTCCCGCCTGTCCCGACCCCCGCAACGAGAATCCCGACCGTTCCGTCGGTCTGTTGCCAGATCTCGGGCCCGGTCGACTCCACATGGGCTTGGGGGTTCGCAGGGTTCGAATACTGGTCCGGCCGGAAATGGCCGGGACGGCTCGCAAGCTCGTTCGCGACCGAGTAGTACGAGCGGGGATCGTCGGGCTCGACATCCGTTGGACACAACACGACCTCAGCCCCGTACGCAGCAAGGAGATCCTGTTTCTCCTTCGATTGTTTGTCCTGCATGACACACACGAGTTTGTAGCCGCGGATCGCGGCAACCATTGCAAGTCCCACCCCCGTGTTGCCAGAGGTCGGTTCGACGATCGTGTCGCCGGGAGCAAGCCAACCGTTGGCTTCGGCGCGGACGATCATGCCGAGCCCGATGCGGTCCTTGATGGAGCCTCCCGGATTCATCGACTCGACCTTGGCGACCAGGTTGCCTTCGGGATGGAGGCGCGCCAAGCGCACCAGTGGCGTCCCGCCGATCGCCTCGACGATGCTGTCGTGGATCTCCATTGACAGGAGCGTACCGTCAGCACGCACCCGGAATCAGCGGCGAACCGGAACCGCCGTGTCGGGTCGCGGATCGATGAACTGCGCGTTGTACAGGGCCGCGTAAGCGCCGCGCAGCGCAAGGAGCTCATCGTGGGTGCCGCGCTCGACGATCCTTCCTTCCTCCATGACGAGAATCAGGTCGGCGTCGCGGATCGTCGACAGCCGGTGTGCGATCACGAAGCTCGTCCGGTCGGACCGAAGCGCTGCCATCGCGTGTTGGACGAGCAGCTCCGTTCGTGTGTCGACGGAACTCGTCGCCTCGTCGAGGATCAGGAGTGCAGGCTGGGCGACGAATGCCCTTGCGATGGTGATGAGCTGCTTCTCGCCTGCCGAGATGTTGGTTCCCTCATCGTCGATGACCGTGTCGTACCCGTCCGGCAGGCTGTGGACGAATCGATCGACGAAGGTTGCCTTCGCAGCCTCGAGGATCTCGGCGTCGGTGGCCTCAGGGTTCCCGTAGGCGATGTTGTCGCGAATCGTGCCCTTGAACAGCCAGGTGTCCTGGAGGACCATCCCGATCCGGGATCGGAGGTCGGCGCGAGGCATGCGAGCGATGTCGAGGCCGTCGAGGGTGATGCGCCCCGCGTCGAGTTCGTAGAAGCGCATGATGAGATTCACGAGGGTCGTCTTGCCCGCACCGGTGGGTCCGACGATGGCGACGGTCTGCCCCGGCTCGACGATCATCGACAGATCATCGATGAGGGGCTGGTCGGGTTCGTATCGGAACGAGACATCCTCGAATGCGACACGACCGCGGGGGTTCTCGACCATTCTCGGATGGTGATCCGTTGGCTCCTCCTCGTGTGCATCGAGCAGTTCGAACACACGCTCGGCGGATGCGACGCCTGATTGAAGCAGGTTGACCATCGAGGCGATCTGCGTCACGGGATGCGTGAACTGGCGTGAGTACTGGATGAACGCCTGCACATCACCGAGGCTCATCGTCCCGCTCGCGACCCTGAGGCCGCCGATGACCGCGATGATCACATAGTTGAGGTTCCCGACGAACATCATGATCGGCATGATCAGGCCCGAGAGGAACTGAGCCGAGAAGCTCGCCCGGTACAGGTCGTCGTTGTCGACCTCGAAGGACTGCTGCACTTCCTCCTGTCGGCCGAAGACCTTGACGAGCGCGTGTCCCGTGAAGGCTTCCTCCACCTGGGAGTTGAGCGTTCCCGTGCTGCGCCACTGTGCCACGAAATGCCGCTGGGACCGTTGCATGATGAGCCCCGCAACGACCATCACGACCGGGATCGTGATGAGAGCGATCAGGGCGAGCGTCGGAGAGATCAGGAACATCATCGTGACCACGAACACGACTGTGAGCAGTGAGGTGAGGAGCTGACTCATGGTCTGCTGGAGGCTTTGGGACACATTGTCGATGTCGTTGGTGACACGCGAAAGGAGCTCGCCGCGGGGTTGACGATCGAAGTAGCTGAGGGGGAGTCGGTTGATCTTGTCCTCGACCTGGGATCGCAACCGATACACGGTGTCCTGGACGACATCGTTGAGCAGGTAGCCCTGGAGGAACGAGAGCAGCGCCGACCCCACATACAGGGCGATCACGACCAGGAGCACCGCACCCACAGCGCCGAAGTCGATGCCTTGGCCCGGCGTGACATCCATGCCCGAGAGCATCTTCGCGAACTGCTCGTTGCCTGCGCTGATCGCCGCGTCGATTGCTTGCTGCTTGGTCAGTCCCTGCGGCAGGAATCCACCAATCGCCCCCGAGAAGATGAGATCCGTCGCACGACCAAGGACGCGGGGCCCGATCGATGCGAGCGCAACGCTCACAACGGCAGCAATGAACACGAAGACCACCTTGAGGCGTTGCGGTTTGAGGTAGTGCAGGAGCCTCCGACCCGATTCTTTGAACGAAAGGGGCTTTTGGGCGATCTGCCCTCCCCCCATGCCCCGCCCGGGGCCGGGCTGGGCAACGATTCGTTCGGTTTTCTTGAGGTCGCCGGTGGTGGGACGGTCACTCATCACAACACCTCCGCCATCTGCTGGGAGTCGACGATCTCGACATAGGTCGGACAGGTTTCGAGGAGCTCGCGGTGCGTGCCAGAGCCGACGATCACACCATGGTCGAGAACGACGATCCGGTCGGCGTCCCTGATCGTCGAGACGCGTTGGGCAACGATGATCACGGTTGCGTTGGTCGTCACCGGTTTGAGCGCCCCCCGCAGCCGCGCGTCGGTGGCGAGATCGAGTGCAGAGAACGCATCGTCGAAGAGGTAGATCTCGGGGTCCCGGATCACCGCTCGTGCAATCGAGAGCCGCTGGCGCTGCCCTCCCGACAAATTGGTCCCACCCTGTGAGATCGAAGCGTCGAGGCCCTCCGGCATCTCCTCGACGAAATCACGGGCCTGTGCGATCTCGAGCGCGCGCCACATCTCTGCTTCGGTCGCGTCCGGCTTGCCGTGCCGGAGGTTCGAAGCAACGGTTCCTGTGAACAGATACGGGCTTTGCGGGACATAGCCGATGCGGCTCCACAGGAAGTCCGGCTCGAGGCTCCGCACATCGATGCCGTCGACAAGCACGGTGCCGGCGGTGGCATCGAACAGGCGGGGAATGAGGTTGACAAGTGTCGACTTTCCCGCTCCGGTGGAACCGATGATCGCTGTGGTCTGTCCGGGTTTGGCGGCGAAATCGATGTTGCGCAGCACGGGATCGGTTGCACCCGGGTAGGTGAACTCGACCCGACGGAACTCGACCTCACCCCGCCGATCGGCCGCCACGACCCCATGCTCGGGTGGAACCACCGACGAGTTCGTTTCGAGGACCTCACCGATACGGTCCGCGCTGACCGCTGCGCGCGGCACCATGATCAGCGTGAATGTCGCCATCATCACCGACATGAGGATCTGGATGAGATAGGTGAGATACGCGGTGAGTGCGCCGATCTCCATCGATCCGGCGTCGATCCGCAGACCGCCGAACCACAGGACCGCCACGCTTGCAAGGTTCAGAACCAGCAGAACGATGGGGAACATCGCCGCCATCCACCGGCCGACGGTCAGCGACACCTCCGTGAGCTCGCGGTTGGCGTGTTCGAAGCGTTGCGTCTCGTACGGCTCGCGCACGAAGGCTCGGAGCACCCTGATACCGCTGAGCTGTTCGCGAAGGACACGGTTGACGGTGTCGATCCGTCGCTGCATCGTGCGATACGCGGGGATCATCCGGGAAATGACCAAGGCAAGCACCGCGGCGAGGAGCGGAACCGCAACGGCCACAAGCCACGAAAGGCCGACATCCTCGCGCATTGCCATGATGATGCCGCCGACCATCATGATCGGTGCCATCACCATGAGGGTGAAGGTCATCATGACCAGCATCTGGATTTGTTGGACATCGTTGGTGTTGCGGGTGATCAGCGACGGCGCACCGAAGTACGACATCTCGCGCCTCGAATACGACGCCACCTTGCGGAAGATGGACGACCGCAGGTCGCGTCCGAACGCCATCGCCGTCTTGGCCCCGAAATACACCGCCGCGATCGATGCGAGGACCTGAAGCAACGAGACGGCAAGCATGATCGAGCCCTTTGCGACGATGTAGTCGGTGTCCCCGGTGACGACGCCCTTGTCGATGATGTCCGCGTTGAGGCTCGGAAGGAGCAGCGAGGCCATCGTTGCAACGAACTGGAACGCAACGATGACGACGATGAGGCGCTTGTAGGGCGCGAGGTGGCTCCTCAGGATGCGCAGTAACACGGCCTATGACCCTTCTCTGATGGTGACACCCCGCAGCAGCACCGCGACGGCTTCGTCCACCGTGAGATGAAGCTCTTCTGGCAGCAAAGGATGACGGGCCGACAGGACGAGGCCACGGAGGGCTGAAGCCACCCGCTTCGGTTCGATGGCGAGTTCGCCCGCGTGGGGTGTGATGAGGTCCGTCAGGCTTGCGGTCACCGCCACTTCGGCATCGGCGACGAACTGGTGACCGCGGCTGCTCCCGTCGGTGGCCCCCGGTATCGACCGGAGGGCATCGAAGAGCGCCATGACTTGTTCGATGCGTTCGACGAGCACGCCAGCCGCTGCGAGGAGTTTGCCTTCGAGTCCGGCTTCGGGATCGATGGCGCTGAACGCCTCCTGCACCACGACAGGATCGAGCGCTGACCTCACGGCTGCGATGATCAGCGACCTCTTGTCTGGGAACACCGAGTAGATCGTTCCCTCAGCCACACCAGCCGCCTCCGCCATCGCCGCCGTCGTGACGCCGGATCCGTACGCGGCGATGAGCGGGGTGACCGCGGCCACGATCGCCTTCTGGCGCTCCTCGGTCGGCATCGGTTTGGCTCGGGTCGTCTTCACCCCACCAGACTAATACTGAGTGAGCACTCACTCACACGGTGACCTTGGCATCCGACGAGTCGGGCGTCAACCGCCGAGTGTCGGATCGTGTCGTCGCTATCTTTCCATGCCCATGTCCGAAGCGCTCATCACGGCCACCAACCTTCGCAAGACCTTCGGCGACTTCGTCGCGGTTGACGGTGTGAGCTTCGAGGTTCGGCAGGGTGAGTCGTTCGGTTTCCTCGGGCCGAACGGTGCAGGCAAGACCTCGACCATGCGGATGATCAGTGCACTGTCCCCGATCTCGGGAGGCACGCTTTCGGTTCTCGGGCTCGACCCGACCACCGAGGGCCCTCGATTGCGTTCGAGGCTCGGTGTGGTTCCCCAGGAGAACAACCTCGACGAAGAACTCACGGTCCATGACAACCTGTACACCTACGGGCGCTTCTTCGACATCCCGAAGACCGAGCTCAACGCTCGCATCGACGAGTTGATCGATTTCGTCAAGCTGACCGACAAGCTCCATGCACCGGTCGACGCGCTGTCGGGCGGGATGAAACGCCGTGTCACGATTGCACGCGGCCTCATCAACGATCCCGACATCTACATCCTCGACGAGCCCACGACCGGACTCGACCCCCAAGCCCGACATGTGCTGTGGGACCGCCTGTACCGGCTCAAGCAGCGAGGCATCACCCTGCTCATCACGACCCACTACATGGACGAGGCCGAGCAACTCTGCGACCGGCTCGTCGTGATGGACAACGGGCACATCGTCGCCGAGGGATCGCCACGGGCATTGATCGACGAGTACACCCCGCGCGATGTCGTCGAGCTCCGCTTTCCGGTCGGTGTGCTCGAAACCCTCGACGGCAGGATCGAGCAACTGTCCGACCGTACCGAGATCCTCGCCGATCGTGCCCTCGTATACACCGAAGACGCCGAGCGGACGATCGCCGCCGTCCACAGCGAGGGCATGCAGCCCGAGACGGTGCTTGCGCGCCGATCGACCCTCGAGGATGTCTTCTTGCGACTCACCGGCCGAACCCTGGTCGACTGATGGCAGTACCCCTGTCGGTTCGAGTCGTCGAGTCTGAGCTGCGTGCGTACCGGCGAACCTGGCGTGGATCGGTGTTCACCGGCTTCCTCAATCCGGTTCTGTACCTGCTCGCGATGGGACTCGGGCTCGGAACTCTCGTCGATGAGAACCTCGCTTCGGGTGCCGAGGGCATCTCCTACCTCGCGTTCCTCGCGCCGGGCCTCCTCGTCGCTACGGCGATGCAAACCGGCGCGGCCGAAGGCGCATGGAAGGTCATGGCGGCGATCAAGTGGCGCCAGACATGGCACGCAACCCTTGCAACACCGGTGGGGGTCAGAAGCCTCGCCCTCGGTCAGGTCGCGTGGTCGACGATTCGTGTCGCGATGGTCTCGGTGTCGTTCGCGATCGTGATGGTGGCGTTCGGTGTCGCATCCCCGCTTGGATCGCTCGCATCGACCGTACCCGCGGTCCTCGTTGGAGCAGGCATGGCGGCCGCGACGACGGCATTCACGGTCCGTCTCAGAACCGATTCGGCCCTCGCGACCTACTTCCGGTTCGTCGTCATACCGATGTTCCTGTTCTCCGGGGTCCTGTTCCCGATCACCCAGCTTCCCGGATGGCTTCAGCCGGTTGCATTCGTCACACCGGTCTTTCACGGTGTCGAACTTGCTCGCATGATCACCCTCGGATCGACGCCGATCGTACAGCCATGGATCAGTTGGGCCTTCCTCGTCGCGATCGTCGTGGTCGGAACGGTTCTCAGCGTCGGGCCGATACGCAGGCGGTTGACGCCGTGAACCGATCGGGCTTCGCGCCGCGCGTGATTCCGCCGCTTCCGCGAATGTGGCGCGGCAGGTTCCTCCTCGAGCGCAACCTCGTCGCGATGCGCACGATCTGGCCCGTCCTCCTGTCGGGGTTCTTCGAACCGTTTTTCTATCTCATCGCGATGGGTGTCGGCCTCGGAGACCTCGCGGGTGAGGTCGACTTCGCCGGAAGCCCGGTCGAGTATGTCGCGTACATCGCGCCGGCAATGCTGGCCGCTTCGGCAATGAACGGCGCCGTGTTCGAGTCGACGGGGAACATGTTCTTCAAGCTCAGGTACGGCAAGATCTACGACGGGATCCTCGCAACCCCGGTCGAACCGACCGATGTGGCGTCCGGCGAGATCGTTTGGACACTCTCGAGAGGAGCAGCGTATTCGGTTGCCTTCATGATGGTCATGGCCGCGATGGGCCTGATCGAGTCACCCCTCGGCATTCTCGCGTTCCCCGCTACGGTCCTCATCGGCTTCGCATTCGGCGCCATGGGCACCGCCGGAACCACCTACATGCGTACCTGGCAGGATCTCGACATCGTGGCGTTCATCACCGTGCCTCTCTTCCTGTTCTCCGCCACCTTCTACCCGCTCTCGGTCTACCCGGTCCCTCTCCAGGTCGTGGCTTGGTTCTCACCGCTCTACCACGGAGTCGTCCTCCTGCGCGGTCTCACGCTCGGCGTCCTGAGCTGGACGATGCTCGTCAATGTCGCCTATCTCGGGTTGCTCGGTGCGGTCGGATCCGTGATCACCGCTCGCCGCATCGATAAGATGCTGCGGGTCTGAGGCAGCCCATGAAGCTGGCCTCGTTCCTCAGGCACCATCTGCGATCGTCTCGGCGAGTTCGAGGGCAAACGGAATGAGATCCGCGATGGGCTCCGTCGTCGGACCCTCGATCCCGACGGACCGCGCGACCTCGCGATGCGTGGCGGCGTACCAGTCCGTGAACCTCATCTCGCCGCGACCCAATCCGCCATCAACGGCGGCGACGAGACGCCTTGCCTGCGCCGAGCGGTTCGTCACATGCGCCAAGCGTGCGAGACGGTCGAAGTTGGCTCCGATGTGCGACCAGCGTGAGAGCCGTTCTGCTATCCGAATGGCTTCTGCGTACCACCCCGCTGCTGGGCCGATCTCACCGCTCCGCTCGCTCAGATCTCCGAGGAACCCGACCGCCGAAGCAAGGCATGCATCATCACCGATGCGGCGCAATCGATCGGCCGCCTCCAGGTACCGCGTCGTCGGATCCCCCGCTTCCTCTTGGAAGTCGCAATGGGCGAGGCCGTTGAGCCCGTGGGCGTGCCACACCGGATCCCCGATGTCCTGTGCGATCCGCATGCACCGTTCGAAGTAGGGGCGCGCAACGCTTGGCCCGTACGCATTGTTCACCAAGAAGAAGTTGGCGAGGTTGTGAAGACCGTAGGCGGTCGACCACAGGTCACCCATCTCCCGAAAAGCCGAAATCGACAACAGTTGAACTTCGATGGCATCGTCGCTCATACCGGCAAGGCCAAATGCGTCTCCGAGGTATCGATCAGACCACGCGACCTCCCATGGCCGGTCGAGTTCCACGAAGATCTCACGAGCGGTCTCGATCGGTCGTCGCGGGTCACCAGCCTCGTCATAGATGTGCGCATGACCTCGCAGGTGCACGCACCATGCCTCGTAGTACCGGTCACCTTCGGCCCTGCACACCGCTTCGGCGGCTTCGATCCTCGTCGCCGCTGGCTGTACATTGACCCGGATGACCTGGATCCCATCGGCGCGTGCAATGGCCCTTGCTCGGAGTAGCGGATGGTCGTCACCAGCCGCATCGAGTGCCGCATCGAGCCACAGCGACACCTCGCGCCAATGTCCCGCCATGAACCAGAACCATGCACAGGATGCCACAAGCCCGAGCGCGATGTCGCCGCGTTTGGCATCGACCGACCACCGCAGTGCCTTCCGAATGTTGTCATGATCTGCCCGCAAGCGAGCAAGCCAGTCGGTCTGCTCTCGGCCCCGCAGACCTTCGTCGGCCCTGCCACACACCTCGAGGAAACGAAGCGCGTGGACCAGGTCGAGATCGGCCGCCATCTCGGAGGCATGGAGCTGCTCCCGGGCAAACTCACGGATCGGTTCCAGGAACCGGTACCGAACCCCGTGTTCGCGGTGGACCTCGACCAGCGACTGATCGACGAGGGAAGCCACGATGCCGGCAACCTCATCCAACGGGACGATTCGGCCCCCGAGAACAGCCTCAGCGTCCGCGAGTGTCCAGCCGCCGAGAAAGACAGCGAGCCCAACGAAGGCCCGTCGCTCGTCACCGGTCAGCAGGTCCACACTCCAGCCAATGGCCGCCTTCATGGAGCGGTGGTGTGCAAGCTCCGTGCGACCCGCGCCGAGCATGCTGAGTCCTCCTTCGAGGCGTTCTGCGAGATCGGCGAGACCGAAGGCACCGATCCGGGAAGCAGCCAACTCCACGGCGAGCGGAAGCCCGCCAAGGGCAATGCACAGGGCCGAGATCGTCCGCATGTCGTCACCTTCGAACGAAACCTCGTGTGCGGCTTCTCGAGCGCGCACGACAAAGAGCCGAACCGCCTCGGTCGCCACTTGAACCTCCAGCTCATCGTCAAGATCCGGAAGCTGAAGGGGGGGAACCAGCCAGATCGTCTCGCCAGGGACCCGAAGCGCGACGCGGGAGGTGGCGAGAATCGTCGTGTTGGGGCATTCGGAGAGGATTCTTCCGACGAGCATCCCGACGGCGTCGACCATGTGCTCGCAGTTGTCCAACAAGAGGAGCATTCGCCGGGTACCAGCCAGCGAGACGAGGGCATCGGTCGGATCTGTGGCGTGGCTGGCAGGCTCACCCATCGCAATGCACACCGCGGCTGGTATGTCGTCGGGATCAATGAGCGAGGAAAGCTCGACGATCCAGACACCGTCGGCGTAATCCATCAGGGACCGACTCGCCTGCTCCCTCGCGAGGCGACTCTTGCCGGATCCCCCCGCACCTGTCATCGTCACCAACCGCGAATCACCGAGGCTCCTTGCAAGGGAAGCCAACTCTCGTTCCCTTCCGACGAACGATGAGACGGAAGCAGGGAGATTGTGCGGTCCTGTCGGAACCCGCAGGTTGAGCGTCTCATCTTGGAGAACGACCGAACGCTCCAGTTCCCGCAGCTCAACGGAGGGGCCTATGCCGAGTCCCTCCCCGAGCACGGTCGAGGCTTCCCGGAACACATCGAGGGCATCTCCGGCGCGACCCGAGCGGTAGAGCGCGAGCATCAACTGCGCCCAATACGCCTCGTGGTATGGGTGTTCCGTGGTGAGTACGCGCAACTCAGGGATGAGATCCCGATGGCGTCCGATCCGGAGACCGGCATCCATCGCGTGCTCGGCGGTCCTGATTCGGCGCTCCTCGAGGCGCCTCGCTTCCCCGTCAGCGAACGCAAAGGCGCTGAGATCGGCGAGTGCCGGTCCGCGCCACAGCGCGAGGGCTTCACGCGCCGTTTGCCACCGACGAATGGGATCGCTCGCGAGCCTGCTTGCATCATCGGCGAGTGATTCGAACCGTGCGGCATCAATGATATGGCCGTCCAACGCGAGTCGGTAGCCCGGTCGTTGCGTGACGATGGTCGTTGTGCCGCCGAGCGAGCGACGCAAGCGCGATACATGGCTCCGCAGCGACTTCGTCGCTGTTCTCGGTGGCGTGTCGCCCCACAGTTCGAACACCATTCGATCCGCGGAGACGACGGTTCCGGCCTCAACGATCAGGAGGCCGAGAATGGCGCGCTCCTTTATACCGGAGATGGTGACCGTTTGGTCCCCATCCCGGATCTCGAGCGGACCGAGGATCCCAAACTCCACCGGTCAATCATACGCGCCGCAACCTTTCGGCAACCTCGACTTGATACGAATGGGTGAGCCGCGACACCAGGAGGTTAAAATGCATGCGGTCTTGATCACATTCCGAACAGATGCAACGCTGGAGGACCTCGTTGATCCGTTCACTGACTACGCGCACGCCATGCAGGGCGTGGCCGGGTTGGTGTCCAAGACATGGATCACCGACGGTGATCTCGTTGGTGGCTTCCACATCTTCGAGTCGACTGCCGCCGCTGATGATTATCTCGATTCTGAGATGGTGGCGAGCCTGACCGGCAACGACACATTCCACGGTTTCGAGGTGAGGCGATTCGACATCCTCGACGAGTTGAGCAGCATCACCGGGAGCCCGTCGGTGGCCCTCCAATCGAGTTCGCTCTGATTCCAACACACATCGTTAGCCCGACAAGGGAGGCCCTCGGCGGCTTGGGCGAAGGAGGCGGCGCTTGTGCGGTGGTGATTCGGTGTCGATGCGAAACCCGTTGCCGTGGATCGCGACATGATGGTGGTACCAGCACAGGGTGGTCAGGTTCGATGGATGGTGTGTGCCGTGTTCGGATCGGGGAATGATGTGATGCGGTTCAAGGCGGTATCGGCTGTTGCAACCATCGATCGTGCATCCACCGTCGCGAAACAGCACCGTATCGCGGATCGCCGGAGGGATCGCCCGGGTTGCTTGTGACGCGAAGACCGGATTGTCGCCGTCCATTCCGACAACCCGGACGGTCCTGAATCGCCCTGGGATTCTTGGAGGCTCTTGAGTGTGGAAAGATGAGAGTCATGTCAAGGGAAATCACACCAGGAAGGCCGACGACTCGTCGGTATACGAAAGAGGAGAAGGATCAGGCTGTCCGGCTGGTTTTCGAGCTCCGTAAGGAGCTTGGGACGAGCCAGGGCACGGTGGTTCGCGTCGCTGACCAGTTGGGGTATGGCCCCGAGTCTGTGCGTCGTTGGGTAGCTGACGCTGAGATCGAAGCAGGGGATGCCCCGGGCATGTCTGCTTTTGAGCGGGCAAAGATGAAGAAGCTGGAGCAGGAGAACCGTGAGCTGCGCCGTGCGAACGAGATCTTGAAGCGGGCTTCGGCTTTCTTTGCGGCGGAGCTCGACCGCCCACACAGATAATGGTCAAGTTCGTCGACGAGAATCGTGACGAGTTCGGGGTCGAGCCCATCTGCACCACGCTGGAGGTGGCCCCCTCAACGTATTACGACAACAAGAAGCGGCCCCTGTCCGCGAGAGCGCTGCGGGATGCGGTGATGATGCCGATCCTGTTGGCATTGTGGATCTCGAACCGGAAGGTGTATGGGGCTCACAAACTGTGGAAAGCAGCCCGGCGTGCCGGCCATGACATTGGCCGTGACCAGACGGCTCGTCTGATGAAACAGCTCGAAATCCAAGGTGTGTCACGGCATCGACGGGTTCGTACAACACGACCCGACGAGTCAGCCACACGCCCCCAAGACCTGGTGGATCGTGACTTCACCGCGGCTCGTCCGAACCGTCTGTGGGTAACAGACCTCACCTTTGTGTCGACCTGGTCGGGGGTGGCATATGTGTGTTTCATTGTTGACGCATTCAGCCGACGGATCGTTGGGTGGAGGGTTGCTTCCAACATGCGCACCCAGATGGTCCTCGACGCACTCGAGATGGCACGCTGGTCAAGAGGCACCCGCCTTGAAGGCCTCGTTACGCATTCCGATGCCGGATCTCAATTCACGAGCGTCCGATACGGTGAACGTCTTGCCGAGATCGGAGCGGTGCCTTCGATCGCTTGTGCGGTGGTGATTCGGTGTCGATGCGAAACCCGTTGCCGTGGATCGCGACATGATGGTGGTACCAGCACAGGGTGGTCAGGTTCGATGGATGGTGTGTGCCGTGTTCGGATCGGGGAATGATGTGATGCGGTTCAAGGCGGTATCGGCTGTTGCAACCATCGATCGTGCATCCACCGTCGCGAAACAGCACCGTATCGCGGATCGCCGGAGGGATCGCCCGGGTTGCTTGTGACGCGAAGACCGGATTGTCGCCGTCCATTCCGACAGCCCGGACGGTCCCACCACAGAGAACCGCTTCGAGCACATCGGGACCGACCCGTGGACCGAAGGCCACCTCCACAACCGGACCATCAGAGGCGGGAGATCCCGTTGACTGCCCATCGGTTCGAGCATCGACGGTTCGGGCGTCGACAAACACGGTGATGTGGCCCAACGAACCCGCCGAGGACCCGACATCTGATTCTCCAGGGTCGCTTTCGAGGGAGTCTTGCAACATGGCAACCAACGCATCAGCCTGACGCTGCGCCCTCGTCGATGCCTCGGCACCTGGAATCAGACGCAGTTCGTCGGCTTTCTGAGTGACTGCCTTGTCAACGATCCTGCCCATCACCCCCGACAAGCGCCCCGAAACGGTCCACGCTGATTCGTCAAGAGTTGGCTGAACCGAAAAGTACCGCTCAGCGAACACTCTGCGCTCATCAACCGGCTCCGTCCGACGCCGCCGTGCAATGAGCTTGCGGACCTGCTCGAGGTTCATCGACCTCGTATCCCTCGCCTCATGCTCTGACATGCCGGTGGAGATCAGCTTGTGGGTTGCCACGGCCCGATCAAAAGTGGTCGTGGTTCCAAGGTCTCGCTGCACATTGCGGCCGGTATCCCTGCCGCCTCGTCCTGCAACCACAAGGGCCCGGGCGGTTTCACGGCTGACATCGAGATGCGACTGCAACCACTCACCAAGCGTACGAGACGCATCACTGCGATGCGCCTTGGCTTTGTCCAACTCGTTGACAAGACACGCCTGCCACGCTCGGAGCTCACCAATCCGGCGCTCAATACCAACCAAACGCTCCTCAATATCCGAAATCCTATGAGGACCAAACAAACTGCTCATACCAAACAACGTATCAGCCCGGTACGACAGAAAATGGGCAGCGATCAGGGCGTGGATTGCCAGCTACGCACCTCTTCGGTGCCGGGTTTCTGATCAGCTGCCGACGAAGTCGGGGCGCCGTTTCTCGATGAAGGCGGTCACGCCCTCGTAGAAGTCCTTGGTGCTCCCTGCGGCGAGGATCGAGGCCGCCTCGTCGGCCATCTGCTGTACCGGCGTGTTGCCGAACGACGAGCGGATCAGCTCCCGTGCCCGCACGAACGCTCGGGTCGGACCCGCGGCGAGCTTCGTGGCGAGCGCCTCGACAGCCCCTGAGAATTCGGCATCGGGGACCGCTGCGTTGACCAGACCGAGCGTGACCGCCTCGTCGGCCGACAGGCGCCGAT
Source organism: Acidimicrobiia bacterium (assembly GCA_041393965.1). NCBI lineage: Bacteria > Bacillati > Actinomycetota > Acidimicrobiia > Acidimicrobiia bacterium. The sequence goes on along the minus strand of JAWKJB010000001.1, from coordinate 650,331 downwards.
TGGTCAGGATCATCTCCATCGCAAACCGGGTACCGACCATCCGAGGGAGCCAGAAGGTGCTCGAGCCGTCAGGGGAGACACCGATGCCGGTGTACGCCATGGTGAAGACGGCCGCCTCCGACGCTATCGCGAGGTCGGTTGCGAGCGCGACTCCCATCCCCGCCCCGGCCACGGTGCCGTTGATCGCGGCGATTGTGGGGAAGGGGAGATCCATCAGCACCTGGACCGCTCCGTGGAGCCCGTCGAGCACCTCGCCCATGACCTCGGTAGGGTCGTCCCTGTGATCGTAGAACGACTGCACATCTCCCCCGGCACAGAAACCCCTCCCGGTTCCGGTGACCACGAGCGCCCGGATCGACGCATCCTCCCCGAGTTCGATCAGGGCATCCTTGAAGGCGTTCGCCATCGGCACCGACAGCGCGTTCAAGGAGTCCGGCTCGTTCAATCGAACCGTTCCGACGCTCCCGTCCTTCGACACCACAACGAGCTGCTCGGTCACGATCTCTCCTGTTCGGCTCGGCACCACGATAGGTCCACTGGCAAGGCGTTCAATCGACGAGGAGTTCCGCGAGCTCGACGGCGTTGAGCGCGGCGCCCTTCCGGAGGTTGTCCCCGATCGCGAACAGCGAGATCCCTCCAGCGGTTCCCGTCGTTTCCCGAAGGCGGCCGACAAGGACATCATCGATTCCAGCCGAGTCGAGCGGTGTCGGGACCCTCCGGTCGTCCCACAACTGGATCCCCCGTGCGGTCCCGAGGATCGCGACGGCTTCGTCGAGATCCATGCGACGATCGAACCACATCGTGGCCGCGATGGCGTGTCCGACGAGTACGGGGACCCTGACACAGGTGGGCTCGATCGCGATCGTTTCCCGCTCGAGGATCTTGCGGGTCTCGTTGACGAGTTTCCACTCCTCGTCGGAGTATCCATCGTCAGTGATCGCACCTGCGAGGGGAACCACATTGAAGGCGATCGGGCGTGCATAGACCTCCCCACCCGGATCCTCCCAACCGCCCGTGGTGAGGGCCTCATGACTGTCCGCGAAGAACTCCACCTCGGTCTCGAGCTGCCTGATGCCGGTCTGCCCGGTTCCCGACACCGATTGGTACGAGGTGGCCATCAGGAACTTGAGACCGGCGGCGTGGTGCAACGGACCGGCAGCCATCAGCAAGGTCATCGTCGTGCAGTTCGGATTCGCCACGATCCCTTTGTGCTCTTTGATTGCGGCGTCGTTCACGCCTGCCACCACGAGGGGCACATCTTCCCGCATCCGGAACGCGGAGGAGTTGTCGATCACGGCGGCACCGGCGTTGACGAAGCCCGGCGCATACTCGAGCGATCGGGCGGCGCCAGCCGAAAACAGCGCGATATCCACGCCTGCGGGATCGGCGAGAGCGAGATCCTCGATCGTCAGCTCACCCCACGGCGTTCCAACCTTCGTCCCTGCGCTGCGGTGCGAGGCCATGAGCCGGAGATCCGAAAGGGGGAAGCCGCGCTCGGCAAGGATCGCAAGCATGGTGGTTCCGACGGCACCGGTCGCCCCCACGATCGCGACCCGCGCCGCCGCATGCCGGTTCATCAGCCCGGCCCGCCGTCGAGGCCAAGCCCCGTGTGAAGCGCCTTGACCGCGTCGGCGACGCGGTCGTTCCTCACGACACACGAGATCCGGATCGGTGAAGTCGAGATCATCTCGATGTTGATTCCCTGATCCGACAGCAGCCGGAACATCCGTGCCGCCACACCGGACTCGGTCTTCATGCCGAGCCCGACCACCGAGATCTTCGCGATGCCGCGGTCCACCGTCACACCCCCCGCACCGACAGCCGCGGCGACCTTCTCGGATTCCTCGGTCGCAGATCCCAACGACAGCTCAGGAACGGTGAAGCTGATATCCGTCGATCCGTCATGGCTGACATTCTGGACGATCATGTCGACATTGATCATGGCGTCGGCAAGCGCCTCGAAGAGGCTTGCCGCGACCCCCGGTGTGTCCGGCACCGCGTAGACGGTCACCTTGGCTTCGGATTCGTCGTGGGCGATACCCCGAACGACAGCTTCTTCCATTGTCTCCTCCTTGACCCAGGTCCCGTCGCCATCGTGAAACGACGACCGGACATGGATGGGAATGTTGAACCGCCGCCCGAACTCCACCGAACGGGGCATCAGGACCCCTGCACCCGCCGATGCAAGCTCGAGCATCTCAGAAAAGGTCACCTCGTCGAGTTTCCGCGCGGTCGGAACGAGCCGAGGATCCGCGGTGAAGACCCCGTCGACATCGGTGTAGATCTCGCATCGCTCCGCTTTGAGAGCCGCGGCGAGAGCGACGGCGGTTGCGTCCGACCCTCCACGGCCGAGCGTCGTCACATCCCTCGAATCGGGGTTCACGCCTTGGAAGCCCGCAACGATGACCACCTTGCCCTCGTCGAGCGCACCACGCACCCGGTCTGCTTTGATCTCGACGATCTCGGCTCTTCCGTGTCGGCCGGTGGTGAGGATTCCCGCTTGGGAGCCCGTGAGCGAGGTCGCGGGGACATCGAGATCCTGGATCGCCATCGCCACGAGGGACATCGTGACGCGTTCGCCTGCCGTCAGGAGCATGTCGAGCTCCCGTGGATGCGAGCGATCGGATACCTCTGACGCAAGCGTCAGCAGATCGTCGGTTTGGCTGCCCATTGCGCTCACCACCGCGACCACCGCATGTCCGGATCGAACCGTGTCGACCACGCGGTGCGCCACGCTCCTGATGCGGCCTGCGTCGGCGAGCGAAGTTCCGCCGAACTTCTGGACTACAAGGGTCATGCGGCGCGAGTGTAGGTGCCCGGTTCGATGTCCCATGCTCCCACGGAATCGATCACCGTCAGTCGGTACAATCACATGCATGGCCACCGACAAACGCGAACGGCAGCGGGCGAACCGTGAACTGAAGAAGGAAGAGCAGGCCAAAGCCGGCCGCAAGCAGCATCGCATCGATGTGCTCAAGCGCTATGCGGGGTACACCGTCATCTTTGCGATCGCGCTCATTGCGCTCAAGGTCTTCTTCGGTTGAGTGGACTGATCGATCTCCACCTCCATTCCACCAGATCCGACGGGACCGACTCGCCGGAACAGCTCGTGGAGCTCGCGGCATCGTGCGGTGCGTCCGCCATTGCCTTGGTCGACCACGATGTCCTCGATGGTCTCGGCGAGGCTCGCTCTGCGGCCAACCGACTCGGGATCGATTTCATACCCGGAACCGAACTCTCCGTTGAACACAATGGCACCAAGATGCACATGCTCGTCTACTTCGTCGATGACGAACCGGGGCCGCTCCAATCCAAGCTCGCCTGGCTCAGGGCCGGCAGGCACGAACGCAACGACGAGATCATCGCACGGCTCAACGGCCTCGGGTACACGATCGGGATCGACGATGTGCGCCGATGGGCGAAAGGGAAGTCGATCGGCCGGCCCCACATCGCAGATGCCCTCATCGAGACCGGAGCGTTCCACAGTCGCGATGAGGTCTTCGAGCGGGTCCTCGGCGACGGCGGACTTGCGTATGTCGAGCGGATACGCCTAACCGCCACGGACGCCATCGAGCTTGCGCGCCGCAGTGGCGGCGTCCCCGTCGTTGCTCACCCCTTGACGATTCCCCTCGGCGCCGCCGAGTACGAACGCCTTTTCCGCGAACTCGCCGATGCTGGCCTCGGGGGAATCGAAGCTCACCACGCGTCCCATACCCGGGACCTACGCGAACACCTCACCGAACTCGCACACTCCCTCGGCCTCGCCGCGACCGGGGGCTCTGACTACCACGGTGACCGTGCCCGCGACTTCCGGATCGGTGTCGGCCTCGGAGACCTCAAGGTGCCGCACACGGCAATCGACGAACTCGGGGCCCAGCGCGGCGAACGGAATTGACACAGCAGGGCAAAGGCGTGCTAGCGTTGTAGGTCCATGCAGATCCAGACCGTCCACGCGCATCATCACCACCACCCATCGGTGGTCGGTTGATGGTGGACGCCTGAGGAGAGCAGAACCCACACGCCGACCCGCAGCGGTCGGCGTTCCTGTTGCCCATCGGGCCCCCGGATCACACGGCCGAACGGATCGGCGGGAAAGGACTCCCGTTGATCGTCAAACCGAAAACCCCAGACACCGTTCGTTTCGCCTTGCCGAAGGGCCGTACGGAGGACAGCGTGCGGGCGTTGCTCGCCGACGCCGGGATCAGCCTCCGGTCGGGCCCTCGCGGGTATCGCCCGATCCCTTCCGTGCCGTGGCTTGAGGCCAAACTGCTGAAGCCACAGAACATCGTCGAGATGCTCGCAGCCGGAACCCGCGATGTCGGATTCGCGGGCGCAGATTGGGTCGCGGAAAAGCAGGCAGACCTCGTTGAGCTCATCGACACCGGCCTCGACCCCGTCCAGGTCGTTGCCGCTGCACCGCGCGACCTCCTCGACGACGGGGTCCTGCCCGACCGCAGGCTTGTCGTCGCGTCTGAACTCACACGGCTCACCACCGAGTGGGTCACACGACGCGGCATCGATGCCGACATCATCCGCTCATACGGTGCAACCGAGGTCTTTCCCCCTGAGGATGCCGATGTCATCGTCGACATCAGTGCAACCGGCGAGACCCTGTCCGAGCACCGGCTCGTCGTGATCGATCTCGTCATGGATTCGTCGACGAGGCTCTACGCGAGTCGTGAGGCCATGGCCGACCCCGCAAAGAAGCAAACCATCGAGGGGCTGGTGCTCAGCATCCGGTCGGTCCTGGAGGCAAGGACCCGGGCGATGGTCGAACTCAACATTGCCGTCGAGATGTCAGAGGCGCTGTTCCGGATTCTCCCCGCGATGCGCGAACCGACCGTTGCCCCACTCCACGGCGGTGACGCCCTCGCTGTCAAGGCAGCCGTGCCGCGCAGCGACCTCCCTGACCTCATTCCGAGTCTGAAGGAAGCAGGAGCAACCGACATCGTCGTGTCGAGACTGGAGCAGATCGTTCCATGAACAGGCAAGTACCCATCCTCCGTGAAACGGCAGAGGTCAGGATTCAAGGCATGCTCGATCTCGATGGATCGGGCGTCGCAACGATCGCGACCGGGCTCGGATTCCTCGATCACATGCTCACGGCATTCACGCGCCACAGCGGCATCGACCTCGAGCTCGCCGCTGACGGGGACACCCACATCGACGACCATCACACCACCGAGGACTGTGCGATTGCGCTCGGAAGGGCACTCGACACGGCGTTGGGGGACCGGTCCGGCATCGAACGGTTCGGGTCGGCCCATGTCCCCCTCGACGAGTCCCTCGCAAGAGCCGCCGTCGACCTCTCGGGTCGCGGCTGGCCCGAGATCCACCTCGCATTGCAGCGCGACATGATCGGCGATGTCGCCGCAGAGAACCTTGTCCATTTCCTGCGCACGCTGTCGATCGAGGGTCGCATGGCGCTTCACATCGATGTGCTCCGCGGGGACAACGACCACCACAAGGCCGAGTCGGCGTTCAAGGCGACGGCGCTCGCGATCAGGGCGGCCATCGTGCGGGACGGGGATCGGGTGCGCAGCACGAAAGAAGTGCTCGGATGACGCCGGAGATCGCCATCGTTCCTACGGGAACCGCCAACCTTGCATCCGTCCTTGCGGCCTTCGGGCGTCTCGGTGTCACCGCCGAGGTTTCGACGGATCCCGAAGTGGTGCTCGAAACGGACGGTGTGGTCCTTCCCGGAGTCGGGGCATTCGGTGCGGCGATCGGCGAGTTGGATCGTCTCGGCCTTCGACACGCCCTCGTGAGCCGCATCGAGCATGATCGACCCACCGCGGCCATCTGTGTCGGTCTCCAACTGCTCGCGCAGTCGAGCGCTGAGAGCCCGATGGCCCGTGGGCTCGGCGTGATCCCGGGCCATGTCGATGCCCTCCCATCGTCGGTCGTTGTACCACAGCTCGGGTGGAACCAAATCGAGGTGCCGAACGAAGCACGGTTCCTCAACCCCGGATGGGCCTACTTCGCGAACTCCTACGCCCTCGAGGAGGCACCCGATGGCTGGACGATCGCGACCGCCGATCATGGAGGGAGCTTCATCGCCGCAATGGAACACGGCAATGTTCTCGCGTGCCAGTTCCATCCGGAGCTCTCAGGATCGTTCGGGCTCACGGTGCTCGACGCTTGGCTCACCGTCGCACGGGAGGCCGCTTGATGCTTGCACCACGAGTGATCCCGTGCCTCGATGTCAACGACGGGCGCGTCGTGAAGGGCATCCGATTCGCCAACCTGCGAGATGCCGGAGACCCCGCCGAGGCGGCTGCCGAATACGAGCGTCAGGGCGCTGACGAGATCGTCATCCTCGACATCTCGGCGACACCGCAGGGGCGGGCCAATGCGGTCGCCACGGTGCGCGCCGTTCGGAGTGTCCTGACGATCCCGCTGACGGTCGGCGGTGGTATCAGGACCGCCGACGACGCCGGTCGACTGCTGGCGAACGGAGCCGACCGGGTGGCGGTGAATACCGCGGCGGTCGAACGCCCGCAGCTCATCGCGGAGATTGCGGAGCGGTTCGGGGCGCAGTGCGCGGTCGTCTCGATCGATGCGAGCCGCCGAGATGGTGGTTGGGAAGTCCTCACCCACAGCGGCACGAACCGCACCGGCCTCGATGCGGGAACATGGGCACAGACATGTGCGCAGCTCGGTGCAGGCGAGCTGCTGGTCACGAGTTGGGACCGCGACGGGACCCGCGACGGATACGACACCGACCTCCTTGCCGCGATCGCCGCGAAGGTCACGATCCCGATCATCGCCTCTGGGGGTGCTGGGGCGGCATCGGATCTCGTCGAGGCCATGGACGCCGGTGCGTCTGCGGTCTTGGTTGCCTCACTGCTCCACGATCGGGAACTGACCGTTGCGGACCTCAAGGCGGAGATGGCCGACCGAGGCTGGGAAGTCCGACGATGATCGTGCCGTCGATCGATCTCGTGTCCGGCAACGCCGTGCAGCTGGTCGGCGGCGAGACCCTCGCCATCGACGCCGGTGACCCGCGACCGCTGATGGAGCGTTTCTCGCTTGTGGGTGAGGTCGCCGTCATCGACATCGACGCCGCAAGAGGCGACGGTGACAACGCCGATCTCATCGCCGAGTTGTGCGCGATGGGGCCTGTCCGGGTTGGTGGAGGGATCAGGGATCGGGAGACAGCTCTCCGATGGCTCGCCGTGGGAGCCGACAAGGTCATCATCGGTACCGCTGCGACACGGGAGCTGCTCGAGACCCTGCCCGCCGACCGCGTGATCGTGGCGCTCGACGCCCGCGACGGCGAAGTCGTCACCCATGGGTGGCGGACCCGGACCGGAACCGCTCTGTTCGATGCCATCGCCGAGGTGCGTGGCCTGTGTTGCGGGATTCTCGTGACCTTCGTCGAGCGGGAGGGTCGTCTCGCCGGCACGGACCTCACACTCGCCCAACGGGTCGTTGCAGCCGCTGGCGAGGGATGCCGCGTGACGATCGCAGGAGGTGTCACCGACTCTTCCGAGGTTGCGGCGCTCGATCACATCGGTGCTGATGCCCAGGTGGGAATGGCTCTGTACAACGGTCAGCTCCCCCTTCACAAGGCCATCGGTGCGATCCTGACATCTGACCGGGAGGACGGACTGTGGCCGACGGTCGTCGTCGACGAGGCAGGGGTTGCGCTCGGGCTCGCCTGGTCCGACCCCGAGAGTCTCGAGGAGGCCATCGACACCCGCACCGGCGTCTACCACAGCCGGAAGCGTGGAACCTGGCGAAAAGGAGCCTCATCGGGAGCTACCCAGACACTCGTTCGGGTCGATCTTGACTGCGACCGTGACGCGATCCGGTTCACCGTCCGGCAGTCCGATCCTGGGTTCTGTCACACCGCCGAGAGGACATGCTGGGGTGAAGACGCCGGCATCGGGAGGCTCGCACGACGGCTCGAGCGAATCCGGGAGCAGCGCCCAGCGGGATCAAACACCGTACAGCTCTTCGACGATGCCGATCTGCTCGCGAGCAAACTCGTGGAGGAAGCACACGAGCTTGCTGCGGCGACGGGACCCGAGGCGGTCGTCCACGAGGCCGCAGACCTCATCTATTTCACGGTCGCCAAAGCCACCGCAGAAGGCGTGCCGCTGACGCGGATCGCCGCGGAACTGGACCGCAGGGAACGGCTTGTCGGGCGCAGACCCATGACCGCGAAGGAGGACAGGTGATCCCCCGAATCGACCGGTCGGAGGTGGGAGCTGTCGCGAGGCGCCACCGACGCGAGGACGCCGACACGATGCGGCGTGTCGCAGCCATCGTCGAGCAAGTCAGGGCCGGAGGCGCCGAAGCCCTTCGCCGTCTCGGTGTCCGGTTCGGCGATATCGACGAGACCGAACCGCTCGTCGTGACCCGCGACGAGATGGGACGCGCCCTCGACCGGCTACCCGACCGACACCGTGCCGTCCTCGAAGCGGTCGCCGACCGGATTCGGCGGTTCGCGGCGGCCCAGCGGGCTGCCCTGACCGACCTGACCGTCCCCGTCCATGGCGGCACGGCCGGGCATCGGTGGATACCCGTGGAGCGGGCGGGCGCCTATGCACCGGCTGGGCGGTACCCGCTTCCGTCGTCGGTGCTGATGACCGTCATTCCCGCCCGGGTGGCCGCAGTGGATCAGGTGTGGGTTGCGTCCCCGAGACCGAGCGACCTTGTTCTCGCTGCGACAAGCATCGCCGACGCCGATGCGCTGATTCCCGTCGGTGGGGCGCAGGCAATCGCAGCGCTTGCGTTCGGCACCGTTGGGCCCGCATGCGACCTCGTCGTTGGTCCCGGCAACCGATGGGTGACGGCCGCCAAGCGGTACCTCTACGGCGAGATCGGTATCGACGGGCTCGCCGGTCCGAGCGAGATCCTGGTCATCGCGGACGACGAGGCAGACCCGGACCTCGTCGCTTCCGATCTCCTCGCCCAGGCCGAGCACGATCCTGACGCCGTCCCGATGCTCGTCACGCTGAGCTCCGAGATGGCCGATGAGGTCGTCGACCGGGTCGAGCACCAGGTCGTGGATCTGACAACCGCAGACATCGCGGGAAAGGCTGTCGGGAACGGATTCTGCGTCGTCGTCGACACGATCGACGAGGCCGCTTCGGTCTCGGACGAGATCGCACCGGAGCACCTTGCACTCCACATTCGCGATGCCGAGCAACGACTCGAAGACTTCGGATCCTACGGATCGGTCTTCGTCGGAGCGACCTCCGCGGAGGTGTTCGCCGACTATGGCGCCGGGCCCAACCATGTTCTCCCCACCGGCGGTGGAGCCAGATTCCAGTCCGGTTTGTCCGTTCTGACCTTCCTGCGGTCCCCGACCTGGCTCGTCCTCGACGAGCCCGACCGGCTGGTTGACGACACGGCACTGCTGGCCTCCCTTGAGGGCCTTGTTGCCCACGAGACAGCGGCGCGACGGCGCTCCGGCATGTAGTCCTTCACCGATTCGTGAACCGGGCCGATAACGGTGCCAAGGAGAACCGATGTTCCGACTCTCGGCGCGTGCGCCCATCTCGTACGATGAGATGCGCGGCCCGTACAACATGCTGCGCATTGCTGGCGCGTTCGCATTCATCTGTGCCGGTGTGGTCGGAGCGGTTGCTCTCAAGAGCCCCGCCCCCCTCCTCCTCGCCGCGACCGGCACGGTAACCGCCGCCGATGCGCTGATCCGCCTCCGGACCAGGGCGTCGGTGTTCGGCGGCTTCGTCGTCGACACCACCGCATTCTTCGTGCTGCTCGCCGGGCGAGGCGCACCGCCCGCGACCTGCGCGATCGTCGTTCTGTACCTCATCGTCGCAGCCTCGCTGATCCTCCCGATGGGCTACGCGGCACTCGTTGTGGGCTATGCGACCGTGCTGTGGGTCGTCGCTGCAACCCTTGAGGATCTCGGCGTCGGTGGCCCCGTCGGGCTCCTTGAGCGTGCGGGGTTCACCGTGGCGTTCGATCGGACGGTGATCGTGGTTTTCACCCTGTCGGTCGCGATCGCCATGCTCGGCGCGATGAGCGCTCTCCTGCGGGCCCAGGACCAGCAGGCAGAAGCACTCGCCCAGGAACGCAGGGCGGCCCAACTCAAGAACGAGTTCGTGTCGATGGTCAGCCACGAACTCCGCACACCCCTCACGGGGATTGCCGGGTTCACCGACACCCTCGGCGAGAACTGGGAGACACTCCCATCGCGGGAGGTCGACGAGTTCCTCGCAATCATGCGCAAGGAGACCGACCATCTCGCCAACCTCGTTGAGGACATCCTTGTCATCCCGAGGCTGGAAGCGGGGCAGCTCCGTCTCGATCCGGTCGCTGTGGACCTCGCGACCGAGACGCACTCCGTTGCCGAGTTGCTGTTCGGAAGTCAGAGGGACTATGCCGTTTCGATCCCTGCCGGCGTCACGGTCCTCGCCGATCGCACAAGGCTGCACCAGATCCTGCGGAACCTCCTCGAGAACGCCCGCAAGTACGGAGGCGATCAGATCCTCATCGAAGGGGAGCTCGCCGGACCGGGGGTCTACCGCATCGCGGTGTCGGACAACGGCGGGGGCGTCGCTCCCGAGGACCGAGACCGGATCTTCGAGCACTTCGAACAACTCTCGAAGGGAGACGGTCGGATGGAGCAGGGGGTCGGCCTTGGCCTTCCGATCGCTCGCACACTGACGCGAGCCATGGGAGGCGACCTGTGGTATGAGGATCGGTTCCCGGTCGGTGCACGGTTCTGCTTCTCGGTTCCGTTGGCAGACGCGGCGGCCCCTCGCACGACCGATACGGAGGTCGACGACCTCGCCCCGACCTCGAGCTGAGACCATCGCGGTACGATGCGTTGGTGCTCCCGTACAACATCCACCATGTCGCTCTTGCGGTCGACGATCTCGATCGTGCCATCAAGGGGTTCCGTGGCCAGTACGGCTTCGAGGTCCTGTCCCGTGAGAGCATCGAAGACCAAGGCGTTACCGAGGCGATGATCGCCGTGGGCGGGTCGCACCTCCAGCTGCTCGAACCACACGACGAAGCGTCACCCGTCGGGCGGTTCCTGAGTCGGAACGGGGAAGGGATGCACCACATCGCGTTCGCGGTCGCCGACATCGACGCCGCGATCGAACATCTGAAGCAGCAGGGCGTCCGGCTGGTTGACGAGAAGCCACGCATCGGTGGGGGCGGCCACCGGATTGCGTTCGTGCACCCGAAGGCGCTCGCAGGTACGCTCATCGAGCTTGTCGAGGTACGAGATGGCTGAAGTCACGAGGATCACCGGCGGTGCCGACCCCGCCATCGCCGCTGCCATCGCGGCGGTCGTCAACGCGATCGAACGGCAGGAGCAGGAGGCCGCCGCTGTGCGTCCGAGGCCGATCCGTCAGAGCCAATGGGTGCAAGCCGGCCGCCCACTCGAACGGCGTGCTCCGATGACCTCGGCCGAGTACGACCGCCTTCCGGGCCACAGCGACATGGATGAGCTCGATTCGGCCGGCTTCGTCTGATTCCGGTGGCGTGGGAGCGAACTACGCTTGGAGCATGAATCCGGTCATCTGTTCCATTGCCCGCACACCGATCGGACGCTTCAACGGAGCGTTCTCGCAGCTTTCGGCGGTGGATCTCGGCGGTGCCGCGATCGCTGCGGCGATCCAGCGTTCCGGGCTCGACGCCAGCCAGCTCGATGAGGTCATCTTCGGTCATGTGATCCAGGCAGGTCAGGGGCAGATCACCTCCCGACAGGCTGCGGTGCGTGGCGGTGTACCCATGACGGTGCCTGCGACCACCATCAACAAGGTCTGCCTCTCCGGGATGACGGCGATCCAGGAAGCGGCAAACCACATCAGGCTCGGTGAATCCACCTTCGTCGTCGCTGGCGGGATGGAGTCGATGACGAACGCGCCGTATGTGCTTCCGGGAGCGAGGGCGGGTCTCAAGATGGGAGACGCGACCCTTGTCGATACGATGACCCACGACGGCCTCTTCTGCGCGTTCGACTCGTGCATGATGGGCGAATCGTCAGACGCCAAGAACACGGAGCTCGGCATCGACCGCTCCACCCAGGACGCGTGGTCTGCTGCTTCTCACGCTCGGGCGGCCGCCGCAGCCGATAGCGGGGTCTTCGATGATGAGATCGTGCCGGTCACGGTCCCGCAACGGCGAGGTGACGCGCTCGTCGTCGACACAGATGAGGGCATCCGGAGGGAGACCACGCTCGAATCGCTCGGCGCCCTCCGTCCCGCCTTCGACCCTGACGGAACGATCACGGCGGGAAACGCGTCCCAGATCTCGGACGGTGCGGCCGCAGTTGTGGTCGCCGATCGGAGCGCGGCGGAGGCAGCTGGGCTTCCGATCCTTGCCGAGATGGTCGCCTACGGACAGGTCGCAGGGCCGGACGCGACGCTCCACGAACGCCCCGCGGAGGCGATCAGGGTGGCCATGAAACGGGTGGGTGTCGGTATCGACGACATCGATCTGTTCGAGATCAACGAAGCGTTCGCATCGGTTGCGTTGCACTCGGCAGACATGCTCGGGTTGGACCACGATCGGGTCAACATCCACGGTGGTGCCGTCGCGCTCGGGCATCCGCTCGGTGCGACCGGGGCCCGCCTGGTCGTCACGCTTGTCAACGCCCTCCGATCGACGGACGGCAGGATGGGTGCCGCGGCGTTGTGCGGCGGTGGCGGCCAGGGTGACGCGATGATCATCAGGATGGTGTGACCATGCAAGTTGCAAGCTACCTCCCGGATCGAAACCTTGCTCTCGAACTCGTTCGGGTGACGGAAGCCGCCGCGATCTCGGCCGCCCGTGTCCAGGGGCGTGGGAACAAGGAGATCGTCGATCAGGCAGCCGTCGACGCCATGCGCCAGGTTCTGTCGCGGACCAGTCTCGATGGGATCGTGGTGATCGGTGAGGGGGAAAAGGACGAGGCGCCGATGTTGTACAACGGCGAACGCGTCGGCAACGGGAGCCTCCCCCAGGTCGATGTCGCCGTCGATCCGGTCGACGGGACGCGGCTGACGGCCGAGGGCCGCGGGGGTGCGCTTGCGGTGATCGCCCTCGCCGAGCGGGGTTCGATGTATGCACCCGGCAGCCTCGTGTACATGGACAAGCTCGCCGTCGGAGAGGCCGCGGTCGGCAAGGTCGACATCAACGCTCCGGTCGAGCACAACCTCGCCGCCGTTGCCAAGGCGCTCAACAAACAGATTTCGGATGTGACCGTGGTGGTATTGGACCGTCCGCGCAACCAGCCATACATCGACGCGATCAGGGCTGCCGGTGGGCGAATCTCCCTGATCGGGGACGGCGATATCCAAGGGTCGATCTCTGCCGCGCTGCACGGCACGGGGATCGATATCCTGATGGGGATCGGCGGCTCGCCGGAGGCGGTGACCTCAGCGTGCGCCATGGCCGCGATGCGAGGGGAAATCCAATGCAAGCTGTGGCCGCGTGACGATTCGGAACGCCAATACGCCGCCGAGCACGACCTGGATCTCGACAAGGTCCTCACCACGAGGGACCTCGTCAATTCCGACGACACCTTCTTCGCGGCGACAGGGGTGACGACCGGCTCGATGCTGAACGGCGTTCGGTTCGGCGGTGTACACACGACCACGCATTCGGTCATCATGCGGTCCCGCTCCGGCACCATCCGCTTCATCGAAGCCGACCACCGCGTCGAGTGGATCGAAGGCGACATCAAGCCATAGCGCGTGCGCGCGTACACGCGTACCCAGGGTTCCCGTTCGACTAAAAGGTACATTCTGGCCCACGGAACACCGCATTCTGTGGGCTGCTCGTTCTGTGGGCTGTAGTTGACCTTTCTGTTGAACGGGAACCCTGGGTACGCAGATACACCGTGGTCGATCGTGGTCAGCTGCCGTCCTCCACCATCGTCGTGGTCGTGGGGTACTGCTCGCCGGTACCGGCGACGGCATCCTCATAGCCGTAGAAGATCTCGTTCCACTCCCAGTCCGACACTTCGGTGATGGCGCCGACGATCCGGGTCGCCTCCTCGAACGAGTCGACGAATGCGGTGACTACGGCAACGCTCGTCGCAGAGGATCGCCACACAAAGGTGAAGCCGGCTGTCCCGGTGTTCAAGTCGGTGGTCGCGTAAGCCAGAGCCTCGGCTCTCGTTCCCGTCATCACGATGCCGAGATCCTCATTGTCGCTGTATGAGGCAACGGCCTGGTCGAAGAACTCTCCCGGTTCGGATCCGGGCTGGTCGCTGATCACCTCGATCACGACTCGTGGCCCTTCCTCGCCCTGCCCGTTCTCGCCTTCGTTCCAGGCTGCCGCGGATACGCCCTCGCTGTAGACGAGGCTCCACGATCCGTCCCCACTCCCGTCACCGGCAACCATCACCACCGTCCAATCCGTCAAGCCGAGCGCCAGCTGAGGTGCGTTCGGGATGCTCGTCAACGGTTCGGTCGGTGGCACCGTCGTGGTGGTTGCCCCGGTCACATCCGATGCCTCCGTGCCGAGCGTGGTCGGCGGGGCAACGCCTCCCGCACCGGGAGCCAGCCCGGCGTCCACCTCGGTTCCGATGATCAGGGCGGTCGCGGCGAAGGCCCCAAACACCATTGCGGTCGCTGTCGCACCCGCCAGCAGGCGCTGTCGACGCCTTTGAGCGCGCACGGTAGCCACTGGCCGGGGTTCGGTCGTCTCGACGGCGGCTCGGGCTTCTCGGCTCGCCTCGGTCAGTCGGTCTTCGATGGTCCTCATTGCGTGTCCCTTTCTGTGAGTGCTTGGTTGAGCGCGCGTCTGGCGCGTTGGAGATGGGTCTTGACCGTGTTCTCGGAACAGTCGAGCATGTGCGCGATCTCAGCGATCGAGCTGCCGTCGTAGTAGCGCAACGCGATCGCCTGGGCTTGACGCTTCGGAAGGCTCCGCACGGCTGCCCAAGTCGCGGTCGCATCCGGTGACAACTCAGGGATCGCGCGCTGGGACGAGCCGACTCGAAGCATGGCCCGCGCCTCGGCCTTCCGTCGCCGCCACGCCGACACCGCGTGGTTGGCCACGACGGTTCTCACCCACGCTCCGGGATTGTCGTAGCGACCGACTTCGTCCCATCGGCGATACGCCTTGGCAAAAGCGTCCTGGGCGAGATCCTCGGCTCCAGACCTGCTTCCCGAGATGACGAAGGCAAGCCCTACGACCGGTCGGAACTCCCGTGCGTAGAAGACCTCGAAGTCCTCGAATACGGCGCCAACAGGCATGGCGAAGTCGTCAACGGGCACAAGATCGCTTCTGGTGTCGTCATCGATCGTCAAAGAGCCCTCCGCAAACGCATTCTCATGTACTGAGACGCACATCTCCACCAAAACGGGTGACAAGGAATCCCCGCAAGCTGGCATCAGCGGAGGAGGGGGCGTCGACAACACACCCCAAGGCTTCGTCGGAGGGCCGGGGCAACCACGAACCAGTCGTACCGTTTTACGAGGTGGGTGAGTTCGACCTGATCGGAAACATCGATCGCCGAGCCTCGGTGGTCTTTCAGTTTCAGGAGCAGGGCCCGACAGTAGATGTACCACTTCTCGAGGTCGAGGTCGGTCCAGGTGGCGACCTGGCTCCGAAACGAATACAACCGGGTGAATGTCCGCAGGTCGTCGCGGTATTCGTCTTGTTCTTCCTCGTCGAGGTCCTCGAACCGGTCTACCGCAGGGTTCAGCGCCGCTTCGGTCAACTGGTGCCTCCAGAGCCCTCTTGACAATCGAACATATGTTCGATACCATACATGCATGAAGACTCAGACCCGACCATCGGGTGAGCTCTTCGGAACCGGCAGCTTCCCCGCTCGGGACACGACGCGTGATCTCGAAGCGCTCAACGAGGAACTCGCCGTCGTATCGGACATCGATCTTGAAAACTCGATCGTTGCCCTGAAACAGCACATAGACGCCAGCCACGCCGAATGGCTGTTGCGAATTGCCGAGTACGACCGCCGTGGTATCGCCGATGTCCGGCACGGACTCACCACCACAGGGTGGCTCCGGAGGGCGGCACGGGTGACCGGACGCCTCGCATCACAGTGGGTTCGTCGCGCACGAGGACTGGTCCGCATGCCCACTGTTGCCGCCAACGCGGTGGCAGGCACCGTTTCGGAGAACGCTATCGGTCAGCTTGATCAGGCAAGACGCCGCCATCGCGACGACTTCGCAGCCCATGAGCCGGTGTTTGCTGACATCGCAACGTATCTTGATTCCACCGAGTTGCGGCAAGCAATCGGGCACTGGGAACAACAGATCGACTACCCATCGGCGGTGGCGAAAACCCGTGACCAGCGTCGTCGGCGACGCCTGTCGATCAACCAGCTCTTTGACGGCATGTGGGCCATCAACGGCGAACTCGACCCTGAATCCGGTGCCCTCGTCAACAAGGCGATCGAAACTGTGTCTCGCACCGGGTATCTCGACCGCGACGACATGCGGGCACCGTGGCAGATTCGAGCAGACGCAATCACCGACATCTGTGAACAGTCGCTGCGCAAAGGCACCACGACCTCAAAAGGCGTCAAACCCCATCTAACGGTCACCGTTGATGCCGAAACGCTCCTGGGTTTTGAATCCGGGTTCGCAACCATCGAGGACGCAGCGATCCCACCCGAAACCCTCGAACGGATCGCATGTGACGCCACCATCGTGCGGATCCTCACCACCAGAAGCGGGACCCCGATCGATGTGGGTCGTGCCACCCGTGTTATCTCACCGGCCCTGCGCCGAGCCCTCGACGCCAAGGACCGAGGATGCCAGTGGTCGGGATGTGACGCCCCGCCGGACTGGTGCGACGCCCATCATGTCATCTCGTGGTACATCGGCGGCCCTACCGAACTCGACAATCTCATCCTGTTGTGCCGCACCCACCACACCAGAACCCACGAAATGGCAGACCGCCGTACCCCCGAAACCCGCAAGCACCCCACCCGAGCACCCTGATCAAAGGAGCGCACCCCGCCCTCGGAACCCGCGCGCTAAGCCATCGTGCAGCGCTGGCCTCAGAGTTGCTGGCGGCCGGCGATGGCCCGGCCGAGGGTGACCTCGTCGGCGTAGTCGAGGTCGCCGCCGACGGGGAGACCGCTGGCGAGACGCGTCACGGTCACGCCGAGTGGCTTGAGGCGCCGAGCGATCGTCATGGCCGTGGTGTCGCCTTCGAGGGTCGGATTCGTCGCGGCGATGACCTCGGTGATCCCTTCGATCTCGACCCGGTCGATGAGTTCCTTGATGCGGAGGTTCTCCTCGTGGACGCCGCCGATGGGGTTGATCGCGCCGCCGAGGACATGGTACCGGCCCCGGAAAGACTGCGTCCGTTCCAGCACCGGGATGTCCTGCGCCCGCTCGACGACACACACCAGCGTCGTGTCACGCCGCAGATCGCTGCAAATCGAGCACTCGACCTCGGCGGTGATGTTGTAGCAACGCTGGCAGAGCCGCACCGAGGTTCGCATGTCGGTGATGGCATCGGCGA
Source organism: Acidimicrobiia bacterium (assembly GCA_041393965.1). Classification (NCBI taxonomy): domain Bacteria; kingdom Bacillati; phylum Actinomycetota; class Acidimicrobiia; species Acidimicrobiia bacterium. The sequence continues at coordinate 632,907 of JAWKJB010000001.1, read as the reverse complement.
GGCGCTGCGCGTCTGCCTCTTCGACATTCAGGAGATGGAACGCGATCCGCTGGGCGCTCTTGTGCCCGACACCGGGGAGCCTCGCGAGTTCATCGATCAGCCGCTGGACGGGAGGCTCGAACATCACCCGAGCATGCCGCCGAGGTCGAGGCCCGTGGTGGCACCACCGAGCGCGGTCTGCGCATCTGCGTGCATCGCACCGAACGCCTGATTCAGTGCCGCGACGACGAGGTCGCCAACCATTTCGGGATCCTCAGGGTCGAGGGCCGCGGGATCGATATCGACCGAAAGGACATCACCCGTTCCCTTGACGATCACCGTGACGACGCCGCCGCCAGCGGTTCCCTTGTAGGTCTTCGCGGCGAGCGCCTCTTGGGCAGCCGCCATCTGCGCCTGCATTTGCTGGGCCTGCTGCATGAGCTGCTGCATGTCTTTGGGCATCCGGGGCATGACCTCAGGGTAGTGACCCGACAGCCCCGACCAACGCACCCGACCCCGCGAAAGCGGACCCTGTCGGGTTCTGTCTGACACACCAGCGGTCTACTGTTGCAGAGATGCAGTATCAGGCCCTCTACCGCAAGTACCGGCCACAACGGTTCGACGAAGTCATCGGCCAGGACCATGTGACGGCAACCCTTGCACGGGAGGTCATCGATGACAAGGTCGCCCACGCGTATCTCCTGACGGGACCGCGAGGGACCGGCAAGACAACGACCGCACGGCTCCTCGCCAAGTCGCTGAACTGCGCAAACCGCTCCGACGACGGTGAACCCGACAACGAGTGTCCTTCGTGCATTGCGATCATCGACAGTTCGTCCCTCGATGTGATCGAACTCGACGCAGCATCGCACAACAAGGTCGAAGATGTGCGAGAAATCCGCGTCAATGCGAGCACCGTCACCGCCGTGGAAGGATCGAGGCGGGTCTACATCCTCGACGAGGCCCACATGCTCACCCGCGCAGCGGGCAACGCACTGCTCAAGATCCTCGAGGAACCACCAGAGCATGTGATCTTCGTACTCGCGACGACCGAGCCCTACAAGCTGCTCGACACGATCCGTTCGAGGGCACAGCGCTTCGACTTCCATCCGGTCCCGAGCGAGACGCTCATCACCTACCTCGAGACCATCGCCGCACAGGAAGGGTTCACGGCCGACCGCGGAGCCCTCGAAGCCGTCACCGCGCACTCTGGCGGCTCGGTTCGCGACGCCATGAGCCTCCTCGAACAGGTCGCTGCTCTCGGCGCGGGAACGGTCACCGCGACCGGGGTCTCAACCGCACTCGGGCTCGCCGACCGCGAGGTCTTCTCCGAACTCGTCACCGTGATCTCCGAAGGCGACAGTGCCGGGGCGCTCGCCCTCACCGGGAGACTCGCATCGCGAGGGACCGATCTCCGGCGCTTCGTCGCGGATGCGATCGCCCACTTCCGCGGCATCTTCCTCGCCCAGTACGCAGCGAACATCGAAGAGATCGTCGATGCATCGTCCGAAGCCATCGATGTGTGGAAGCAACAGGCGACCGTCCTGTCCAGTCACGAAGTCCTTCGAACGATCGACGAGCTGTCCGCAGCTCTTCTCCAACTCCGCGAAGGGCGAGAAGAGCGGCTCGTCGTGGAGCTGTCGATGATCCGGCTCACGAGACCCGAAACCGTTGAGTCGATCGAAGGGATCCACGCCCGGATCGGAAGGCTCGAACGACACCTATCCGAACTGGGGACGTCCGACCGCGCCCCCGCCACCCTCACGGTCCCACCGGCCGTGGACACGGAATCGTTGGCCGACGATCGACCCTTCGAGGAGCCAACAACGACACAACCGGCGCAGGTGACCACCACACAGCCAGCGGCGGCACCAGACGAACCGGCCACGAGCCCCGAGCCGGTCGTCGATCCCGGAGCGAACACCATCGACCTCGAAGCCTTCCTCGAGGCGTGGCCGGCGATCATGGCAGACATCCGCGATGCCGTCGGACCCAGACGCCAAGCACTTCTGCGCGAAGCGGCGCCGCGACATCAGGAAGGTTCGACCATCGTTTTCGAGGTTGCCGCACACATGCACTTCCACCTCGAGCAGCTCAAAGCCGACCGCGACATCGCGGCGGCCATCACGACCGCGACACGCCAGCATCTCGGTGCCGACATCACCGTCGCGTTCCGATCGGCCGACGCAGAGCCGGTGCTGACCGAGTCACTCCCTCTCGAGGTCCCCGACAAGGACGACCTCATCTCCGCCGACGAGGACGGTGCAGTTGACCCGGTCGCCGTGGTCGCCACCATCCTCGACGGCCAGATCATCGACGAGTAGCGATGCGCCTCGGCATCGACCTCGACGGCGTGGTGGCCGACTTCAACTCGGGGTGGATGACACGGTTCAACACGGAAAGGGGAACCGACCTCACCCCCGACCTCGTCGACCACTGGAACGCCATGGTCGACCTCGCAGGCTTCGTCGACGAGCAGGACTTCTGGGAGTGGGCAAGAAACGGTGACGGTCCCGGGCTGTTCGCGACACTTCCCGTGTATCCAGAAGCGCTTCCCGCGCTCCGGCGGCTCGCCAAGAACCACCAGATCGTCATCGTGACAACGAAACCCTCGTGGGCCGTCCCCGAGACCTTCGGGTGGATCGCTGACAAGCGGCTTCCCACGCGGGAGGTCCACATCGCCCGCCGCAAATGGACGGTCGACTGTGACATCTACCTCGACGACGGACCACACAATCTCGAAATGCTTGTCGAACGGCGACCCGACCGAACGGTGTGTCGGTTCGTCCGGCCATGGAATCATCCGGTGCCAGGAGCGATCGATGTCGACGGCTGGGATGCCTTCGAGGCACTCGTCCACGAAACGGCCCGCTGACCGAACATCGCAACCAAGTCATCGCTAACATGTCGCCGGTGAGAGCGGGCTCTCACCGGAGGGAGATCAAGACAATGAAGAAACGATATGGATTGATGCTGCTCGTCGCGTTCGCGCTCGTGATCGCGGCGTGTTCAAGCGACAGTGACGACACGACGACCACGGGTGCACCCGAGGCCACCACAACCACGGCGGCACCGACCACAACAACGACAACGGAAGCGCCAGGACCGGCGGTCGGTTCACCCGACAACCCGATCAAGGTGCTGTTCGTTCCTTCGGTGAGCGCCGAAGAGATCATCGCCGGTGGCGAGATCCTCAAGGAAACGCTCGAGGAAGCGACGGGCTTGACCTATGAGGTCAGCGTCCCGACCTCGTACGCGGCGACGATCAACGAGATGTGCGCATCGCCCGAGAACACGATCGGGTTCATCCCGGCGACGGCATATGTCCTCGGAAACGACCTGTGCGGCATCGAGGTGGCCCTCAAGTCGCTGCGTTTCGACTACACCGAGTACTGGGCAGAGTTCATCGTCCAACGCGACAGCGACATCGAGACGCTCGCCGACCTCGCCGGTCTGAAGTGGGCGTACCCGGATGCGGGTTCGACCTCCGGATTCCTGGTTCCCAGCGGCATGCTCGGCCAGAACGGCATCGAAGCAGGTGAGACCTTCGAAGCCGGGGGCCACTCGGCGGTCGTGCGGGCCGTCTACAACGGTGAGGCCGATTTCGGAACCGTGTTCTTCAGCCCGTCCATCGACGGAGACGACGAAGTCATCTGGGACGGCACGACCGCTGGCGCTGATGTACCCGCGGAGAATGTCGCTGCGTGTGCCCTCGATGGGGACGGTCAGATCGACTGTGACGGGGTGTTCCCGAGAGACGCTCGCCGGAACATCAGGGAAGAAGCTCCCGATGTGATCCAGAAGGTTCGCATCCTCGAGCTGAGCCAGCCGATCCCGAACGACACGGTCAGCTTCGGTCCCGATGTCCCCCAGGATGTCCGGACACAGTTCCTGACGGCACTCGCCGCGTTCGCGGCCAACGATCCGGATGGCTTCGAGACGGCATTCGACGCCTATTCCTGGGACGGTGTCTTCGAGACGAACGACTCGGAGTTCGACTACATTCGTGCGCTTGTCCAAGAGCTCGACCTGACCGTCGACGACCTCTAACCGAGGATCACGATCGATGAGAACGGGCGGGGGATTGTTCCCCCGCCCGTTTTCGTAGACGGGACCATGCATGCTCAAGGTTGAGAATCTCACGAAGGTCTACGAGGGCGGGACCAAGGCCCTCGACGAGGTCTCGTTCGAGGTTGACCGTGGCGAGTTTCTCGCCGTCATCGGGCTGAGCGGATCGGGCAAATCAACGCTGCTGCGTTGCATCAATCGACTCATCGAACCGACATCCGGCACCATCACCTGGGATGGCATCGACATCACGCAGGCATCCCAGGAGGAACTCAGGCGGGTGCGGAGACGCATCGGCATGGTGTTCCAACACTTCAACCTCGTCAGCCGGTCCAAGGTCCTGACGAATGTGCTCTCGGGGCGCCTCGGGTATCTGAACCCGGCACTCAGCGTCGTCAATAGGTTCCCGAAAGCGGATATCGACAAGGCCCACGCCCAGCTCGCACGGGTCGGTCTCGAAGCGAAGTGGAATGCACGCGCCGACGAGCTGAGCGGCGGCCAGCAGCAGCGAGTCGGCGTGGCACGCGCCATGATGCAGGATCCCGAAATCATGCTTGCGGACGAACCCGTCGCGAGCCTCGACCCGGTGCTTGCGCGCAGCATCATGCAGTACCTCCAGCTGATCAACGACGAAGACGGCGTCATGGTGATCTGTTCGCTCCACTTCCTCGATCTCGTGCACGAATACGCCGACCGTGTCATCGCGCTCAACGAAGGCAAGCTTGTCTTCGAAGGGACGCCGTCGCAGATCGACGACGACAAGTTCAAGGAGATCTACGGCAAGGAGGCCGAGCGCATTGGCTGACTCGCAAGCCACCGGCCCGATTGCCTCGAACGGCAAACGCAAGGGGTGGCGCCGGGCCCTCATGGTCACGATCGTCATCCTGACGGTGTTCGTCGTCTACGCATTCGCCTTTGCCAAGACCGATGTCTCCCTCGATGAGATCCAGTCCGAGACGCGCCAGGAACAGCTCTTCAAGATCCTTCGCGCACTCGCCCATCCCGACCTGATCCACTACGACAAGCGCGATGTCGTGATCGACACGGATGTCTTCGTACCGTGTGATGGGCAGGACCCCGAACCAGCGCCTCCGTCAGCCGAAGGCGGGACGGTGGCCGTCACCCCGAACTGTGCCAACCCCGGTGACGAGATGACCGTTCGCGGAACCGGCTTCCAACCGGGACAGCGGGCGATTATCGATTTCGTGCCGATCTCGGACTTCGACATCGTCCTCCCGATGGGCCGTGTCGACATCCTCGATGACGGCACCTTCGAGCTGGCGTTCCTTGCACCCGAACGCGAGTCCCCCGACCCCCAGATCGTCAGGGTCACGACCCAGACCAACATCGGATCGTGGACCTCGCGCGAAAAGGTCTGGACCGACACGAACGCCAATGGGATCCGCGATGACAGCGTCCTTCCCGACAGCGACAGCGACCTGTCGACCTACGAGATCGTGCTTGCCGGATTCGATGTCAGGGTCCCCGGCGGTGTCACGATCATCGACGAAAACAACAATGTGCTCGACTTCATCAGCTGGGGCGGAGCATTCGAGGCAACGACCGGATCCGGGAAGGGGCTCACCAGCACCGACATCGGCCACGACCCGATCCTTCCCGATGGCAACGACTCGATCCAGCTCACGGGAACCGGTTCGATCTCGCAGGACTTCGCGTGGCAAGGACCGAGCCCCCAGAGCTTCGGACTCGTCAACGCCGACCAGACTCCCACCGATGCGACCGATGATCTGTTCTTCAACGAGGTTGCCTTTGCCGAAACGAACCGTCTCGAAATCGCAGGGGCCCCCGGTGCGTCCCTTGACCATGTCTCGCTCGTGTTCTTCGACGGAACCGACGGCACCCAGTACCGGATCGTGTCGGTCGCCGACCAGACGGACCTGTCGCCACGCCTCTCTGACAACGCAATCAACACCTGGGACCGCATCGTCGAGACGGTGATGCTTGCGCTCCTCGCGACCACGGCTGGGACCATGCTCGCCGTTCCGTTGAGCTTCCTTGCGTCCCGGAACCTGATGCGAGATGTCACCGTTCCGGTGGTCAACCTCGCCATGTCCCTCATCGCCCTTCCGATCGGCGTCGTCATCGGCGTGCTCGGCTCGAGCTGGGCGAGATCGCTCGACGGGCTCGCCGACGCCAACGCGCTGACCCTCCTTCTCGCACTTGCCCTCATCGCGGCGGTGGTGTTCTTCCTCCTGCGCTGGGCCTTCCCACCCGAGGATCCCGGAAGACCCTCTCGTTCCATCAGGACGCTTCGGGCGGCAGCGCTCGTCACCGTCGGGTTTTTCGCCCTCATCGGCGCGTATGTCGTGGCGGACCTGTTGGTCGTGATCGGTGACTGGATGATCGACCTGATCCCTGGCGCTACCTTCCTTGGGAGTTTCGTGGTCACGCTCGGTGAGATGGGCGACATCCTCATCCCGGTGGGTTCCGCTCTGATCGGCGCCCTCGCATTGGCGCTTGCGGCGAGCAAGCTCGGCTACGCACTCAACGCGAAGCTGTCGCGGCGGGCCGTGAACGGCCTCACCCTCGTGCTGTCCGCGGTGGCAGGTGCACTGGTCGCCATGGCGATCGGGGCGATCGTCGATTGGTTCTACCTGCTCGAGAATCCCCTCGCGACGGTCTATATCCCTGCCCTCATCGGTGCCGTCATCGGGATGTGGTTGTCCGTCAAGGCAATCCGAAAGGCCGAGTCCCAGAACATCGGGCTCACGGTCTACTACCTGTCACGAACCGTGTTCAACGGCCTTCGGTCGATCGAGCCGCTGGTGATGGTGATCATCTTCGTCGTCTGGGTCGGGATCGGCCCGTTCGCTGGTGCTCTCGCCCTCGCACTGCACACCACCGCGGCCCTCGCCAAGCTGTATTCCGAACAGGTCGAGTCGATCAACAGCGGGCCGATCGAGGCCGTGAGGGCGACCGGCGCCACACGGCTCCAGACCATCGTCTACGGGGTGATCCCCCAGATCGTGCCGCCGTACATCTCGTTCACGATGTACCGGTGGGACATCAATGTCCGGATGTCGACCATCATCGGATTCGCCGGAGGTGGCGGAATCGGATTCCTCCTCCAGCAGAACATCAACCTGTTGCAGTACCGGGCTGCCGCTGCCCAGATGCTTGCGATCGCGATCGTCGTCGCAACGATGGACTATGTGAGTTCCCGGCTGCGTGAACGCTTCATCTAGTGCCGCCGACCCTGGCACCCCGATGAGCCAGTTCCGCCTCCGCACACGACCGATCGCCGAGGCCGAGGAAAACCAGCTCCTTGCCCCGGGGGCGACGAGATCATCGACCGCCTCGCCACGGGCACAGGTCGAGGAGCCCGACCCGTGGCGAACCGCCTTCGAACGGGACCAGGACCGCATCATCCATTCCAAGGCCTTCCGCCGCCTGAAGCACAAGACCCAGGTGTTCATGAACCCGGAGGGCGACCACTATGTCACCCGCATGACCCACACGCTCCAGGTGACGCAGGTCGGAAGGGCCATTGCGAGAGCGCTGTCGCTCAATGTGGCGCTCGCGGAGGCGGTGTGTCTCGGGCACGATGTCGGTCACTCACCGTTCGGCCACACGGGGGAGGATGCCCTGTCGGAGTTCGTCGACGGTGAGTGGCGGCATTCGGAGCAATCCGTCCGGATCTTCCAGGTCCTCGAACCGCTCAACCTCACTCCCGAGGTGCTCTCGGGGATCCGAACGCACCCGTGGAAGGTGTCGGAGCGGGCGACCACACACGAAGGTGATGTGGTCAAGTACGCCGATCGGATCGCCTATCTCGCGCATGATGCCCTCGACGCGATCAGGGCGGGGGTGCTCGAAACGAGGGACTTTCCATCATCGGCCCTGGCAGCGTTCGGGGAGCCGGGAAGGGACTGGGTCGGAACGATGGTCGAAGCGGTCATCGACGAGTCCTACCGGCAATCGAGGATCACGATGGAGCCTGACAAGCTCAACGCGATGCACGAGCTGCGGGCGTTCATGTTCGAGCGGGTGTATCTCCGGCGGGAGGTCCAGAACCAGCAGCGACGCGCGAAAGAGATCGTCCGTGATCTCGTCACCTACTACCTCGAGCATCTCGACGAACTCCCCGCGTCGTATCAGCATCCCGAAGCCGACGATCTCACCCAAGTCATCGACTTCGTCGCCGGGATGACCGACCGGTACGCAATCCGGACCCACGATGAGCTTTTCCGCCCGCGTCTGTTCTGAGACGCCGGTACTACTCGCTGTTGTCCGGGTTCCACAGCGGCTCATCGACCGTCCACGCCGGAGGATTCCCCCACGATTCGGCGTAGGTGACGCGATGGGCCGGAGGACGCTTCGCGACACCCCAACGACCGAGGGGATAGCCACAGGCCACGGCAGCGGCGTTCACCCAGCCCTTCTCGGTCGGCACGCCGAGCAGATCCGCCACCTCGGCATGCTTGAACAGGCCGAGTACGGTTGTCAGACAGGTGCCGATCCCGTGACCCCGTGCGGCGAGCATGAGGCTCCACACCGCCGGGTAGATCGATGCACCGGTCGGGTCGTTGCGGTGATACGGCAACACCACGAGGGGCACTGTGTCGAAGTTGTCGGCGAGCCACTGTGCCGATTTCAGCACGCGGGTTGTCGTCTTGTCCCCGGACGCTGCCGCCTGCTCCGCCTTTCCCGCATAGAGCGTCTCGGTGAGCTGGGCCCACGCCGCGGCGTACAGGACGCCAAGTTCGCGCATCGTTGCTCGGTCGGTGACGGTGAGCCACCGCCAGTTCTGCGCGTTCCCGCCCGACGGTGAACGGATCGCCGCGTCGAGCATCGAGCGGACGACTTCGTCTGGTACCGGATCAGAGGACACCCGGCGCATCGCCCGGGTCGTGTACAGCGCTTCGGTGAGGTCCATAGGTGAGAGGCTACGACTTTTTCAGATGGCAGAAGCCAGAAGCCAGAAGCCAGAAGCCAGAAGCCAGAAGCCAGAAGTCAGATGTCTGTTATCTGTTATCTGTTATCTGTTGACTGTTGATCAGCTGGTCAGGGATGCGGCGAGGGCGATCATGACGATGTTCACCACCATCCACACGACCGACACGGCCAGATAGCGGCGAATCCAGGTGGTCCAGTGTTGGGAGATCCGTGCGATCACGACCCCGGCGAGCCACCACAGCGGGGCGCTCGTCACCATGCCGAACACGATCACGGTGAATCGCGTCACATCGATGAACGGGAAGGCGAGCACCCAGGCGGTGGGCGCGACGATGAGGAACAGGATCGAGGCGGCGACCGAGCCGGCGAAGTCGGTCATGTCGCCACCCTCCCTGAACCCGACCGACAGCGCCATGACACCGATCACCGTCGGGAACACAAGGGCGAAGGCACCACCAAGAACCGGTGAAACGGTGGTCCGCCTCGGGGCAAAGGAAACATCTCGCTTCACACCCCGAGCTTACCGCCCGTGGCCGGGGGGCCGATAGTGGTCCGCTGTCCTCGGCGGCGGCGGCGGAAGCCACCGGCGGTAAGCTCATCACCATGGATATCGAGACGAATGCTGTCAAGACGATCGAGATCACCGGTGTCTCAACGACCGGTTTCGAGGATGCCATCGACAAGGCCGTTGCCAAAGCCGCGGAGAGCGTCAGCGGCATCACGACCGTCGAGATCACCCGCCAGACGGCCGATGTTCGAGACGGACGGGTCGCCGCGTACCGGGCAACCGTGAAGCTGTCCTTCATCGTTCGGTAGTCGCCGACTGGCCCCTATCCGGGTCGGTCCACTACGCTTCGTGCCTCGTATGCAGCATCTGCAGAAGTCCCGAATACTGCTCATCGTGGTCGCGCTGGCCGTTGTGGTGGTGACGCCGGTAACAGCCAATGCCCAATCGAAGTCCGATGTCACGAAGGCCAAGACGGCGGCGGACAAGGCGCTCGCCGCCCTCGAGGAAGCCGATGCCGAGCTCGAGGCAGGCCTCGAGGAGTACGAGCGGATCCGCGGCAAGCTCGCGAACCTCACCTGGCGCATGGAGCGGCTCGAGGAGGCGATCAGCACCTACGGACTCGATGTCTCGAACCTCGAGACTCGGGCACGCGATCTCGTGGTCGACGCCTACACCAACGGCGGACGCTCGGTTATGACGACCGCGTTCACGGCCGAGAACATCCAGGACCTCATCACCACCCAGGCGCTGTACGACAAGGCGACGACGAGGGATCTCGCCGAGCTCGACCAGCTCGGAGCGGTCCGAAGGCAGATGGACCGCCTCACGGTCGAGCTCCTCGACAAACAGGCCGAGGTCGAGGCCCTCAAGGCCGAGCAACAGACCGTGGTTGAAGCACTCGCCGCGAGCAGGGAAAAGGCCGACAAGGCCCACGAAGAGGCGCGCACCAAGTACAAGAGCGTCTACGCGAAGTACAAGGCGCGGATCGCGAGGGAAGCAGCGGCAGCCGCTGCACGCCGATCGGGCCCATCTGCGGGGATTCCCGGCCAGACCAAGGGAGTCGTGTGCCCCGTGAAGGGCTCATCCTACTTCATCGACTCGTGGGGCTACCCCCGATCGGGTGGGCGCACCCACAAGGGCACCGACCTGATGGCGGCGTACGGGACCGAACTGGTGGCGATGACGAGCGGGTCGGTGCGTCTCAACAGCCACTACCTCGGCGGCAGACAGGTGTACCTGTACGGTGACGACGGCGTGACCTACTACTACGCGCATCTGTCGCAATGGCCGAGCGGTCTCAACAGCGGTGAGCGGGTGAACAAGGGCCAGACGGTCGGCTTCGTCGGCGACTCCGGAAACGCGAAAGGGACCCCGCATCTGCATCTCGGGATGATCGCCGGTGGCATCTATGTGAACCCGTACCCGACGGTGCGACCGGTCTGCTGACCGTCAATCGTCCTCGACAATCTCCACATCGAGCTCCTCGACTACCACATCGTCGATGTTGCCGTCCCCGGTCGTGTCCAACCCGTAGATCCGGGCACCGTCGGCTTGAATGTCCCTGAGGTTGCCGTCCTCGTCCGGATCGATCCCGGAAACGGTCACGACATCGGTCCGCGTGACATCCGGGATCCCGTCCCCGTCGAGATCGTGCGCAACCGTACGCACCTCGGTGATGTCAACGGAATCCGCAACCCCATCGCCGTCGACATCCATGACCACCTCGGTGGTCTCCACGGTCGTGATGACATCGACGACACCGTCGCCATCCACATCGATCGCGGTCTCCTCGATCGTTGTCGTCGAGACGATGTCAGCGACACCGTCGTCGTCAACATCGATCTCGCGGACCTCGGTGTGGACCGAGCGAACGCCGTCGGGCCTGCCGTCACCGTCAAGGTCGATCTCGGTTGTGCTCGAATCGCGGTACTCGACCTCGCCGCGGTTCACAACAGGTGTGGTCTCTTCCGAATCATCCGGCATTGATGCTCCCTCGTCGGCGTCAACCCTAGCGAAACCGCGGGTCCCGGATGATCCGTCAGCCGACCGAGATCATGGCGACGGCGGAAGCGGCAAGGGCGACTCCTGCCCACTGCGATCGAACGAGGCGCTCGTCGAGGAACAACGCGGCCAGGATCACTGTCACGACCGGGAACATCGCGACCGCGACCCCAACGACCACGAGCTCCCCGACCTGTGACGCAGACACGAAGAACCCCATACCGACGCCGGCGAAAACGCCGGAGAGCACCGCGGGTTTCACCGCCGTTCGCGACACCCGACGAGGAGCCCCGACCGCCACCATGGCAAGGGTCGCGAGGGTCGCGGCACTGATCCGTCCCGATACGGCTGCGGTGAGCCCCGAGGCTTCCGATGTGGCTGCGTAGATGACGACCATGGCAGCGAAGCCGCTGCCTGCAACGATCCCGTGAGCCACGCCCCGGATCGACAGCCGGGCCTGTCCACGGACATAGCCGACGAGAAGAACCGAGGCAACGCCGAACACCAAGCCCGTGGCAACGAGCGCTGATGGGCGTTCGCCGGTGGCGAGTCCGACCACGATCGGGAGCATGGCTCCGACCGTGGAAGCGATCGGGGCAACGACACCGACGGACGCGACCGAGAACCCCCGATACATCACGACGACGCCGAGCGCGGACCCTACGCCCGCGAGGAGCCCGAGCTGCGCGTCCCTCGCAATCATCGCACCGCCTTCGAGGAGGGCAACGACGGTGATGACGGGAACGCCGACCCACTGGGACAGCGCCGCGACCGTGAACGGGCTCGATCGCTTCGACGCGATGCCACCGAAGAAGTCGGCGCTGCCGATGAGCCCGATCGACAACACGACGAGGACAAGGACACGAGGAGTCACGGCATGACCCTAGAACCCAGTGGCCACGAGCGTCGGGTGCCGACGCATCGGTGGCGGGACGATCCGCCAAGACCCATACGATCCCTGCATGACCCAGCTGCTTGCCATCGCGTCTGCCGCCATGTTCGGAGTTGCCGATTTCGCCGGTGGCTTGGCGACCCGCAGGCTCTCGGCGTGGACGGTCACCGCATGGTCCCAACTTGCCGGCACACCCATTCTGGTGCTCGGACTCGCCGTCGTTGCAGCCCCAAACCCCACCCGGGGAGACTTGGTCTGGGGCGCGACCGGAGGCATCTTCGGCCTGATCGGCCTCGCGATCATGTACGCCACTCTCGCCGCGGGCACCATGTCGATCGTTGCTCCGATCATCGGGGCGGGTGCCGCCATGCTCCCCGTCGCTTGGGCGGTCGCGACCGGAGAATCCATCGTGGGGGTCCAGTGGATCGGGATCATCGCAGCCGGGTGCGCCGTGGCGATCCTCGCCTCCGAACCCGGGGCGGGACGGCTGGACCGCAGGCTGTTCCTTCAGGCGCTCGCTGCGGCGTTCGGCTTCGCCGTGTTCTTCATCGCCCTCGGCCAAACCCACGAGGACTCGGGGCTGTGGCCGCTCGCAGCCGCGCGGGCCGTGACGATACCGGTCGCCTTCGGTGTGCTGATCGTCACACGCCGGCACCGCCTTGTCCCGCATGGGACCTGGAGGTTGATCGTGGTCACCGGGGCCTTCGACATGGCGGCCAATGTCGCAATCGTCCTTGCCGTCCAGCGTGGACCCCTCGGCATCAACGCGGTGCTTGGAAGTCTCTATCCGCTCTTCACCGTTGCGGCAGCGATCACGATCCTCCGCGAGCGTCCGTCGAGCCGTCAAGTGGCAGGCATCGTGTTGGCGCTCGGCGCCATCCTGCTCCTTGCGATCTAGATCCCGGGCTGGTTTCGCTACCGCTCCTCACACCGGCTGCGCAGGCATGAGTCGAGCCACGCTCGTTCAAATGTGCCATTGGCGAGGCGCGTGATGATCTCGTCGGCCATCGACTCGGTATCGCCAAGCAGCATCCAGTCGTTCAACCTGAGGTGGATGTCGGCCGCTGCCAAGCCGACACGCTTGTTCCCATCGACAAGAGGATGGATCAGGATGAGACTCTCCATGAGCGCAGCTGCCTCCGCAATGGCATCGTCGTAGTAGCCGGTTTGCGGTCGAAAGACGGCGGCTTCGAGGGCGCCCATGTCTCGGACTCCCTTGCTGCCTCCGAATTCATCGATGATCTGTCGGTGTACGGCGAGAAGCTCGACCACCGTGAGGTATGTTCGCTCCATCTACTCGGCGAGTCGCTTGTATGCAGAGCGATTGCGCGCCATCGAGTCCTTGAGATGTGCAAGCACCTCCGGACGGGGAGTCAGTCCGCGTTTGCGGTTGAGCCACTCAGTCAGTGCTTCATCGAGTATTGATTGGAACTGCCTGCCTTCTTCGTCCGCGATCTCTCGGATGTCAGCGAGCAGTCCCTCTTCGAGCTGCGAGGAAAACTTCTGCTTCATATCCACCCATCGTATCATGATCGATCATGAAACATCAATCAGGTGTATTGCGAGGAGGTGTGGGCCGGTAGGGTCGCACACGAAAGCCGACGACACCGTGGCTGGTCGCCTCGATCCAGATCTCACCGCCGAGAGCGGTCACGAGTCCGTTGGCAATGGCCAGTCCGAGGCCCGCTCCACCCGAGCGGCGCGACCGGGAAGCATCCGACCGGGTGAACGAATCGAACGCCTGATCAATGAATTCGGGAGGGAAGCCCGGGCCTTCGTCTGCGACGACGACCGTTGCTCCCCCACCGCCGGTGACAGTCACCGTGACGGTTGATCCTCTCGGCGTGTGACGGATGGCATTGTCGATGAGGTTCCGGATGACCCTTGCGACCGCTGCGGGCGCCGTCTCGACAACCACGCGTTCATCGACATCGAGTTTCAGCGCAACACCCTTGTCGTCGGCGACCGGCAGCATCGATTGCACGACATCGTCTGCGACCTCGGTGACATCGGTCGCGTCGATGTCGAGCGTCATGTCGCCTGCCTGGATGCGCGCGAGCAGAAACAGGTCGTCCACAAGGGTCTGGAGAGCCCGCACATCGGTGAGGAGCGAAGCGAGGTAGCGGTCCGGATCGGCAGCGACACCGTCCCGCAGCGCCTCGGTCGCCGCCTGCATCGAGGCGAGGGGCGTGCGCAGATCGTGGGACACCGCTGCGAAGAACGAACGGCGGCGGGTGTCCTCCTGCTCCCTTGCGATCGTTGCCTCCTGGAGGAGACGGGCCAGCTCGTCGAGATCTCTGGCGAGGTCCCCGATCTCGTCCGCCCGATCGACGCTTGTCCGTGCAGCCAGGTTGCCGGAGGCGACATCTCGCGCAACGGACGACATCCGGGACAGGTCGGTGGTGAGCCCTCGGGCCGCTGCGACGGCGAATCCGACCGCCGCGATGAGTCCGAAACCGAGGACCACGAGCACCAGCGTGAGGTCGTGGTCGGAGATGAACATGCGGTTTGCGGCAACGGCGAGCCCGACCGATGCGACAACGAGCGACACGAGGGCGAGTGCGAACAGGGTGACGATCAGCCGCTGGAAGCGCCTCGCAAGGAGGGGAAGGAAGGCCGCAGCGACACCTGACAGCGTCGCCATCAGGACGAAGATGACCGCAAGCTCCGCGCGTTCGGATCCGGATGGCTGCATTGTGACCTCGAACAGTGCAAGGCCAACGAGCACGGCAGTGATCGACGCGAGGGCGATCCTCATTGTTCGAAACGGTAGCCGCGGCCCCACACGGTGGTGATGCGTTCCGGATTGTCCGGGTCGCGCTCGATCTTCTTGCGAAGTCGACGGATGTGAACAGTGACCGTCGAGGGGTCCTGCCAGTCGGCGCTCGAGTTCCAGACATGTTCGAGGAGATCGGCACGGGAGTGCACGGTGTGCGGCGATGCGGCGAGATACAGGAGCAGATCGAACTCCAGCGGCGGCATCGGAACGGAGATCCCGTCCAAGGTGACCTCGCGGGACGCCCCGTCGACGATGAGATCACCGGATTCGACACGCCGTGGTTCGGTCCGTGCGTCGGGTGCGTCGGCACGACGCAGGACCGCCCGCACCCGCGCCACAACCTCACGGGGGCTGAACGGCTTCACGATGTAGTCGTCTGCGCCGAGCTCGAGGCCGAGGACGCGATCGGTCTCGGATGATCGTGCCGTGAGCAGGATGACCGGGACCTCCGTTCGCTCGCGCAGCTGCGAAAGCACCGAGTAGCCGTCGAGTCCGGGGAGCATC
Organism: Acidimicrobiia bacterium; assembly: GCA_041393965.1. Classification (NCBI taxonomy): domain Bacteria; kingdom Bacillati; phylum Actinomycetota; class Acidimicrobiia; species Acidimicrobiia bacterium. The sequence continues at coordinate 617,259 of JAWKJB010000001.1, read as the reverse complement.
ACATCGAGGATGACGAGGGCAGGTGACAGCGCCCCGACCGCGGCGAGCGCTGCTCGGCCGTCATCGACCTCGCAGGTTGCGTAGCCCTCCTTCGCGAGATAGGCGCAGATCACCTCGCGAACCATCGGTTCGTCGTCCACCACGAGTACGGTCGTGTCGCCCACACCCCCATCGTATTCCCCCAACCACGATCGGCACCCGGTACCGGCGAACCCGGGGCTCCCACTCGGCTCTATCCATGTGGCAGCCCCGGGTACAGCCCTGGGTTGCACCACGGCCGACTTCGGGGGTGTCATAGACTCGGGGACGGAGGCCGCATGACGAAGCGTTTTCGGGACCATCTCGCTGGTGAAACAGCCGCCATCAAAGATGCCGGTTTGTACAAGTTCGAGCGGGTCCTCGCGTCGCCCCAGGATGCCGTCATCACGCTCGATGACGGCTCGCAGGTCATCAACCTCTGCGCCAACAACTACCTCGGCCTCGCGCACAGCGATGTCCTGGTGTCGGAGGCAAAGGTCGCGCTCGATCGGTACGGCTACGGGATGGCGTCGGTGCGTTTCATCTGCGGCACCCAGACCGTGCACAAACAGCTCGAGGCCCGGATCAGCCGCTTCCTCGCCAAGGATGATGCCGTGTTGTACTCGTCGTGCTGGGATGCGAACGGTGGCCTGTTCGAAACGGTGCTCGGCCCCGACGACGCGGTGATCTCCGATGCGTTGAACCACGCCTCGATCATCGACGGTATCAGGCTCTGCAAGGCACAGCGGTTCCGCTACGCGAACAACGACATGGCCGACCTCAGGGCACAGCTCGAAGCCGCTCAGGATGCCCGCTTCCGGATGATCGTCACCGACGGGGTGTTCTCCATGGACGGGATCATCGCCAACCTTCCTGCTATCTGCGACCTTGCAGACCAACACGATGCGATCGTGATGGTCGACGATTCGCACGCCGTCGGGTTCGTTGGCCGCAACGGCGGGGGGACACCCGACTATTGGGGGCTCACCGACCGCGTCGACATCGTCACGGGGACCTTCGGGAAGGCGCTCGGCGGTGCGAGCGGGGGGTACACGGCGGGACCATCGGAGCTCACAACGATGTTGCGGCAGCGTTCGCGACCGTACCTCTTTTCGAACTCCCTTGCTCCGGTGATCAGCGCCACGACCATCGCCGCGATCGACCTGCTGGAAGGTTCCGCCGAGCTGCGCACCCGGGTCGCTGACAACGCCACACGGTTCAGGGCCGGCATGGAGGCAAGCGGGTTCACGCTTGCGGGAGCAGACCACCCGATCATCCCCGTCATGCTCGGAGACGCGAGGCTCGCCACCGAGATGGCGGATGCTCTCCTTGAAGAGGGTGTCTACGCGATCGGGTTCTCCTACCCCGTTGTCCCCCACGGAGAGGCCCGGATCCGCACCCAGATGTCCGCCGCGCACACCCCTGACCATCTCGCTACCGCCATCGATGCCTTCGCCACGGTTGGGCGCACCCTCGGAGTGGTGGCGTGATGCGGGCGCTGGTCAAGGCAAAGCCGGAGCGCGGCATCTGGATGGAGGACATCGAGCGGCCAACCGTGGGCCCAAACGATGTCCTCATCGCGGTGCGCAAGACCTCCATCTGTGGAACCGACCTGCACATTCTCGAATGGGACGAGTGGGCGTCGTCGACGGTGCCAACACCGATGGCCATCGGGCACGAGTACATGGGAATCGTTGCCGACATCGGTTCCGAGGTCGAGGGGATCGATATCGGGCGGCGCGTTTCGGGTGAGGGCCATGTGGTGTGCGGCCGGTGCCGTAACTGCCAGGCGGGACGCAGGCATCTGTGCATCCGAACCAGCGGCGTTGGGGTCAACCGTCCCGGAGCGTTCGCGGAGTTCGTGGTCATACCGGGCTCGAATGTCCAGCCCCTCCCAGACGATGTGGACGACGACATCGGTTGCATCCTCGACCCCCTCGGCAACGCCGTCCACACGGCCCTCAACTTCGATCTCGTCGGCGAAGATGTGCTGGTGACCGGGGCAGGGCCGATCGGCATGATGGCCGTCGCGATCGCGCGCCATGTCGGGGCACGGTTCATCGTCGTGACCGACATCAACGAATATCGGCTTCGCCTCGCGGGTTCCCTCGGTGCGGACGCTGAGCTCAATCCGACCAGCGGGACGCTCGCGGAGGTCATGGCCGATCTCGGGATGGTCGAAGGTTTCGATGTCGGGCTCGAGATGTCGGGGAGCCCCGATGCGCTCCACGACATGATCTCGACGATGGACAACGGGGGCAAGATTGCGCTGCTCGGCATTCCTCCCCGGCGTGCCCCGATCGACTGGAATGACATCGTGTTCAAGGGCCTCACCCTCCAGGGCATCTACGGGCGACGCATGTTCGAGACCTGGTACAAGATGCTTGCGATGCTCCAAACCGGCCTCGATGTGGCGCCGACCATCACGCACCATTTCGCCGCAGCCGACTTCGCGACGGCCTTCGAGGTGGTTGCATCGGGCGAATGCGGCAAGGTCATCCTCGACTGGACCTGATGAGCGAAAAAGGTTCGTTCTGAGGCGTCAATCGCTCAGAACTGACACACTCGGTTCCCGCTCGCTATGGTGACAGGCAGTCAGCGGATGAATCCGCTGTTGATTGATGCCCGTGTGGCCTGTTGTTGAGCGTGTATCGCTCCGACCTCGAAGCCTCGACACGGGATCAGGTGCCAGCGGACTCGAACCCACCGACAAAGCACACCAACGGTTGCAATCGTGCTACGGGGACCGCCGATGTCGTCGCGACCGGCCGTTGGTGGCCGGACACGACACAGCCAGAACCGAAGCCACAAGAAGGGGACATCCATGCCATACCGACCCAAGACGCGCATCGTGGGCGTGTTACTCATCGCGGTTGCCCTCGTTGCGTCAGCGTGCGGGAGCGACGACGGAGCCGAGGGTGGAGCCCTCGCAGAACACGATCTCAGCGGAATTGAGATCGCCGTTGGATCCAAGGACTTCGATGAGCAGCTGATCCTCGGAGAGATCCTCGTCGCCGCCTTCCAAGCTTCGGGCGCCGAAGTGGACAACAAGGTGAACCTCGGCGGTACGAATGTCGCAAGGGCTGCACTCGAATCTGGTGACATCGATGTCTACATGGAATACAACGGAACTGGATGGACCCAGCATCTCGGACTCGAGGACCCCAGCTTCGATTCCGAGGCTCTCACACAGGGAGTTCGCGAGCGTGATCTGGCCGAGAACGACATTCACTGGCTTGGTCGCTCACCGTTCAACAACACCTATGGCTTCGTATCGAGTCCCGAACTCACGGAAGATAACGGCGGAGCGTTCGGAATCCAGACGATGGTCGACTATCTCGAAGCAAATCCCGATGCGTCCTTGTGCCTCGAATCTGAGTTCCCGAGCCGGTCGGACGGGTTGGTGCTCACGGAGGAGTACGCCGGCTACGACATCCCGGACAGCCAGATCACGATTCTCGATACCGGCGTCATCTACAGCGAGACAGCTGCCAACAACTGTGACTTCGGTGAGGTTTTCACCACCGACGGGCGTATCCCGGCACTCGGCCTGACCTTGGTTGAGGACCCGGGTGTCAACATCGTGTACAACATCTCGATGAACATCCGGGATGACAAATATCAGGAAGCGCCCGAGGCATTCGACGCCATCGCCGAGCTGATTCTTGCACCCCTTGACAACGAGCGGATGGGCGAACTCAACGCGAGAGTTTCGGCCGAGGGCGAAGATCCTGCCGATGTCGCTCGGGACTTCCTCGTCGAAGAGGGGCTCATCTCCGACTGACGGGCAAAGAGATGAAGGAGGGGGAGGGATCCGCGCTGATCCCTCCCCAGCCCCCAGCTCCGCCCGAGGAGGTCGCATGGACGGCGTAACAAGCTGGTTCGAATACATGGTGGACCGAGCCGACGATATCGCGGTCGGTCTCTACGAGCATGCCATCTACATCGTGACCGTCGTCATCGTCGCAACCATCACCTCTCTTGTCGTGGGGATCCTCGTGCGGCACCGGCCCGTGGCCAAGGAGATCTCGCTCGGGATTGCGAGCGTGTTCCTCACGCTGCCGTCGTTGGCGCTTTTCACCATATTCATCCCCCTGACAGGCCTCGGATTCCTTCCTTCCTTCATCGCCCTCTATCTGTACGCCATTCTGCCGATTCTGCGCAACACCGTCACCGGACTCGCTGGCGTGGATCCCGCGGTGCTTGAATCGGCACGGGGGATGGGACTCAGTTCGTGGCAGCGGCTGCGCAAGATCGAGATCCCGCTCGCATGGCCCGTGATCATCACCGGTATTCGGATCTCATCCCTGCTCACAGCAGGTATCGCCGCGATCGCGACCCTTGTGGCCGGAGGCGGGCTCGGTGACTTCATCAAGAGTGGCCTCGCCCGCCTGCCTCTCCCGAATTCCCTCGAAGCCATATGGACAGGAACCGTATTCACGGTGCTGCTCGCACTCGCGTTCGATGTCCTCTTCACCCTTGTGAGCCGTCTGACGACCTCACCGGGATTGCGACCATGAAAGCAGGATCCATGTCAGACATCCTCATTCGCCTCGAGCATGTCACCAAGACCTATCCCGGCACCGAACAGCCAGCGGTGGCAGATCTCAATCTGGAGATCCACGAAGGTGAGGTCCTAGTCCTCGTCGGCCCATCGGGATGCGGCAAGAGCACCACATTGCGACTCATCAACCGCATGATCGAACCGACATCAGGTCGGATCATCTTCGAAGGTGACGATGTCACCGATGTGAATCCGGATCGTCTCCGTCGCCGCATCGGATATGTGATCCAACAGATCGGGCTCTTTCCGCATCGGACAATCCGGGAGAACATCGCCACGGTGCCCGAGCTGCTCGGCTGGGACAAGGCCCGGGTCGATTCGAGGGTCGACGAGCTGCTCGACATGGTCGGCATGGATCCTTCGATCTACCGGAACCGCTACCCCAAGGAGTTGTCGGGCGGGCAGGCACAGCGAGTTGGAGTCGCCCGTGCACTTGGCGCGGATCCCGATGTGTTGCTCATGGACGAACCATTCGGTGCGATTGATCCCATCACCCGCGATCGCCTCCAAAATGAGTTCCTTCGCCTCCAAGCCGACCTGAAGAAGACGATCGTGTTCGTCACCCACGATGTCGACGAGGCGATCAAGATGGGAGATCGGATTGCGATCCTCAAGGAACAGTCGGTCATCGCACAACACGACACCCCCGAAGCGATCCTTGCATCCCCCGCAAGCGCATTTGTCGAGGACTTCCTCGGATCCGGGGCAACGCTCAAAAGCCTCAGCCTCATGCGCGTCCGCGACATCGATGTGGGACACGCGGTGTGTGTCCAAGACACGGGATCGCGTGACTCGATGCGGGCCACGCTCGCTGGCACATCCCGCCAGTGGCTCTTGCTCCTCGATGAGAACCGGATACCCGTACGCTGGATCGACGCAACCGCTCTCGACGCAACCGATCTGCCGCTTCACGAGTCGGGTCTTCCGATCCGCGCCACGGTCGAGCCAGAGGACACGCTCCACGACGTCCTCGAATCGATGCTGCACTCGTCCGTCGGTACGGCGTGTGTCGTCGACCCGAAGGGTGAATACCAGGGCGTGATACGGCTCGAGAGCCTCATCGACATCATTCGCTCAGCCGAGGAAACCCAGCGTTTGCGCAACGGAGCCGCCAATGGCCGTTGACATCGCCGCGAGAGCCCCCGACATCGCAAGGGAGGTCCCATCGACCACGCGCGACCGACGATACGACCTGTGGATCACCCCCATCACTCTGATTCTGCTCGCCACCATGGTCATCATCGTGTGGACCTATTCGGACTTCGACAAGACAACGGCCGACATTCTCGAACCCGACAAACTTCTTCGGCAAGCGCGACAGCATATCGGAACAACGCTGTGGTCCACGGTGGTGGTGGTGGGCGTCGCGATACCTGCAGGAATCCTCATCACCCGGCCGCGCTTCAAGCGCCTCGCGACACCCATCCTGACGATCGCGAACTCTGGACAGGCGATTCCCGCCTACGGGCTCATCGTGCTGTTCTTCGCATGGCTCGGGCAGGGAATCGGCTTGTGGATCGGAGGTACGACCACCGCGGTCGTCGCCCTGGCGGTGTTCGGTCTTCTGCCCGTGCTGCGCAACACGATGGTTGGCCTCGAGCAGGTCGATCAGTCAGTCATCGAGGCCGGGCGGGGCATGGGCATGTCTCGTCTTCAAGCCCTCGTGAAGATCGAGTTGCCCCTTGCGGTGTCGGTCATCTTTGCCGGCGTACGGACCGCTCTGGTCATCAATGTCGGCATGGGGGCTCTCGTGTTTCTCATCGGCGCCGGTGGCCTTGGCGAGACCATCAACTCGGGGCTGAAACTCCAACGCAACACGGCCATCTTTGTCGGCGCGGCTCTGGTTGCGATTCTCGCGCTGCTGGTCGATTGGCTTGCCGCCCTCGCTGAGCGATATCTTCGACCCAAGGGGCTCTAGCGGGGAACCCTCCCCGCGCTCTCCGTCCAAGGGTGGCGCCGTCGGTAGGGATACCATGACCGGGTGGAAGCCCGTGTCGAGGACGAATCGTGACGAACGGATTGTCGTTCACCTGTGCCCTCCCGGACTGGATTTCTTCGGTCGTCGACTACGACGAAGTGTATGAGTCCGACGAGGACAAGGTTGGACTCGCGAACGCGCTCGCCATGGGCAATGTCGCGCACGGGACGGGAGGGCCCTTCGGGGCGGCTGTCTTTGACGCATCCACCCACCGGCTCGTGGCACCCGGCGTGAACCTCGTGGTCCCCGCATTGAACCCGACGGCGCACGCCGAGATCATCGCGATGGCCATCGCGGGTGCGGCCCTCGGCCGATACGATCTCGGGGACCGAAGACGCCAGCCGATGATGCTCGCCACGAGTGTCGAGCCGTGCGCGATGTGTCTCGGGGCGATCCCATGGAGCGGAATCTCTGCGGTGATCATCGGCGCCCGCGACGAGGATGCACGAGCAGCCGGGTTCGATGAGGGCGACAAGCCGTCCGATTGGATCGACCGACTCCACGCACGGGACATCGCGGTGACCAGGGATGTCCTCAGAAACGAATCGGTCCTCGTGCTCACCTCCTACAACCGGGTCGGTGGGGAGAATTACAGCGCGGCCACGGGGTCTTCGTCCTGAGATAGAGTTCGGAGATGGAAGAGCTTGCCAAGGGCGTCTATCAGGTGTCGACCGGGGCGAACGCGTTCGTCGTCGACGGTGACGAGGGCATCACGCTCATCGATACCGGGCTCCCGAGACGCCACGGCGTCATCATCGAGGGTCTGTCCGACATCGGGCGCTCTTCGAAGGACATCACGGCGATCCTGCTCACCCACGGCCACTTCGATCACTTCGGTGGCGCTGCAGCTCTCCGGTCCGCTTCGGCAGCACCCGTCTTCGCATCCCACGAGGACGCCGCGATCATCCGGGGCGATCTCCCTGCCCCACCACCACCGGTCCTCGAACGGGTCCCACTCGTTGACCTGCTGATGAAGATCATGCCGAAGGCGGCGAGCCTCCCTGTGGACCACATCGTTGCGGAGGGATTCGAGGGCGGCTTGCCGGAGGATTTCTCGGTCATCGACACACCCGGCCACACGGATGGCCACCTGTCGTTCCTCCTCGACCGCGGCGACGGAATCCTGTTCGTCGGCGACGCTGCGGCACACTCGGGTGGCACGATCAAGCGGGGCTGGTTCAACCGATCGACCGATTCGATCACCGCGAGCATCACCAAGCTCGGAGCCTTCGACTTCGACATGGCATGTTTCGGCCACAGCGGTCCTCTGCGAACCGGCGCATCCGCTGCATTCGCTGCGTTCGCACCGTGACTCAGCAGGACTCGACGGCAAGATCTACAACAGCGGTCCTCGAGTTGCCGCGGGTGTCGGTGGCAACGATCGTCGGTGAGCCCGAGCCCGCCGCCGAGAAGGGCCCGACCTCAACGAAGTAGCTGTCGTTGCCCTCGGACTGGGCGGGAACCTCGACCATCTTGAGCCCATCCCACCACCGTACGAGGACGGTCGCGATCGGGGATTCGTCGGCCACGATCCACGCCATCGGAGCGATCGTGGGCGCGCACACGATGTCACCACTCACGGCGTAGACCACCTGATACGGGGAGTAGATGTCCGAGATGACGGGGTTGCGCTCGACCGATCCGATCAGGTCGACGGTTGCGACCGAAGACGCCGATGAGAAGGTCACGGTGCGGCTGCGATCTCCTTCGCCCACCTCCGAGCGCCCGAACCCGACGGTGACGGTCGCCGATTCGCCTGCCCCGAGTATGCCCCGACCGGGCCGGACGGTGAAGGTGCCGTCGGTGCGGCCTACTACCCACTCCGTGGACTCCTCACCCGTATTCGTGAGCACCACGGTGGCGGTCGAAAGCGTCGAACCGAAGTCGATACGCGCCCTATCCACACGCAGCATCGCCGGCGCCGGTGGTGCGGGCGCTGTTGTGGTCGTCGAGGTTGTGGTCGTCGTCAAAAGCGTCGTTGTCGTGACGGTCGTCGGCGGTGCCGTCGTTGACGAGGTGAGCGACACGACCGGGGAGACAGCGGGTGGTTCCGGTTTCATGAGCACCGTGCCGCTGCCGACCCCGAGGATCATCGCGGCGGCGACCACCAGCGCAGCGAGCCCCGCCTTCGCCAAGCGCGCGCTTTTGGAGGCGCTTCCCGACGAGACCGCAGGCCCTGACCCCGACGCCGCTTCCATGCTGGCCAAAGCCGGATCGACATCGGTGAGCACGAGGGTCCGCACGGCGGCAGGTGCTGGCACGAAGACGACGCTCGGCAGCAGCGCTGCGGGAGAGACCAGCGCCGATCGCTTCTCGTCGCACACATCACAGGACTCCACATGCCGCGTCACCTTGGATCTGACTTCGAGCGTGAACTTCCCGTCCCAATCGGAGAGCAGTGCGGCGAGTTCGTTGCAATCGTCACGACCGAGCCGGGCGATGAGGAGGGCGCCGAGGGCCTTTTCGACCCGATCGCGCATGCGTGACAGCATCACATGGAGATGGGCGGGTTGGACACCCATCGCTTCGGCGAGGTCAGCGCCGTCGAGGCCTTCGACGAGATGGAGGGTCATCAGGTCCCGGTCTCGCTCCTGGAGCCCCGCCACCGCCGACCATACGAGCTCCTTGAGCTCGGCCTGCGCCAAGCCGTAGCTCGGGTCGGGATCCGACACCAGCTCCTCCGAGAGATCCTCGACGGGGGCCTGCCGCTGCCGCCGTCGACCCTCCGCGAGCGCCTCGTTGCGTGCGATCGAGAACAGCCACGGTCGGAGCTTGGACGGATCACGGAGCTGCGACAGACGGGTGGCAGCCTTGACGAAGGCATCGTGCGTCGCATCCGCTGCGGCGTGGGGGTCACGAAGCATGACGAAGCAGTACGAGTGGAGCCGGTCGGCGTACCGGTCGTAGATCGACGCGAACGCAGCCTTGTCGCCCCCCAAGGTGAGGGAGACAAGCTCGGAGTCGGTTCGAGGGTCGTTGTTTGGCATACACATCCGATAGACGCGCCAACTCCCGAGAACTTACACCCGGGCTGTCCAGGTGTCGCAACCGGAGCATGACCTGCACAACTCCCCACAGCGGACCTGAAAAAGAATCCTTGCGTGGGGTGTAAGGGATCGTCGTCGTGTCCGTCTCTCCTGTGTCCGGACAGTCCGGACGCTTTGGAACCGGAGGACCGACCATGACCGATCAGACCACCCCAACCTATCCGAGCCCCGTGCGGACCACGAACTGGCGTCAGGCCGTGGTCCTTGCCATCGCCTTCGCGATCGCCGCAGGGACCGCAGCTGTCGCCCTCATCATGAACGGCGGTGGCGACGAGGCCCTTGCAGCACCGCAGGAACCCGCCCCAACCACCACAGTCGTCGAGGCCGCGGCTCCGACCACGACAATGGCTGCAACGACCACAACCGAACCGGCGGAAGCCGCACCCGAAGCTCCCGCACCGGCACCCGCACCAGAACCCGCACCGGCACCCGCACCAGAACCCGCACCGGCACCCGCACCGGCACCGGCACCGGATCCGGCGCATCTCGAGGCACCGTCCGATGTCGATCTCGGCGTCGCAACGAGTGGCACGATCGTGGTCGGCAACACCGGAGATGAGCCGTTGACGATCACCGGGATCTCGTCGGACTCACCCCACATCTCGTTCGGGCCCGCCGCGGGAGTCACGGTCGCCGGTGGTGCTTCCCATGCGATCACGCTCACGGTCGACACCACACCACTCGCTTCCGGTGCCTACAGCATCCTTGCCGGACTGTCCACCGACGCCGGTGACAAGGTCGTCCATGTCACGGGATTCAAGCCGTTCATGATCGACCCCCTGTTCCCGCTCGATCCGATCGTTCCGATCGGGCCGTGGATTCTCGTCGACTACAACATCACCGTTGACCCCACCACCATCACGATGGGCCACAATGTCGGGTTCTCAGCGCTGAAGGTGACCAACAATGAGGCCTTCGATGTGACGCTGACCATCGACGAGAGCTATGACCGGCTCTCGATCGCCGACGAATTCGTTCTCTCGCCAGGGACAAACTTCGTGTGGCTGACCGTGGACCCACGGCCCGTCGGACCGCTCAGCCTGTCGGTCATGAACATCGACCTGACATGGCTCGGCGGATCCGAGACGGTCAGGGTGTTCAAGTTCGGCTCATAACCACAGACAGCCAACCTGCGATGCCCCCGCACGCCGGGGGGCATCGTCGCGTCCGGAGCCTCGCATCACACCGGCTCGCGCCACACGGGGCAGGTCATGCAATGCCCTCCGCCACGCCCGCGGCCGAGCTCGGAACCCTCGAACTCGAGTACGGTGACGCCCGCGTCCCGGAGCCGGGCGTTGGTCCACTCGTTCCGGTCGTACGCGACGACCACACCCGGCTCGAGTGCAATCACATTGTTCCCGTCATCCCACTGCTCACGCGCCTGTTCGAACGGATCGCCGCCCGTGGTCACGACCCGCAATTCGGAAAGGCCGAGCGCATCGCCGACCACTTCGATCCAACCACGCTGCTCGACCACAACATCGAGGCCGCGATCCGACGGGTAGTAGCTGATCGGCTGGATCGACTCGATGACCGGTTGATAGACGGTGACGAGGTCGACATCGCAGAAGGTGAAGACCGTGTCGAGATGCATCGATGCCCGATCGGCTGGCATCTTCGCGACGATGATCCGCTGTGCTGCACCGGCTTCGAACAGCCGCTTTGCGACCTGCCCGACCGCTTGGTATGTCGTCCGCTCACCCATGCCGATGAGGACGACACCGTTGCCGATCGGCATGACATCGCCCCCTTCGAGCATCGCGTTGCCGCGGTCCTCCTCCACCGGATCGCCCCACCACACCGTGAAGTCACCGTCACGGAACGATGGATGGAACTTGTAGATCGCTGCAAGGTGCAGGGTCTCTTTTCGTCGCGCCGGCCAGAACATGGGGTTGAGCGTGACCCCTCCATAGATCCAGCAGGAACTGTCCCTTGTGAAGAGCTGATTCGGGAGTGGCGGAATGGCGAACTCGTTCTCACCCCAGGCCTTGGACGCGGCAACACCGAAATCCGGTGGCATCTCACCGACGGTGAGGCCGCCGATGAGGTGCCGCACCAGGGTGTCGGAATCCAGCTCGTCCATCCACGCCCGAAGCTCGTCGGCACCGAGGACCCCGACCTCATTCGGAACGATCTTGCGGTCGAGGATGAACGCTCGTCCCTCGGGTTGTGACACGACCTCGGCGAGCAGCGTGTCGATGTGCATGACCTCGATGTCGAAGTCCGATCGCATCAGCGACACGAACTCGTCATGTTCCTTCCCCGCCTTCTTCGCCCAGATGACATCTTCGAAGAGCAGTTCGGAGGCGTTGGTCGGTGTCAGCCGACGCATCTCGAGTCCGGGACGGTGCACGAGGACCTTCCTGAGCCTCCCGACCTCGGAATAGGCGCCGAATCCCGTCATCTCCACCTCCCGTCCGATGCACCCTAATCTCGCCTCGATGAGAGCATTCGTTCCGTGAGAGTCGTCGTCGCACTCGGCGGCAACGCGCTGCTGCGAAGGGGCGAGGCGTTGACCAGCGCCAACCAGCGAGCCAATGTCGGTGTCGCGTGCGACCAACTCGCGCCGGTCGCCCTCGACCACGAACTCGTGATCTCCCACGGCAACGGTCCCCAGGTTGGCCTCCTCGCCCTCCAAGGCGAAGCGATCGAGGACATTCCCCCTGCTCCCCTCGATGTCCTCGGTGCCGAGACCCAGGGCATGATCGGTTACATCGTCGAGCAGGAGCTCGGCAACCGCCTTCCGTTCGAACGGCCGCTGACGACCTTGTTGACGATGATCGAGGTCGATCCGAACGATCCCGCCTTCGAGAACCCGACGAAACCGATCGGACCGTTCTATGACCGGAAGACGGCCCTTGCCCTCGTCGACCTGAAAGGATGGCGTTTTATGTCCGACGGGGATGCGTACCGCCGCGTCGTTCCCTCTCCGCGCCCGAAACGGATCTTCGAGCTGCGCCAGGTCCGCTGGATGCTCGAGCACGGATCGGTCGTGATCTGCGCAGGCGGAGGTGGGATCCCAACGATGTACGACGACAACCACAAGCTCGTCGGGGTCGAAGCCGTGATCGACAAGGACTACGCCTCGGGCCTGCTTGCGACGGGGGTGAACGCTGACTTCTTCGTCATGGCAACCGATGCTGACGCTGCCTATCGCGACTGGCGGCTGTCGACGCAGCGGGCCATCGCGACGGCACATCCCGAGGCCTTGCTCGAGATTGCTGACGAGTTTCCCCCCGGTTCGATGGGTCCGAAGGTGGAAGCCGCATGCGAGTTCGCCATGGCGACAGGCAAACCGGCCGGCATCGGATCCTTGGACGAGATTCGTCTCATCCTCGCCCGCGACGCAGGGACCATCGTCGCGGCCGAGTACGAGGGAATCACCTACCGTGAGACCTGATCACCCGAAAGGAAGTCCAAGACCGATGACCGTGAGCCTCACCGGGCGTTCGTTCGTCAAGGAAGTCGACTTCACCTCGGACGAGTTGCGATCGCTGCTCGACCGGTCGGCAGATCTCAAACGGGCGAAGCGGGACGGAACCGAGACGCCGATGCTCGCTGGGAAGAACATCGCCCTGGTCTTCGAGAAGCCATCGACCCGGACACGAGCCGCTTTCGAGGTTGCCGCATTCGACCAGGGAGCCCATGTGACGACCTTCGATCCGTCGGGGTCCCAGATGGGCGACAAGGAATCGATTGCGGACACTGCAAGGGTGCTCGGACGCATGTACGACGCGATCCAGTACCGCGGACGACACCAGGCCGACATCGAGGTCCTTGCAGCATGCGCAGGAGTGCCGGTGTACAACGGTCTCACGAACGAATGGCATCCGACCCAGATGCTCGCCGATTTCCTGACCATGGCCGAAGCATCCGGGAAGCCGTACGACCGGATCGCATACGCCTTTGTTGGAGACCTCCGTTTCAACATGGCGCGGTCACATCTCGTCATGGCAGCCCTGCTCGGCGCCGATGTGCGTCTCGCCGGTCCACCCGACCTCCACCCCCCGTCCGATGTGCTCGAAACCGCACGGGGCATCGCGCAAACCACAGGAGCGTCGCTCACCCTCACCGACGATGTGCACGCGGCGGTGAAGGGGGTCGATTTCGTCCATACCGATGTGTGGGTGTCGATGGGAGAACCGAAGGAGGTCTGGGCCAAGCGCGTCGCCGACCTGACCCCCTACCAGGTGACATCCGGGCTCATGGCGGCGACTGGCAACGCTGATGTGAAGTTCATGCATTGCCTGCCCGCATTCCACGACGCCAACACCGCGGTTGGCGCCGAGATCATGCAACACACCGGCATGTCATCCGGCCTCGAGGTGACCGACGAGGTATTCTCGTCGGACGCGAGCATCGTCTTCGACCAGGCCGAGAACCGGCTCCACACGATCAAAGCCCTACTGGTCGCCACCCTCATCTAAGCCGCGTACCCAGGGTTCGCGGACCACCAAAACGGTCGGTTCTGGCCCACGGAACGGCAGTAGAACGGCAGTGTGACGGCGGTCAGGCCAGCACATACTCCAACGCCATCGCACGGAAGTCGGCAACCTGGGCAGCTTCCCATTCGCGATCGTGACTGAGTTCGTCCGCCATCAGGGCGGCGACCGCCGGTGCAATGTCCGCAGATGCCCGCGCATCGAGCAGGAGGGCCCTCGTCCTGCGGGCGAGTGCGTCCTCGACCGTCCTCGCCATCTCACGACGGACCGCCCACACGATTTCCGCTCCGACATAGGGCAGCCTTGGATCGAGCGGTTCGCCAAGCTCTGGGCAATCTTTCACAAGGCCCTCGATGTGTCGGGCATCGGAGCCGTATTCGGAGAACCCCTCACCGAGGGCCGAGTCGTCCGCGACGGAACCGTGAAGAAGCAACGACTCGGTGACCGAAGGGCGCTCCTCGAGCTGCCCCACCGTGACCGCACGATCGATGACATCCTCTCCCATCCTTCGGTAGGTCGTCCACTTCCCGCCCGTGACGGTGACCAATCCCGATGAGCCGATCACCACCGTGTGGTCCCTCGACAACTCCGAGGTCAGGTCCTCGGAATCAACCCTCACAAGGGGACGCAGGCCAGCGAAGATACTGAGCACATCGCCGGGCTCCGGGTCGTGGGTGAGATAGCGCGCCGCATGCGTCAGGAGGAACTCGATCTCTTCTGGCAGCGCCCTCGGTTCGAGTGACACCGCGTCGAGCGGTGTGTCCGTGGTCCCGACGACGACTCGGTCGAGCCACGGCACGGCGAACAGGACGCGCCCATCGTCGGTCCTCGGGACCATGATCGCTGCCTCACCGGGCTGGAACGATTTCGGCAGGACCAGATGAACGCCCTGACTCGGTTGCAGGATCGGTTTGGCATCGGGCTGATCCATGCGGATCACCTCATCGGCGAACACGCCCGTCGCGTTGACGACGACCCTCGCGCGAACCTCATACTCGATGCCGGACTCGACATCGCGGGCGACGACACCGGCCGTCAGCCCGCCCCGCTTGGTAAGGGCGACGACACGCGCATAGTTGACGACAACCGCACCCTTGTCGACGGCCGTCCGCGCGAGCGTGACCGCAAGACGCGCGTCGTCGAACTGACCGTCGTGGTACACCGTCCCGCCCCGTAGCCCCTCGGGTTCGACGGTCGGAATCAGCCGGAGGGTCTCGTCGACATCCAGATTCCGGGAAGAGCCGAGTCCGAGCTTGCCAGCGAGCATGTCGTAGACCCGCAGGCCCACGCCGTAGAAGGGCCCTTCCCACCAGTCATAGCGCGGCACGATGAACGGAAGGTTCTTGACGAGGTGCGGGGCATTGTGGATCAGGCGTCCGCGCTCTTTGAGCGCTTCGAGAACCAGCGAGACATTGCCCTGCTTGAGATATCGCACACCGCCGTGGACGAGCTTGGTGCTCCGGCTCGATGTGCCCTTTGCGAAATCGGACTGCTCCACAAGGAGGGTGCGGTACCCACGGGAGGCCGACTCGACCGCCGTGCCGAGACCGGTTGCACCGCCGCCGATGACAACGACATCCCAGACCTCATCGGATGAACCCAGCGCAGCGACGGCGTCGGCGCGATTCACGGGACCGTTGCAGGGATTCGAAGGCGCTGGGCAAGGGATCGGATACCGAGGACGACGAAGAACAGCACGATCGGCACAACGGCAACCGTTGCGGAGCCCGAGGTGTCGGCGTGGTAACTGATCAGGAGCCCGACGAACACCGACGCGACGCCGATCAGCGATGCGGTCGCCATCATCAACCGCACACGCCGCACGATCAGGGCCGCGGTGGCCGGAGGACCGACCAACAACCCGAAGACGAGCAGGGTTCCGACGGTCTGGTACGAGCCGATGATCGTCACCGCGATGAGGCCGAGGAGGGCGGCGTGGGCGAAGCGGGGTCGGAGCCCGAGCAGCTCGGCCTTCTGTTCGTTGAACGATAGCACGAGAAAGGCGCGATACAGGACCCACGAAGCCACAAGGACGAGGCCCGTGAGCACGGCGAGCGTCACGATGTCGCCCGATGTCACTCCGAGCGCATCACCGAACAGGATCTCGGTGAGATTCCCTGCGTACGCATCGGTGCGCGAGATGAGGATCACACCGAGACCGAGCATGCCGACGAAGAGGAGTCCGATCCCGGTGTCCTCCGAAAACGAGGTCTGGCGGTGGACAAGGTTGATGCCCAGCATCATGACGGTGGCAGCAAGCGCGGCCCCGACGAGGACATTGAAATCGAGCAGGATTGCGAGCGCGATACCGGGGACGACACCGTGGACGAGGGCGTCGCCGAGGAAGGACATGCCACGGAGAACGACCCAGGTGCCGACCAAGGCGAGCGCGATGGCGGCAAGCGAGCCCCCGACGAGGGCCCGTTGCTGGAACGCAAGCTCGAACGGAGCGGTCAGCCAGTCCACAGGAGTGAACCTACCTCGCTCATTGCAGCGCTCCAGCGATCCGCTCTGCGTCGATGCGGAGCATCTCGGCGAGCGACGACGCCTGATCCTCCGGCCCCGACAGCGACCCGATGAACAGCGGCACGATCGACGCACCACCCTCGACGCCACCAGCCACCGCCTCGGCGAGAACGACCGGGTCCCCTGCACCGGTGAAGATCACGCCGATCTGCTCCTGGTTCATGACCGCGGTCAGGTCGGCGAGATCCGAAGAGCTCGGGTTCCCGAGGCTCGTGCCGCCGGGAATGACGCTTCCGACCACTTCGAAACCGAAACGGTCGGCGAAGTATCGGAGCGAGTCGTGGTTGGTGACAAGCCGTCTGAGTTCCGGGGGAACACTCGAAAGCACCTCCGCCATGTCGTCACTCGTTGTCTCCATCGTGGCTGCGTACTCGCGGGCCCGGCCATTCCAGTCGGTTTCTGGGTCAATGGCCGCAAGGGCATCAGCGATCTGGAACGCCCCGGCCGCGACCCGTTCGGGGTCCATCCACACATGGGGGTCACAGGCATTCTCTTCGAGGCAGCTCGTGCCTTCCCATGACCGTGGATCGACGAGCGGGCCAATCGCAAGGACCGTCTGCCCATCGGCGGCCAAGGCGTCGAGGACCTTCTCAAGGCCATGTTCGAGACCAAGGCCGTTCGCCACGACGAGGTCTGCGGTCGCCATCGCGGCGACCTGCTCCGACGACGGTTGGAACTCGTGGG